>JAEEHL010000072.1 GCA_016280825.1 Verrucomicrobiota bacterium
CCTCGACATGCTGGAACGCCGCCGACAGGATGTTGCTCATGCTGCTCGGCTCGTTCTTGCATGCGTCTATCGCCTTCTGCACGTCGCCCTCCGCCATCGCGTTCTGGACGTTCGTGATGAGGCGCTGCGGCATCAGCTTGCCAGGCTTCACGAGAACGAAGCAGTCCACCGCGAAGTAGATCGCCATCGCGCCATCGCCGAACAGGGCGAACCACAGCAGCATGCCCACGATGCCCGACCCAAACACGATGTCGTAGAATCCGCCGCCGGATTTGGTCGTCTGCTTGGACGTGTCGGACTCCACCTTGTTGCCCTTTTCGTCAACAAGCTGCCCATATGAGATGGTCGCCGCAACCGGAGCGCACACGCACCCCAGCAGTATCATCGCCGCCATCGTAGCTTTTCTCATCTTCTTCATGCTCATTGTTTTTTCCTTTTTCGTTTGAAGTTTGAAGTTGAACTGATTTCCCTGTTACTGCTTCGCCCACTGGCTGTTGGGGTAGAGGCGCTTCAGGTCGCCGCGCATCGCATCGGCGCGCGCCGCCTGGCCGATCTTCTCGAAGCACTGCGCGGACTTCGCGAGCGCCTCGGGCCTGAGCTGCTCGGCGACCTTGCCGTCTGTGTACATGAGAGCCACGCGCAGGTAGCCGTCCACGAGCGCGGAGCGGATGGAGTCCGCCGATTCGCCGGACGCGAGAATCATGTCGCCGCGCCCGATAAGCGCCGCGCCGCTCGAATAGCGGTCGCCCGAAGCCGCCGCCTTGCCGAGCAGCTTCTCGAGCTGATCCTTCTTGCCGAGCTTGAGAAGCACCTTCCAGAAGATCGGCGCCAGCTCGCCCTTGTAGGCGGCCTCCGGATCGGCGCGCACCACCGCCGTGCACGATTCCAGCGCCTTGTCGGCGTTGCCAGAGGCGAGGTACGCATCGGCCAGATAGCGCGCCGCGCGCAGGTCCCACTGCAGGTGGTTGTACTGCTTCACGATCCCGGCGAAATAGTTCACCGATGCGGCGGCGCGCCCCTTCTCCACGTTGGCCACCGCCTGCGCCCAGCCGGCCGGCTCCGCGATGTCCATCTCCGTGACGTCCGCCGGCGCGATCTCCGCCTCGAGCAATGCGCCGTTCTGCTTCGTCGTGACGAAGTACGTCTTTGACTTCAGGCTGTAGCGCACAATGCCCTTGTGCGTACCCTGAGCGTCCGTGATCGTTCCGATTATCTCGCCGCCCGCCGCGAACGCCGCGGCAGACACCGTAATCGCAATTGCTGCCAGAATTTTCTTCATCGTCTTTTTCCTTTGCCGTTTAAGCCTTTTTCTGTTTGTCAGAGTTCCGCCTTAGCCTGGTTGATCGAGTTCTGCACCGCAGTCCTCGCCTTTCCGTTCGGGAAGATGTCGAGATAGGACTCCCCGTACTCCACGATCTTCTGCGCGAACTCCTTCTTGTCCTCCTGCTTCGGGAGCAGCTTGGTCATGAGAGGCAGCGCGGTTGCGTAGCAGCGCTCGAGGTTCTTGAGCTGCTTCGGGGTCATCTTCGATACCGGATGCTCCTCGTCAGGCTGGTGCGCCTGCAGGAACGCCTGGAAGCCGCCCACCGCAAGGCGCAGCGTCGCCTCGGCCTCGGCCTTGAGCTGCATCGTCTCCTCCGCCTCCATCTTGCGCACCAGAACGTCGGAGGACTCGAGCGACATCTCGTCCTCGAGATCCTTGCGGTACTGGCGCACCTTCTTCACCGCGCCCACGGCCGCGTTGAAGTACTTCGTGCGGAGGTTGTTCTCGCGCTCCTTGCGCCCTTCCTCCGAGGCGACCTTCGCAAGCATCAGGTAGGCGTCCACGACGAGCGCGTTGCTCGCGTTCTTCTCGATGAACTTGTCCAGGGCCTCGTGCGCCTCGGCGTTGCGGCCCGCGCCGAAGAGCGCCCTCGCCTCGCCGATCTGCGCGCGAGCGTCGATGAACTTCTCGTTCGGCTTGCCCTTCGCGAGCTCCGGAGCCTTCTGGTAGAGCATCTGCGCCGTGTCGTACGCCTTGAAGTCCACAAGCGCGTCGCCGGCGGCGATGAACTGCGAGGCCGTGTAGTTGCCGGCCGTCTTGATCATCTGCTCATACTGCTCCACGGCCTCCGCCTTGCGGCCCATGTCCATGAGGGCCTTCGCGAAGCGCGGCACTGAGTTCTTCGCCTCGTCGGAGTTCGGGAACTCCTTCGCGAGCCGCGCGAACGCCTCCTTCGACTTCGCCGCATCGCCCTGCGCCGTGTACACAGTGCCCAGCATCACGAGCGCCTGCGGGGCGAACTTCCCCTTCGGGCTCTTCTCCAGGTACGTGTCGTAGCACTTCGCCGCCTGCGCGAGAAACGCCTTTTCGTCCATCTTCCCGATCGGCTGGTGCAGCCTCTGCCACGTGTCGCCCTCCAGGTACAGCGCGAAGTCGCGCGAGCTCGCAAGCTCCTTCTTGTCGTCGCTCGACGTGAGCGGGCTCGCCAGCCCCTCCTCGGCATCCTTCACCGTCAGCCGGAAATCCTTCACCGCCGAAAGCACCGCGATGGCCGCCTTCTTGAGAATGTCCGCAGACGCGCCCTCCACCGTGTTCGTTGACGCCTCCTCGTAGAGCGTGAGGCCGCGCTTGCGCTCCACCGTCGCCAGCGCGAGGCGGCTCTTCACGCGCTTTGTCACCATCTTCTCCACCTCAAGGTACTTCTTCAGGTACTCGATCTGCTTCTCCTCGTCGCCCAGCCTGCCGTAGCAGGCGGACATCATGTTGAGCGCCGTGATGCAGTGGGTGGAGTTGGTGTACTGCGTCAGGACCGTCTCGTAGTAGTGCACCGCCTGATCGTAGTCCTCGGCCTTGTACGCCGCCGTGCCGAGGGACATCGCCATCTGCGCAGCGTTGTAGTGCGTCGGATACAGGCGGAAGTACATGTCGTACAGGTGCTGGCTCTGCGCGCGGCTGACTGTGGTCATCTCGCGCCCGGCGAGGCGCAGCACGTCATCGCCGGC
>JAEEHL010000073.1 GCA_016280825.1 Verrucomicrobiota bacterium
CAGATACTGAAGAACCTCGCCAAGCTCGTGGAGAAGGCCATCGACCTTGACAAGGACGTGATGAAAGCGGTCGCCGCGTTTCGCGGAGGGCGGCTCCCCGACGCCGAAAGGAACGCCGTCGCCAGCCAGATCGACGGGTGCTTCGGGCGGCTGTTCCCGCAGGTGGAGGCCTACCCTGACCTCAAGGCCCATGCGGCCATCGCCGACGCGATCCAGCAGAACAGCTACCTGCAGAAGGAGATCACCGCCGCGCGCCAGCTCTACAACGATTCCGTGATGCAGTGGAACGCCGACCTCTTCGATTGGCCCACGAAGCAGATTGTCGCCGCGCGCGCCGGCTACACCACGCGCATACCGTTCACCGCTTCGGCCGAGGTCAAGGCGCAGGCAAGAGAGACCTTCTTTTGATCGAGGACGTCTATGAGCCGCTTGCGCGCTTCCGCGACGAGTTCCGGCAGAAGTTCGCCGCCCTCGCACGCGACAAGTTCGTCGAGCTCGCCAGACGCGCCGGCGTGGACGTGGCCGCGAACCGCGCGCTGGTGAAGACGATAAGGGCCCTGCGGCGGCAGGCGAGTTCGGCGCGCACGAAGAAATTGATCTGCGGGCTGCTGATCGCCCTTGGATTCGTAGGGGCCGCGGCGGCGGCGATTGGCGCAGCCACTGTCGGGGAGCGCAGCCCGGAGGATATGGGCTGGCTTGTGCTGCTGGCCGTGGCGGGAGTGATCCTCGGGATAGCGATGATCCCATTGTTCAGCAACGTCTCGGGCGCGCTCAAGGCGATCGAGCGCAGGATTGACGCCAAGATGTCCGAGGCTTGGAGGCAGATGGAGCCGATGAACCGCCTGTACACGTGGGACCTGACGCCCAGGCTTATCGAGGCGACAGTGCCAAGGCTGGCGTTCGATCCGTACTTCACGGCCGCGAGGCTCGATTCCCTGCGTAGCCACTTCGGGTGGAGCGACGGCTTCAACAACGGGAAGTCGATCACGTTCGCGCAGTCGGGCGAGATCAACGGCAACCCGTTCGTGTTCGGGCAATATCTCGATATGCAGTGGGGCGAGAAGACGTACTACGGGCACAAGGAGATATCCTGGACGGAATGGGAGGAGGACTCCGAGGGCAGGCGGCACCGCGTGACGAGGTACGAGACGCTCACCGCCTCGGTCACCAAGCCAATCCCGGAGTACGGCGAGCACAAGCTGCTGATCTACGGCAACGACGCGGCGCCGAACCTCTCGTTCACGCATAGGCCGTCAGGGCTTACAGGCGCAGAGGGCGGCCTCTGCGGCTCCATCCGCAAGCGCTGGCGCCTGAGCAGGCTGAAGGCCTATTCGCGGAACCTTGACGACGATTCGAACTTCACGCTGATGAGCAACCAGGAGTTCGAGACCTGGTTCCACACCAAGGACAGGGACAACGAGGTTGAGTTCCGGCTGCTGTTCACGCCTGTCGCGCAGACGCAGATGCTGGCCCTGATGAAAGACACCAGCGTCGGCTACGGGGACGACTTCACGTTCCTCAAGCGGAAGAGGATCAACATGCTGCTTTCGAAGCACCTCGACGAGGCGACCATCGACACCGACCCGTCGCGGTTCAGGAACTGGGACTACGACGCCGCTTTCGCGTACTTCATGAAGTTCAACGAAAGGTATTTCAAGGATGCGTACTTCTCCCTCGCGCCTCTGCTCGCCATCCCCCTGTACCAGCAGACGCGGATGCACGAGGACATCTGGAAGGGCGTGGTGGGGCGGGACCCGTCGTCGTTCTGGGAGCATGAGGCGATCGCGAACTACTACGGCGACGCCAGCTTCAGGCATCCGAGCAGCATAACGCGAAACATCCTCAAGACGCGCCTGGTGCGGCGCGAGGGCGGCGAAAGCACGGTGGCGGTGACGGCATACGGCTACTGCGGAGAGGATAGGGTGGACTACGAGAGCGTCTATGGCGGCGACGGCAACTGGCACGACGTGGCGGTGCACTGGACCGAATACCTGCCAGTGGAGCGCACGAGCGAGATGTGCCTGAGCGAGGCGGGCGGTGAGACTGACGAGTTCCGCGCGCGAGCGCAGGCGGCGAGCGCGAGGGCGTTCAGGCGGTCGATACTTTCCTACCTTAAGGTACAGAATGCGTGAATATGGTATAATACGCACCTTTGAAGGAGCAGAGACATGATAGACATAAAGAAGATACGAGAAGATTTCGACGCAACCGCCGCGCAGCTGGCGCGGCGTGGCGTGGAGAAGGAGCGGGTCCAGAAGGCGAAGGACCTCGATGAGAAGCGCCGTTCGCTCATCGCCGAGACGGAGACGCTGAAGGCCAAGCGCAACGCCGCCTCGAAGGAGATCGGCCAGATCGCCAAGCAGGGCGGCGACATCGCCGCCGCGAAGGAGGAGATGCGCAAGATCGGCGACCGCATTGCCGAGATCGACCACGAGCTTTCCGCCGTAGAGCACGACCTGCGCGAGACGCTGCTGATGATCCCCAACCTTCCTGCGCCCGAGATCCCCACCGGCGAAGACTCC
>JAEEHL010000074.1 GCA_016280825.1 Verrucomicrobiota bacterium
GAGCTCCAGCGCATGACGCTCCAGAAGCAGGTGCAGAAGCGCGCGGAGTACGTGACGCAGAACGCCGACCTCGGAATCGTCGACGAAGACAGCGCGCGCAACTTCTCGAACAACTGGGCACCGAGCTCGATTGGCTCGCTTTCTCGCGCTCCCGTCGCCCGCAAGAGCGTGAGCGGCAACCGGTATTTGCAGACCGCTTCCGCCGCGATCGCCGGAGCCGCGATGCCGGCGCAGCAGCGCGCCTCCGCCGCGCAGTCGCAGCTCCCGGCGAACGACTCGGTCGCCTTCGGCATGAACCAGTTCGTGCAGTTCCCGTCGTCCGACGGTTTCGCGATCATGCTCGACATGACGGTGGAGTTCGAGCTCATGCCCGAGAAGATCTCGAAGATCTTCATGCTCTACGGCGACCTTCCCGCCGTCGTCTCGAAGATCATCATGCCGCAGATCCTCTCGATCTCGCGCATGAAGGGCTCGGACTACAAGGCCCGCGAGTTCATCGACGGCGAAGGCCGCCAGAAGTTCCAGGAGGAGATGACGGCCGAGCTCGTGCGCGTCCTTGGCGAGAAGCACATTCTCGTAAGAAACGCGATCGTCCGCCATGTCGAGGTCCCGGAGGAGATTCTCGCGCCGATCCAGTCCGCCGCCGTCGCGAAGGAGCAGGATCTCACGAACAAGACCCAGCAGGACACGGAAAAGCGCCGCGCCGAGCTGAACACCGAAGTCGCCAAGGTCGACCAGCTCAAGCGCGAGGTCGAGCAGGAGACGGCAAAGCTCGTCGCGACCGTCGCCGCGGAGATGAAGAAGGACGTCGCCGAGATAACCGCCGAGACGAAGCTCAAGGCGGCTGAAATCGACCTCGAGTGCGCGAAGATACAGGCGAAGATCACCGAGACGCGCGGTTCCGCCGAGGTCAAGGCGAAGTTCCTCGTCGAGAACGAGGAGGCGCTTGGCCTGAAGCGCCGCGCCTCTGCGTTCAAGGATCCGTCGCTCTGGGCCGACCTCACGTTCGCGGACGCGCTCAACCCCGACGTCAGGATACGCGTGATCCACGCGGGCGAGGGCACGCTCTGGACCGACATGAAGGGCGCTTCGCTCGCCGTGCCTGCGCAAGGCAAGAAGTAAAGGGCAATGAAGAAAGGGGACGTCTGCATGAAGATGAATCTGCTCATCGCGCTGGCCTTTGCCGCCGGGGCTGCTGTTGCCGCGGAGCCGCATGCAAAGGGGCATTTGACGCTGACTTTCCAGCAGGGCGACAAGCTCGGCGACTACAAGGAGATGAAGCGCCGCCATCCGCAGTGCTTCGAAGACAGGGACAACGCCGGGAAGGACAAGCCGTATTCCGTCTCGGCGCGAACGTACGAAGTCGACGTGCCGAAGTCGTACAACGCGAAGAAGCCCGCGCCGCTTTTCGTGTGGATCAGCTCCTCCGACAAGGGGGCCATGCCAAGTGCACTGCGCCAGTCGCTTGAAAGCCGTGGGTTCATCTATGCCGGCGCGAACGGCACAGGCAACGCAGTCTGGCCGCCCATACGCTTTCGCGCGGCAATCGACGCCGTCTTCAACCTGAAGAAGCTCTACAACATCGACCCCAGGCACATCTACATCGCGGGCAACTCGGGCGGCGGCCGCTGCGCGTCGGAGGTTTCGATTACCTACTCCGATGTCTTCACCGGCGGCGGATTCTACGTCATCGGATGCAATTTCTGGGATCGTCTCCCCGCAGGCAAGGGGAGCTTCTACCCTGGCTTCCTGTCGAAGCGCGACAACAAGCTCTTCGACCTTGCAAAGAAGCACTACTTTGTGTTCCTTACCGGCTCGAAGGACTTCAACCGCGACGGGACGATCAAGGCATACGACGGATACCGCAAGGCCGGATTCGCAAATTCGTTCTACAACGAGACGCCGGGCCTCGGCCACAAGATGCCGCCTGCCGCGGACATAGAGAAGGCGTTCGCGTTCCTCGACAAGTCGCTCAATGCCGACGCATGCGCCGCGCTTGAGGCAGCAGAAGGGGCCGTGAAGGGCAGGCGCTATGCGGACGCGGCGAAGAAGCTCTTCCCGTTTCGCGGCACATACGCACCGGTGGACAAGAAGTGGGGCGAGCTTTGCGCGCTCGCCGACTCGGAGACCGAGAAGGTCGTGTCTGACGCCTCGCTCAAGCCGAACGTCCGCAAGGCGAAGCTCCAGGGGTTAGTCATGAAGTACGGGCCAGACCTCGGCAAGAAGGCAAAGGCCGCGCTTGAATCGTCAAAGTAGGAAGAGACATCGATGGAAGAGAGACTGCAGAACGTGCTGTCGCACGCGGGTGTCGCCTCGCGCCGTGCAGCTGCCGAGATAATCGCCGCAGGCAGGGTGACGGTCGACGGGCTTATCGTGCGCGAGCCGGGGGCGAGGGTCGATGCGGCGGCCGCGAAGATCGCGGTTGACGGGCGCGTTCTCGCGGGCCCCGAGCGGAAGCGCACCATAATGATGTACAAGCCGGTGGGCGTACTTTCGAGCGCGAGCGACCCGTTCGGAGGAACGACCGTCTGCGACCTACTGCGCGGCAAGGTAGCGGAGCGGCTCGTTCCGGTCGGCAGGCTCGACAAGGAGAGCGAAGGGCTTCTTCTCATGTCGAACGACGGCGACCTCACGCTGAAGCTCACCCACCCGCGCTTCGACCACGAGAAGACGTATGTCGCCAAGGTCGCGGGGCGCTGGAGCGAGGAGAAACTGCGGATTCTGCAGGGGCCGGTCGAGATGCCCGACGGGTACGTGACGCGGCCAGTGCCGGTCAAGGCGCTTTCCGTCCGCGACGACAACACGGCGATATTGGAGTTCCGCCTTCGCGAAGGGCGCAAGAGGCAGATTCGCTACATGGCGAGCGCGGCGCATCTCGTCGTCCTTTCCCTAAAGCGCGTCGCCATTGGGGAACTTTCCCTCGACCCTTCGCTTGCCCCCGGCGAGTGGCGCGACCTCACGGACGAGGAGCTGCGCCTTGCGCTTTCGGGCGAATAGTCGACATGGCGCCCCGGCCGGCGCCTTCTACTTGAAGTGGATGCCGAGCATCTTGAAGATGTCGCCGAGGCATATCGGCCATAGCCTCGTCGGGAGCTCCGCCTCAAGCGGCGAGGCGATGAACTCTGGGAGGTCCGGCAGGAAGTCCAGCCCGGTGCGCCTTTCAAGCTCGTCGATCGAGACTATGCAGCGGGCGGGCCATTCGCGCCAGTCGACGCCCTGCGGAAAGTCAACGGCGAGCGCCCGGACGTCCATCCCGTCCTGTGCGACGACAATCTGGTAGAACCTCTCGGGCACGTCTATCGAGTCTGAGCCAGAGAGGATTTCGCATGCCCCTTCGCCCGAATAGCAGCCCACGATGACCCAGATCTCGCCCCAGCGCCTTGCCCACAGGTCAGCTATCCTGTGCTCGACTTCGCGCCACGGACCACGGTTCAGCGCGGGCGTCTGCGGCACGATGTTGCCCATGAAGAACGTCCTTGCCTGCGCCTCCGCGCCGTATCGCGTCGCTATCGCGTAGTTGGGGGCCATGTGCCCCCTGTCGTAGGAGGTCTTCGAGTAGTCGCCCGGCTTCGGGGAGTTCGGCGCCTCCTTGTCTCGCTGGAACTTAGGCCTTTCCCCGGCTTCGTACTTCGCCTCCGGGACGACGTGGTACGCGACCCACACGGGGTGTCTCAGGGAAGGGGACCAGCCGATTGTGAATTCGCCGCGCTGGATTGTGACTATGTCTTCTGGCGCGGGGGAGGAAACGCGCCGCGGCGCCCCGGCGAACAGGACTTCGCCCGAAGGCGCCTCGGTGTCGTATTCGTAGACGACGTCATGGCCGGTCCATCCGATGGCGTCGGTGATGTCGCCCAGCGGGTTGCCGGCGAAGAAGAGCGCCGCTGTCGCGAAGCGCGGCAGCGACTCGCATTTCTCGTCAAGCCATTCGCGCGGATGGTGTACAAACCAGATCGACAGCGCCGAATACGCAAGCGTTGCCGCAACAAGGGCGATGCCGGCTTTCGCCGGCACGCGCCCTGTCCTCTTTTTCCTTCTCCGCGCCATTTTAAGCCCTTAGAGCCCGAGCTTGGTCGCGCTGCGCCAGGCGTAGTACTTCTTGAGCTTGAGCTTCTTGGCCGCCGCCTCGTCGCAGAATATCCAGCAGTCGTTGTGCGCCTGCAGCGCGGAAGCCGTGCAGAACTGGCTCATCGGGCCCTCGACGCAGCCCTTGATCGCGTCCTGCTTGTTCTCGCCGAACGCGAGAAGGATCACCTTCTTCGCCTCGCAGATGGTGCCGACGCCCATCGAAAGGGCGCGCGTCGGGACTTCCTTCTCCTTGCCCTTGAAGAAGAGCCTGGCGTTGTCCTTGATCGTCGAAGGCGTGAGGTAGACGATCGACGTGCGGCTCTTGAGCGAGGTCCCCGGCTCGTTGAAGGCGATGTGGCCGTCGGAGCCGATGCCGAGCACCTGGATGTCGATGCCGCCGGCCTTCTTGATCTGCGCCTCGTATGCGCGGCACTCCTTCTCGGGGTCCTTCGCAAGGCCGTTCAGGACGTGCGTGTTCGAGATCTTGATGTCGATCTTCTTGAAGAGGTTCTCGTTCATGAAGTAGCGGTAGCTCTGGTCGTGCGTCGGCGCGAGCCCGTAGTACTCGTCGAGGTTCCAGCTCTTCACCTGCCTGTAGCTGACCTTCTTTGCCTTCACCGCCTTGGCCATCTCATTGTACATGAGAACCGGCGTCGAGCCCGTCGCGAGGCCGAGAACCGTCTTCGGGTTCTTCTTCACGGCGGCGGTGATGATGCCCGCTGCGAGGCGCGAGGCCTCTTCCTTCGTCTTGCATATTACGACTTCCATTTTTTGACTCCTTTGTGTTTTGTTTTCGAATGAAATGCCATTTCAGTCTGCATACATGTCGGGCAGGCTCTCCGCCGGTTTGCGTTCCCTTGCCCGTACGGCCGGCGCGGGGGCGTCGTTCGCTGGCGCTTGCGCCGCCTTCACCGCCTCGGCTTCGGCCTCTCCTGCTGGAGTGCATGTCGCGCGGTAGAGCGCCTTGAGGCCCGCTACGGCCGCCCATGCCACGGCGACGGCGCAAACCGCGACGAGAGCGATTCGCCAGACGAAAGGCGGCGGCGAGTGAATCCACGACTTCGGCTCCTCGGGCATCGGAGGTGCGTACCGCGAAACGCGCCGCTTTGGGAGGGGCTGCTGTTCTTCGGCGGGCGCAGACTCCTCGTCTTCCTCCTCCTCCTCCGCTGGCGGCGGCGGCTCTTCGACGGGCGTCGCTTCCTCCGCTGGCGGCGGCTCTGTGCGCTCTGGCGCCTTTTCCACGGCCGGGATGCCGCTGTACGCCTCCATGAACTCGCGGACGCATTCCGCCGGGTCGAGCCCGACTGCCTGCGCGTACAGCTTCACGAAGCCGCGCCCGTAGATCGGGGCCACGATTCGGGAGAAGTCCTCCTCCTCGAGTCCCTGGACGATCTGCACGAGTATGCGGGTCATGTCCGCTATCTGGCTCTGCGAATATCCGCGCGCTTCCCTTGCGCGCCTCAGTTTTGCGCCTATTCCGTTCATTGTGCCGTTTCCTCCACGATTGGCGCCGCGTCTTCGGGCGCCGTTCCGTCGCCGGCGTCGTCTGCGGAATCGTCCGACAGCGACGCGAAAAGGTTGCGAAGCTCTTCCTCGCCCATGAGTATGGGTCGCGGGCCCGCGCCGTGCTGCGGCCCGATGACGCCGTTCTTCTCCAGCTCGTAGCACAGCCTCGAGGCGTTGTTGTAGCCAATGCCGAGGCGCTGCTGGAGGAACGATATCGAGACGCGGCGGTCGTTGATGATGAGCTCAAGCGCCTTCTTGTAGTTCGACGCCTTCTCCGCCGCCCTGACCGCGTCGCGCTCCTGCGCGGGAGACGCGGCCCCATCTTCGTTCTCCTCGTCCTCGAACTGCTTTTCGAGGTCGGCGTCCTTTACGCGGGAGAGGCGGTCGGTGAGCTTCGCGTCGAGTTGCATCGAGGAGTGGCTCTCGATGAACGACGTGATGCCGTCTATCTCGTCGTCGCTGATGAGCGCCCCCTGCGCGCGGACGAGGTTGCCGGTCGCCGTCTTGAAGAGCATGTCGCCGCGCCCGATGAGGTCTTCCGCGCCGGTCTCGTCGAGGATGGTGCGCGAGTCGATGCCGCTTGCCGTCTTGAAGGCGACGCGCCCCGGGATGTTCGACTTTATCGTGCCCGTTATCACCTTTGCGTCCGGCCGCTGCGTCGCGAGGATGAGGTGGATGCCGGCGGCGCGCGCCTTTGCCGCGATGCGCGAGATGTTGGGCGTCACCGCCTTGCCGCAGGCCGCCATGAGGTCCGCCACCTCGTCGATGATTATCACGATGTAGGGGACGCGCCTCGGAAGCTCGCTGCCAACCTCCTCGTCCATGCCGAACATGTCGGTCTGCGTGTAGCTCTTCCTCGTGTTGAATTCCTTTATGTTGCGCACCTTCGCCTTTGAGAACATCTTGAGGCGCTTCTCCATCTCGATGACGGCCATGGCGAGCGCGCGCTCGGTCTTTGCGTTGTCGTTGATGATCGGCACGAGAAGGTGCGGCAGGCGCTCGTAGCTCTTGAACTCGACGGTCTTCGGGTCGACCATGATGAACTTGAGCTCCTCCGGCGTCTTCGTCATGAGCAGCCCGCAGATGATGGAGTTGAGGCAGACGGACTTCCCCTGCCCGGTCGCGCCCGCTACGAGCATGTGCGGCATCTTCGCGAGGTCCGCCACGAGGTCGTTGCCGGCGGCGTCCTTTCCGAAGAGGAGCGGCAGCTCGTAGCCGGAGTTCCTCCACGCGTCGGACTCGATTATCTGCCTGAACGATATCCCGGCGGGCTTGCGGTTCGGCACCTCTATGCCTATGCAGTCCTCCCCGGGGATTGGAGCCTCGATCCTGAGGGAGGTTGCGTGGAGGGCTCCGGTGAGGTTGTCCTGGAGGCTCGTAACCGCGCTGTACCTTGTCCCCGGCGCGAGGGAGATTGCGTACTTCGTGACGACGGGACCCTCCACGGTGTAGCTCATCTCTGCCTTTATCCCGAAGAGGTTCAGCGTGTCGATGAGGCGCTTCGACATCTCGCCCACGTCGCCGTGGTCCGCCGTGGATTTCGGGACGGGGCTTAGGAGCGTCATCGGCGGCAACTTGTAGGGGCCGTCCGGCGCACGTTCCCTCTCTGCGGCTGCATCCTGTGCGGGGCGCGGCCTTGAGACCGCCGTCTTCGGCGCAGCAGGTGCGGAGCGCTTCGCAGGCGGCGCTGCGGCGGGCCGCGCCGCCTGCCTTGGCCTTTCCGCCTTGGCCGACGCAGCGGAAAGCTCGGACCACACGTCCGCTTCGGCGGCAACCGGCTCTTCGTACTGCGAAAAGGCCTGTTCGCGCCCGTCCTCGCGCCTGGCGCCGCTTTCGTCACGGCAGACCATCCACTTGAACAACGCGACGAAGGCGTTGCCGAGGCGTTTCGGCCCTATCATGCACACGAACGCCACCGCCGCGACGACGAGCATGGCGACGGCGGAGCCGAAGGTGCCTATTAGCGGCATAAGCGCGGACGTCATTACCAGATACCCCACGGCGCCGCCAGCATTCGAGGTATTGGTGCGCTCAAGCGGAACCTCGAGGCCGGCGAAATTGCCCTGTGCGGCCTGCAGCAGGCACGAGCAGGCGGTGACGAACACGAGGAACGCCACGACATGGCGCGCCATGATGCGCTTCCTGCCCTTGAAGGGCAGCCTCAGCGCAACCGCGAGGCAGAGCGCGGGGACGAGCCAGATGGCGAAGCCGAAGAAAAGGTAGCCGGCGTAGGCGAAGCCGTCGCCGAGCGCGCCAATCCAGTTGGTGCTTGGCGCGGCAGGCGACTGCAGCGATTCGATCGCGCGCCAGTCGTATGTGAGGAGCGCGACGGCGGGGAAGAACGCCAGTGGTATCGACGCCCACTCGACAATCCGCCCGATGCCGGCCCTGTCAGTATCTGAAGTATTTGAGGAAGGTTCTGTCATTTTCCTTGCTCTCGCCGGAGTTTGTCTTGAGGGAATGGTATATGAGCACCGCCAGGAGGAGGGCGAACACCTTGAGCCCGAGATTGCTCGTCAGGGACTTCTTCATTTCTTCGTCTCCTTCTTCGACCTGTTCATGAACCTGCGGTTGATGGCGTCTGACACGGCGGCGAGCGGGCCGCGGGGGCGGCGCGGGCCGTCGACGACCTTGCATATCCAGCGCGTCACGTTCGCCTTGGCCTCCGCGCCGGAATACCTGAAGAGCCTGCCGTTGTGCGCCACGGAGACGTCGCCAGATTCCTCGCTTACCACCACGACGAGCGCGTCGGTCTCCTCGGAAAGCCCAACGGCGGCGCGGTGGCGCATTCCGTTTGCGGCGAGGTTCGGGTTGTTGGACACGGGGAAGATCGCATGTGCCGACGAGATGCGCCCGTTTCTCACGGTCATGCCGCCGTCGTGCAGCGGCAGGGGCGGCGTGAAAACGGAGACGACGAGCGGCTCGGAGAATATCGCGTCGAGCGCGACGCCGGAGGCCTCGTAGCCGCGCAGCGAGATGCCGCGCTCGAACGCGATGAGCGCGCCGAGGCGCCTTTCCGAGAGCTTCATCACTATCGCCGCGGCGAACTCCCCCGTGACGGCCCCGCCTGTGGAATACTTCGGCCTTTCGAAGTAGCCGAACGCGCCGACGGTGGAAAGGACGCGGCGGATCTCCGGCTGGAATATGACGACGGACGAGATCGCGAGATAGGCGAGGAGGAACTGGAGTATGCGCGAGAGGACGTCGAAACGGAAGACGAACGTGAATGTCGCCATCGTGAGCGCCAGCACTCCCGCGCCGAGCAGCACCTGCCCGAAGCGCGACCCCTTCGCCGACTTGAGAAGCGCGTATATCGCCCAGTAGAGAAGTGCGATCTGGATTATCGCCGATATCGAGATCGTCACCTGACTATCGCCTCCACTTCCGCTGCGTCCATTGTCTCCTTCTCGAGAAGCTCCCTCGCGAGGATTTCGAGCTTGCCGCGGTTCGCCTCAATGGTGCTCTTCGCATCGGCGTACGCCTCGTCGACGAGCTTCTTCACCTCTTCGTCGATGAGGCGCGAAGTCTCCTCGCTGAACTGCGGCGCCAGCGGCTCGCCCGTGAACTGGCTCGGCTCCTGGAACGCCTGGAAGCCGAACTTCTCGCTCATGCCGTAGCGGCAGATCATCTCGCGGGCGATGTGGGTGGCCTGCGCGATGTCCTGCGCGGCGCCCGTCGATATGTCGCCCGTGAACATCTCCTCCGCTATCCTGCCGCCGCAGCAGACCCTGAGCTCCGCGAGGAAGTAGCTCTTCGTGTGGTTGAGGACGTCGCGCTCGGGGAGCGACATCGTCGCGCCAAGCGCACGGCCGCGCGGGATGATCGTCACCTTGTGGAGAGGGTCGGTGCCTGGCGTGCGTACCTGCACGAGCGCATGGCCCGCCTCGTGCCATGCCGTTATCTCGCGGTCGCGGTCGGAATACCCGGTGGACTTGCGCTCGCGGCCCCAGAGCACCTTGTCGCGGGCCTCCTCGAGCGTCTTCAAATCGACCGCGTCGAGCTTCTTCCTGACCGACATGAGGGCGGCCTCGTTGAGGAGGTTCGCAAGGTCCGCCCCGGAGAAGCCGGGCGTGCCGCGCGCGATCTGGTCGAGGTCGGCGTCGGCTGCGAACTTTATCTTCTTGCCGTGTAGCTCGAGTATCTCGCGGCGGCCCTTCAGGGTCGGGAGGTCGATGACGACCTGCCTGTCAAAGCGGCCGGGCCGCAGAAGGGCGGAGTCGAGCGTGTCGGGGCGGTTCGTCGCGGCGATCACTATGACGCCCTCGTTCGCGTCGAAGCCGTCCATCTCGACGAGCATGGTGTTGAGCGTCTGCTCGTAGGCGTGGTTGCCGCCGATTGCGCCCGCCCCGGTGCGCTTCATGCCGATCGAGTCGATTTCGTCGATGAAGATTATGCAGGGGGCGCGCTTCTTCGCCTCCGCGAACATGTCGCGCATGCGGCTTGCGCCCACGCCGACGAACATCTCCTCGAAGTCGCTTCCCGAAATCGCGAAGAAGGGCACCTTCGCCTCGCCGGCGATGGCCCTTGCAAGGAGCGTCTTGCCCGTGCCGGGCGGCCCCACGAGGAGGACCCCCTTCGGTATGCGCCCGCCGAGCCGCTGGAAGGCGGAGGGCTCCTTCAGGAACTCGACGATCTCCTGCACTTCCTCCTTTGCCTCGTCTATGCCCGCGACGTCGCCGAACGTGGCCTTCGCCTTTTCCTCCTTGCCGTTGAGCATCTTCGCGCGCGACTTGCCGAACCCGAACATCCCGCCGTTCCCCGCGGCGCGGCGGTAGAAGAGCCAGTAGAAGACGAAGAGGAAGCCGAAGAAGAAGATGAGCTGCATCATGAAGGGCGAGATCGCGCTTGCGACCTCCTTTACCTCCGTGCGGACTTTCGCATCGAGAAGGTCCTGCATCAGGCTCTCGTTTTCGCCCGGCACGAGCGGGACCTTGTACCTTGCGCGGACGGGCTTGCCGTCTTTGTCGAGCCTAGGCTCGCCCTTTTCGTCCTTCTCGTCGGTCTCGATCTCCCCTTCGAGGTAGGTGTGGCCCTCGTCGCGGTCGACGACGCGAGTGACGGGCTCCACGACGCGGCCTGCATTGACGGCATCGTAGAACTCAAGCAGCGTAAGCTCGCGCACCTGCACGCCGCCTGGATTCATCCTGTACATCGAGTAGAAGACGAATGCGATGAGCAGTATTACGAGCCAGCCCCTGATGTTCGATTTGTCGTTTCTTGGCATATCCTGCGTATTATATCATAATTGGCCGTCGTCGAGCGTGTAGTCGCCGCCTTCGAACACGGCCTCGGTGCCGCCGAACTTTACGCTGGCCTTCGCGCCGTCAGGCACCGTGAACTTGAACACGCAGCGGTTGCCCTCGTAGTGCCAGTGCGTCTTTATGACGCCGCGCTTCGTGCGGTACGTCGCGGTGACGTGGCCGACGCGCGAATCCGGGATCGGCGCGAGAACGAATTCGTCGTCGAAGCCGCCGTTGGGCCCGGGCTGGATGCCGGCCATCGTGCCGTACATCCACTGCAGCACGACGCCGTACGCGTAGTGGTTGAAGCTGTTCATGCCCGCGTTGCCGAAGCCCTTGGACTTCGTGTAGCTGTTCCAGCGCTCCCAGATCGTCGTCGCCCCCTGGTCGACGGAATAGAGCCAGCTCGGGTTCTCGTGCTGGAGAAGGAGCGTGTAGGCGAGGTCGGGCCGCTTGAAGTCGTAGGTGAGGGTGTCCATTATTATGCTCGTCCCGAGGAAGCCCGTCTGCAGGCAGTCCTCGTGCAGGCGGAAGTTCGCGTTGAGCGCCTTCGTCGCGGCGACAGCGCCTTCCTTCGAGTCGTCGTACAGCCCGAGCCTGAACGCGAAGAGCTGCGGCGTCTGCATGTCGCAGTACGGCGCCTTCATTACGCCTTTCGCGTCGAAGAGGAGTTTCTTCAGGTGGGCGCGCGCCTTCACCGCCATCGCCGCGAACTTGGCGCCGTCGCGCCCCGTCGCCTTGCACATCTCCTCCATGTACCGCGCGTTCTGCAGCCAGTAGCACGCCGAGAGATACGCCCAGTATTCCCTCTTGAGGTTCTTCGGCACCGATTCGTACGCGAGCCAGTCGCTGTAGTTCTCGTTGGGGCTCAGGTTGCCGAGCGCCTTGTCCTGCGCGTCGAGGTAGGCCTCCATCGCGGCGAAGTTCTCGTCGATTATCTCCGTGCGCCCGGTCATGCGCCACGCCGTCCAGGGCACGATCACGCCCGCGTCGGCCCAGCCGAGCTTGCCGAGCCCGCAGTGGCCGTAGCCGCCGAACGGCGAGACCGACGGGAAGAGCCCGTTTTCCTGCGAGTCGCGCATGTCGCGCATCCACTTGCGGTGGAAGTCGTACACGTCGGCGTTGCAGTAGGCCGCCCCGGAGAACACCTGCGTGTCGGCCGTCCAGCCGTGGCGCTCGTCGCGCTGCGGGCAGTCGGTCGGCACGGAGAGGTAGTTGGAATACTGCCCCCAGAGGACGTTCCTCACGAGCTTGTTCACGTCTTCGTCGCCGGTTTCGAGGCTCCCGCATTCGTCGGCTTTCGCAATCGATGTGACGGGTATCGACCTTATGAGCGAGAGCTTTACGTCGCCGTCGGCGAAGATCTGCATGTACCTGTAGCCCTGGAAGGTGAAGGTCGGCGTGTAGGTCTCCTCTTCCCTGCCGGCGAACGTGTAGAGCGCCGTGCTCAGGCCCTTGAGCGACCTGTAGTTGAGCCTGTACACGCTGCCGCCGGGGCCGTCGTTGCCGCGCGAGATCTCGCCGTTGCCGTCGTTCAGCATCTCCGCGCCCTGCATCGACATGGAAGTTCCGCTCGCGGCGCTTCCCGTGAAGCGCGGCACTGCGGAGGCGTTCTGCCCGAAGTCGACTATGAGCCTCTCGCCTTTCGCGAGGGATATCTCTTCGCCGTCGCCGTAGGTCCTCAGCACCTTGACCTTGCCGTGGCACTTGCCCTCGACAGCGCCCTCGGCATCCTTCCAGACGTACATCTCGACAGGCGCGAGCGCGAGGTCTTCCCTGAGGCGCACGAGCGCGCCCTCCGGCGCAGTGACCACGCCCTTGAAGTCGGTGCAGACCTTCGCGTGCGTCTCGCCGGCGCAGGTCTTCGCGCAGCGCGGCTTTCTCGCGTCGTACCTCTCGCCCTCGTATATCCCGGCGCGGACGAACGGCGTGTCTGTCGAGGCGAACCAGTCGGCGCCCGTGTCGAAGCAGCCCGCAGTGCCGTCCTCGAACTCGAGCTCGAGCTTTGCCGCGAACGAGGGCGGCACTTTGCTCTGCGAGCCGATCTTGTCCGAGAACCACGAGCGCGCGACGAACGCCGAGACGTCGTTTGCGGCGGCGGCGCTGCGCTTCCAGAGCTCCGTCACGTCGTAGGAGAGATACGACCTGCGCTTGCGCCCGTCGGTGAAGCCGGGCCTCAGGAAGTCGGCGCGGCCGTCCTCGGCGGAGACGCTTACGAGCGAGCCGTTCACGTAAAGCTCGAAGCAGCCGAGCGCCGTCGCCCAGACTGTCGCGCGCTTCACGCCGGACCTGTTGACGTAAGTCTTCGAGAACGCCGCGGCGTGGCAGTCGCCCTCGGGGAGGCCGTCGGCCGGGCTTATGAATGCGAACGCCCCCCATGGCGCGAGGTTGCGCTCGAACGCCGCCTTCGGCGCGCTGTCGAACATCGAGCACCCGCACGCGGCGAGCGCGGCGGCAAGGGCCGCATTTGCAACTGTCCTGTTCATTTCGTTCCTTTCCCTGTATTGAAGCTGTGCTGCCTTAGTATTTCGTAGATTGCGATTGCCGCGGCGACCGCCGCGTTAAGCGACTCGAAGCCGCCCGGCATGGGGAGCGACGCCACGAAGTCGCAGCTTTCCCTCACGAGCCTGCCTACGCCGTTGCCCTCAGCGCCGACGACGAGCGCGGCGCGGCCCCTGAAGTCGACTTCCGTGTAGAGCCGCGCATCGCTCCCGAAGTCGAGCGCCGTAGCCCAGAAGCCCGCCTCCTTCAGCTGCCCCAGCGCGCGCGGCAGGTTCACGACCTTCGCCACCTTGACGTGCTCCGAGCCGCCGCTCGACGCCCTCGCCACCGCCGGCGTGACCCCGCATGCGCGGTCCTCGGGGATGACGACGCCCGCCACTCCCGCCGCGCACGCCGTGCGCAGAAGGGAGCCCACGTTCTGCGGGTCTTCGAGATGGTCCAGGACGAGGACGATGGCGTTCTCGTCGTCCGCCGCGTCGGCGAGGATCTCCTCGAACGCGGCGTATGGATACGCCGAGGCCTTGACGGCAAAGCCCTGGTGGTGGCCGAAGCGCGTGAGCTTGTCGAGCCGCGCGCGGTCCATCGTCCGCACGGGGATCCTGCGGGAGTGCGCCTCGTCGCGAATGCGCACGAGCTGGTCGTCGTCGTGCGGCCCGGCGGGGGGCAGCACGATCTCGCTCACCTCGCGGCGCCCTGCCGCGAGCACCTCCTCGACGCAGTTGCGCCCGTAGAGCCATTCCCCGCCGGACACGAGCTCCTTCGGCCCGGCGACATGCCTGCGGCCTTCGTTCACGGCATCTGCCTGCGCGAGAGGACGTCGCGCTCGTACTTCTGCACCGCCGCGAGCCACTGTTCGCCCGCCGGAACCTTCTCGCGCCTGCAGAACTCGGCCCACACGCTCTCGAACGGATAGTTCTTGAGCTCCTCCTGCATGACGAGCTGTTCGGTGAACCTGCCCTCGTCCTGCAGCTTCTTGAGCCCGGCGTTCGGGGAAAGCATCGCCTTCAGAAGCTCCTTCTGCATGTTGCGCATCCCGAGCACCCACGCGGCGACGCGGTTTATCGAGGCGTCGAAGTAGTCGAGCGCGATTATGAAGTTCTCCGGCCCCATGCGCACGATCTCCTGCGCGGCGGCGCGGAGGTCGTCGTTCTGGCGGATCACGTGGTCGGAGTCCCAGCGGACGGGGCGCGAGATGTGGAAGGCGACCTTGCCGAAGAACATGAGGAACGAGCTTATCTTGTCGGCCACGTTCTCCGAGAGGTGGAAGTGCCCCATGTCGAGAAGCGCGAGGATGCCGCGCTTCATCGCGTAGCCCATCACGAACTCGTGCGACGCGACGGTGTAGCTCTCCACGCCGATGCCGAATAGCTTCGACTCGAGAAGGGGAATGCAGAGCTTCCTGTCGTACTTGTACTTGAATATCCTGTCGAGCGACTCCGCCATGCGCTGGCGCGGCCCGAGTCTGTCGGAAGGCTCGTCCTTGTAGCCGTCGGGCATCCAGAAGTTGATCGAGCAGGGCGACTTCAGCTCGCGCCCGAAGTACTCGGCTATCTTGAGGCACGCGATGCCGTGCTTGACCCAGAACGCGCGGACGGCGGGGTCGGGGTTGGAGAGGGTGAGCCCGTCGGCGGCCTTCGGGTGCGAGAAGAACGTCGGGTTGAAGTCGAGCGCGTAGCCGCGGCGCTTCGCCCACTCCACCCACGGCTTGAACTGCGCCGGGGAGAGTTTGTCGCGGTCGACGATCTTCTTCTCGTGCACGCCGTAGCAGGCGTGGAGGTTGACGCGGTGCCTGCCGGGGATTAGCGACATGGCGAAGTCGATGTCGGCCATGAGCTCCTTCGGCGTGCGCGCCTTGCCGGGGTAGTTGCCGGTAGTCTGTATTCCGCCCGACGCGCCGCCCGTCGACTCGAAGCCGCACACGTCGTCGCCCTGCCAGCAGTGCATTGACACTGGCACTTTCTTTATCGCCTTTATGGCCTTTTCCGTGTCAACGCCGATCTTCGCATACGCCTTCTTCGCTTCGCTGTAGCTCATGGTGTTTTCTCCTAAGTGGTTGTATATGCGAATTTTATCACAAGCCACCGTAAAACACAAGTGGCGGATGCGGGGCAGTCGTCCGACCAGGCGCCGAAAACTCGGCATCTGCATTTGACGGTGGGAGAGTGGATATGGTATAATACTTGGCAATAATAGGAAAGGGCCTGCCATGCATAGTCATATGATTAGGAGCGCGATAGTAACGCTTTTTGCAGTTGCTTCTCTGTCGCTTTTCGCCGACACGTACACATGGAAGGGCGGCACGGGACAGTTCTGGACGGCCAGCAACTGGACGCTTGCCTCGACTGGCGAAGACGCGACGGAGCTGCCGGGACATGGCGACCACATAGTAATCCCTCTTCCAGAGGACACCGTCACCAACGAGATTACGGTGACGGGGACGGCGCTTGACGTCGCCTCGCTGACGGTCGGCGACTCGACCGGTAACCCCGGCTACGTCTGGCTCACCTTCGCCAATGGAACCACCATGAACGAGGTAGCGGGCGACGTCTCGCTAAGTACGCACGTAGTGTTTTTCCACAAGACCGTCTCGACTTCTGTCGGCACCCTCGCGGCAGTCGACTACAAGCTGAACCTTCATGCAGGCGGCAACATCACCATTGCCTCGGGCGCAATCGTCTCCGGCAATGCCCGCGGGTTCTACAATCTAAAGGGGCCTTGCGCCGCCCCGAACGTAAACGGCGCTGGGCAGTGCGGCGGAGCATATGGAGGAGTGGGCGGCATTGGATCGTCGGCCAGTGCCGCAAACAAGGCCATAGTTCGAAGTTCGTACGGGTCAATAAGAAATCCTGTGGATCCCGGATCTGCCGGCAAGTCAACGCGCGGCGGCGGCGTAATCTACCTTTGCGCGGATGGCACGCTGACGGTGTCCGGCTCTGTTCAGGCGATTGGTGGGTCGACTGGCGCCGGCGGCTCCATCATTCTAAAGGGCAATGCACTTGCAGGAGGCGGCTCCGTTCAAGCCAAAGGCGGCAGCGACGCCACTAATCCCGGAGGCGGCGGGCGCGTTGCGATCTACACGAAGGAGAACAAGACGTTCAGCCAGGTTCCGTTTGCCGCAAACGTCACAGCGACTGGCGGCAACGTGTCGAAGACGACATGCGGCACAATCTACTTCGAGGGCGGGCTTGACGAGCCGGGCCGCGGCGAGCTTGTCTTCGACGGCTTCAACCAGACAAAGCTTGACGAATACACGTATTTCAATTCGAACATCACCGATGCCGAGGAGCCGTTCGGCAAGGTTACCGTCAAGAGGGGCGCAAGAGTGCAGATCAGCACCGCCACTACCCTTACGGCAACGAAGGGCTTTTATGCGGCCGGCACTTTCCAGGCTGGGTCTGGCCGAAATAAATACTGGGTGCTGCCCATATTGACAACCGCAACCTCGGTCGGCGAACTTTGCTTTGCGCCACCTGCCGGGACTACGTTTACGTTCGAGGGAGCGGCGACGAATCTCCATTCCTTCGTCTGCAACGCGCCGGGCGCGACGGTTAACTTCGTGAATGGCTCTGCGATAAGGGTGAACGCCTCCGGCAACGTAGAGCTCATGGGCGGGAAGGAAAGCCCCCTTACGCTCAACACGACGACGGGAACAGGCGCGTGGCGGCTTGAGGTGGGCAACCAGTCTGCCGTCAACGTGAAATACGTCGATGTCTCGCGCTGCACCTCCGACAACTACAAGACGATTGGCGCTGTCGACTCCACCCACGACGAATACACCTTGGCGCACAACTGGGTGTTCAGCGAGTCCGCGAAGCCGGGCGACCCGCTTACTTGGACTGGTGGCGAAGACAGGTCGTGGGTGAACGCGAACAACTGGGTAGACAAGAACGGCGACAAGCGCGTGCCGGAGGATACCGACGTCATAACGATTCCGGCAGGATGCCCAAGATACCCGCTTCTCACGGCAATCGACGACGTGGTCGTGAACACGCTCGTGACTGAGCCGGGCGCGTCGCTTGCGCTTTCGGGAGTGAACCTCACGGTGACAAACTCGCTGACGTCGGCGGGCGTGATCACGCGAAGCAAGACGGAGCGGCTGACTTTCGCGGGCGAGGGCGACGCGACGCTCGACTTCGCGAACGGGGAATACGACGACCTTCATATCACGAAGTCAGGCGGAACGATCACGCTCCCGAACGGGCTTTCGGCGAAGCGCCTCAAGATCAGCGCCACCGCCGCGACGACCTACGTCATGCCGGCGACGCAGAAGCTGAAGATGGACGTCTTCGACATCGACGGAACGGACGACGACTTCATAACTCTCGTCTCCTCGACTCCGGGGACCGCGTGGAAGCTCCAGGTCGACGACGTGATGCGCGTGCGCGGCGTCACTGTGAGCGACAGCGACGCCACGGACGGGCGCACAATCGCCGCAGGCACATTCGCCACCAATGACGGCGGCAACTTGAACTGGGACTTCACCTCTGGAAGCGCGGTCGAGTGGGTCGGCGGAACTGACAGTAGCTGGATGACGGCGGCGAACTGGGATCCGGAAGGTGTGCCGGGCGAGACTGCGGTCGTGGCGATAAGGCCTAGGACTGCCGCGGTTTCGGTCACGCTCAATCCCGCGGAGGTAAGCATAGTCCCGGTCGGCGGGCTTATGATAGGAGACTCGGGCTATGCCGTGACATTGCAGTGCAACAAGGCGATCGAGGTCGCCGGCGGAGTTGACGTCGGCAACAAGGCGACGCTTATCCTCAACAGCAGGTCGCCCACCAACATCGTGAACTGCGGGTTCGTCGTGCGGCCAGGCGGAACGATCACTCATTCTGGGCCGCAGGCTTCTAACTCCCAGGTCTACGGCATCAACCTCCTCGTCAAGGACGACATGGCCGTGGAGCTGAGCGGCACCATCCATGCAAACGGCGTGGGCTTTTCCACGGGCTATGGTTCTGGCGCGGGGACAGGGAGCGGTGGTGGAATGAAAATGCCGTCTCACGGAGGTGTCGGGCTTCGTCAGGCCGTGACAACGTGCTATGGCTCGATATTGCGTCCTCGCACCTTCGGCTCGCCGCACTCAAATGCCGGCGGCGCTACAGGCTGCCACGGCGGCGGACAGGTGGCGGTGGAAGTCGAAGGCAATCTCAAGGTTGACGGAACGGTCTCGGCAACGGGCGGTTCCAATACTGGCGGATCTGGCGGCAGCGTCTATCTGAAGGCGGGAACGCTTCTTGGCGGCGGGACGATTTCCGCCAATGCTGCGGGCAGCGGCAACGGCGGCGCGGCAGGCGGGCGGGTCGCCGTCTACCAGACGGTAGCGACGTCGCTCGCCTTCGGCGGGAGCGTCACGGCAACCGCGACGGGATCGAGCAACGGCAACGGAACGAAGTACTACCAGTACGCGAACAGCGGCGAGGGCGGAGGCACCATATACTTTGACGCCGGCAATGGCAGCACGGCGTTTCCGATGTCGGCGGACGGCGACGCGAAGACGGCGTACTCAAGGGCGACCGTGAGGCTGAGCTCCGGCACGCTCTACCTTCTTGGCGACGTCAAGGTGCACGACATAAACATCGTTGGCGGAACAATCAACCTCCAGGGCCATACCATGCGCGTCCTTTCCAAGAAGCACAAGAACGGCAAGGGCTGGAACGTAGGGGCCTATCCCAACGGAGTGACGGAGAACGGCGGAAAGATCATCTGGGTCGGCGGCATGAACGTGACGGTCAGATAAGGCGGTGTTCCGATCGCTTCAATGAGGTGCCAATCGAGACCAGTGATTGCGCGCGGTGAAACCGAGATGTAGCAAGGCCGCCCTCGGCCTTGCCCCACACCACGACCTCACTTAGGTCAGGCAACCTTTTAGTTAGGTGGTTAGGTGGGCGTTGGTCCAGAGGGCGGCGCGTGATGGTCGGGGAGAGAATCAACCACGGACTTTCACGGACGCGCGGCGCTAACGCTTGCGCAATTTTGGATCTAGCCGAGCGTAAGCGAGGCGTGTCCGTGTTGGTCTGTGGTTCAAACAACTACACATTGGTCTGTGGTTCAGAACAGGTCGGAGTGCGTTCCAGTGTCGGTGAGCGTGAGGACGAGCACGTCATGTTCGATATAATAGAGAAGAAGCCAGTCGCTTTCGATGTGGCAGTCGCGAAGTCCAGCGAGGTCTCCGGAAAGGGCGTGGTCTCTGTACTTCGGCGGAAGGGTCTCGCCGTTAGCGAGCATAGATACAACTTTGTTTAGTTTTCCGATGTCTTTGCCGCGCTGAAGCATCTTCTTGAGGCTCTTCCTGAATTGCCTCAGTTTTACCACTTCGAATTTCATGACAGCAGAAACTCTTCTAGTTTGGCGGGATCGGTACAGCGCGGTGCGTTCGGGTCGTTTGCGAGTTTCCGTGATTCCTCAAGAAGTTCCACCAGCCGCTGGTGCTTGCTCTTCCTCGCAAGGGGGAATGGTATTCCGCCCACATCGCGAATCTTGGCAAGAAAGCAGTTGAAGGCTGTCGACATGTTCATGCCGATGTCCTCAAGGATGTCTTCAACTTCCGCTTTGAGCTCCGCATCGGTGCGAAATGTAATGCTAGTTGTCATTGATTGTACTCCTATTGTATGAGAAACTGCGAGTATTATAGCACATTGTATTGATGAAATCAAGAAACCGGCATGAAAGGATTTGAAAGGATAATGAGAATTAACCACAGACTTTCACGGACGGGGCTCACTAACGTTCGCCCAGATTTAGGATTCGCCGAGCGTAAGAGAGGCGTGTCCGTGTTGGTCTGTGGTTGCCCCGAACCCGAACCCCGAGACCCGCACCCCGAACCCCGAGACCCGCACCTACTGTCCCCAAGTGTCAGGTGGTTAGGTGGTTGTCCGTGTTGGTCTGTGGTTCAAACTACTGCCCGGAAGCGAAGGCGGTGTTGCCGTTCCTATTCCAAAAAAAGGTGACGAGGCACTTTTTTTTGGAATGAGCTATTGACCAGTTACATAGAGAAATGGTATAATTCGAGCCATGACAATCAAAAGAGACCTATATCTTGACAGACTCGTCCAATCCAAGGGCGATGGCTTCGTGAAAATCGTGACGGGCATTCGCCGGTGCGGAAAGAGCTTCCTCCTGTTCCGGCTCTTTAAGGCCCATCTGCTCAGGGAAGGCGTTCCGCGCGAAAATATAGTCGAGATCCAACTAGACAAAAAGAGAGATGCGAAACTGCGCAACCCGGACGCGATGTACAGACATCTTCTCGACAAAACGTCAAAGCGACGTGGGATGGTCTACGTTTTCATCGACGAGATACAGGAATGCAAACGCCCCCCTGTTTCTGCGGCTGAGACGCCAGAACAGAGAGCCGAACGTGAACAGGAGTTCTACGACATTCTCAACGAGTTCCGCGACAAGGACAATGTCGACCTCTATGTCACAGGGTCGAACTCCCGACTGCTTGTCAAGGATGTCGCGACGCAATTTAGGGGCCGTGGCGAGACGATCCGCGTAAACCCGCTGACGTTTCGGGAGTATTATTCTCGCATAGGCGGCGAGAAGGCTGATGCATGGGCGGATTACATGCTCTACGGCGGGATGCCGGAGCTCGTTTCACTGCATGGGGATGCTGCAAAGAAGTCCTATCTTGACGGGCTGTTTACAACCATCTATTTCAGGGACATTGTAGAGCGAAACGCCCTCTCTGACGATTTGTTCCTTGGTAGGGTTAACGACGTGCTGATGAGTGCTGCAGGAAGCCTCACAAACCCGACCAAACTTGCAAATCACATTGGAACGATTACGGGCAAAGTCCCTGATTCGCGGACAGTGAGCCGCTATCTCGACTTCCTGGAGGACGCATATCTCTTTCGCAAGGCGGAGCGCTATGACATCAAGGGCCGGGAATATCTTTCGACGCCATCCAAGTACTATCCGGCGGACATTGGTCTTCGCAACGCCCGCCTAAACTTCCGGCAGGTCGAACCCGACCATCTTATGGAATGCGCCATCTATAACGAATTGGTAGCTCGGGGATTGAATGTTGACGTAGGCATGATCGATGTAGTGTCCGGCACAAAAGATGGAAGACGCGAAAGGAAGCAGCTGGAGATAGATTTCATCGTAAATGACGGACGCAAGAAACTCTATATACAATCTGTCTACAAGTTGGCGGACGGGGCAAAGCGCGAGCAGGAGACGCGCGGCTTGCGGCGGATTCCCGATTCGTTCGGCAAATTGGTCATTGTGGACGGAATCCAGCCTTTTTACACAGACGAGCACGGCATTTCATACGTCAGCCTCATGGATTTCCTGATGAAGCCGGAAATAATGGCTTAAGGTGTGGAACAGCCCTTATTTTGTGGCTGAAAACTAAGACCTTTCTCGGCAGAAAACTTGGGGACAGACCCTGCGACTGCGCAGGCAATCTGCATAATATTCGCCCGCCCTCTAAGAATAATGCGACATTTCAAAATGGGCACTTTGGGGACAGACATAGTCAGTGGTCAGGAGTCAGCGGTCAGGAGTCAGTGGTCAGTTAGCGATTCTACACGGCTAAACCGCCGCGGCGAATCGCGGGCGGTCGTGAAGAGATTCCCTATGAAAACTCTGCATTTGACCGGGGCGGGTGGATTTGGTATAATATTTAGCAAAATGTGAAAAACCCTTTGTCAAACCGGAGGACTTTGCGGTGACGAAAAGAGCAGTGGAACTGATGGGCGCGGCGGTCTTCGCGGCGGCGGC
>JAEEHL010000075.1 GCA_016280825.1 Verrucomicrobiota bacterium
AAAACTCTGCATTTGACCGGGGCGGGTGGATTTGGTATAATATTTAGCAAAATGTGAAAAACCCTTTGTCAAACCGGAGGACTTTGCGGTGACGAAAAGAGCAGTGGAACTGATGGGCGCGGCGGTCTTCGCGGCGGCGGCTTCCTTTTCCCTGATGGCTGAGCCCGGCGTGCGCTCATACGTGCAGGACGGGCTGATCGCGCAGTGGGACGCGATAGCGAACGAGGGCGTCGACGCGGAAGGGCGCGCCATCCACAACGGCGACCCGGACACTGCCACATGGGTAGAGATCGTGAACGGCATAGCGATGGCGAAGCGCGGTTCGAACGACATCAACTACGGGCCGAACTCCGTGCAGTTCATGGGCGGAGTCTCGCTCACGAACTCTATTCCCGGAGTCAAGGAGGCGCTTGCGGCGAAGTCGATGACGGTCGAGATATTCTTCCACCCGTCAACCGTCCGCCAGCCCTACGCCGGCATCTTCAGCATCGGCGGCAGCGACAGCTGCCGCGAGCTGACGCTGGAGCAGGACGACACCAACAACACCCTGAACAACGGGGCGACGGCCGCTTCCCACGCAGGCGCATTCGGCAGGATGCAGTACGCCGCGAATAAGTGGGCGGGTACGCACAAGGACTGGATTCTCCTCGACTACAACACGAAGCAGTATTTCGACAAGGACGTTCTCGTGACGATCGAGGTCGACGCGGAGGGCGCACACCTTTCGATAGACAATTCCGAGACGCTCCTCACAAACCCTGGCGAGGGGGTGGCTCCGAAAAACGGCATTGTCGAACTGGGCGGATACTGCGGCAACGGCATGGCCGCAGGCTCGTACATCTACGCCGTGAGAATCTACGACAGGAAGCTCGACGCGACGGAGCGCGCGTACAATGCCGCGCTCGACCAGATGCGCTTTCTTGGCAAGGCGACCGACGGGCTTTCGATGACCATCGCCGAGTCCGTCGGCAACGCCTTCTCCGGCGCGCCTGACCCCGGTTACGGCGGCTTCGTCGCGACGAACGGCATGGAATGCGCCTTCACGAACGCTTTGTCTGCCATCGTGACGCCGACGAGCTTCTGCTCGGTCACGGGCTACACGCACTTCGCGGCGAACGGCTCCGTGCTGGCCGCTGGCGCAGGAAACTCGCGCACGTTCACGTTCGATTCGGCGACGATGGGCGGCTCGACTTTTGTCTGGGGGCTCGTGGCGTCGAACAGGCTCGCCGCCGCTGTGAACGACGCGAACCTCGGGAGCGTCGAGGGGGTTCCGCAGGAGACGCTGCTCGACTCCGGCGAGACGTTGGCGCTTCAGGCCGTCCCCGCAGCGGGGGCGGGCTTCATCCGCTGGTCCGGCGACCTGCCCGACGGCGCGGTCGACACCGACGCGAGGCTTGTGCTGCCGATGGACCGCCCGCGCTCGGTCACGGCGCATTTCTACGACGCCTCGCAGCGCCCGCACTACACCGAGCTCGACTGGATCGAATCGACCGGCCAGGAGTGGATCGACACGGGGCTCAAGGTCTCCGGAACGATGGACGTCGAGACGTACATGCTTTCCCTCGCATGCGGCATCTGCCAGCCGTCGAAGACGGTCGACAACGCGACGGCGTACTCTCTTTGGGGCGGCGGCGACGAGACATTCACGAACGTCATGATGGCCGTTTCGGCGTGCATCTACGGCACGAACGCGTTCGTTAGGTCGTACTACCACGGCGACGGGGCGCTTCTCTCCGGCACTGTCGAGGAGACGCACAAGAACCAGTCGAGCAGGTTCTACGGGCGCAAGGTGGACGCGATCGAGGAAGGCCTGCCGACTTCGCCCTGCCTATACAGGAGCGTCCACAGGGCAGGCAGGGTGAGGATGATCGTGGGCGACGTGGAGCTCCCCGCGAGGCACACTGCCTCCAACTTCGTCTCCACGAACAACTTCCTCATCTGCAAGGCGAACACGACGGGCTACGAATCGCGCCCGGGGCAGATGAAGATATGGTACTTCAAGATCGCCGACTCCTCCACCGGCGCCTTGCTGAGGGACTTCGTGCCTGCGAAGCGCGACGACACCGGCGAGGCGGGGCTTCTCGACCGGCTGACCGACACGTTCTACCCGAACGTCTCGGGCGCGGGCGCGTTTATCGCGGGCCCCGTTGTCGAGAAGCAGTGGCGCGCGACGGACGACGGCGCCTTCAACTACGGCGTCGAGTGGACCGTCTCCGGCTATTTCGGCTCGACGGACCTCAGGAACGTGCCGGTCCTTCTGAGGATATCGGAGGAGTCGATTACGGGCTTCCTCTATTCCGACTGCCTCGCGAACGGCGTCGACCTCGCGTTCAGCTCGAAAAGCGACTTCTCCGACCGCCTGCCCTGCGAGGTCGACGAGTGGAACGCGGGCGGCACGTCGCTCGTCTGGGTGAAGGTGCCTGCGCTTTCCGGGACGGGCACGAAGATCTACATGAGATGGGGGCGCGAGACTGCCGCCGGCAACCTGCCGTCAACTGAAGTCTGGGCCGACTACATAGGCGCGTGGCACTTCAGCTCGATCGACCCCGAGATCGGCGCGAAGGACTCCGGGCCGAGGCGGCTCCACGCGGCGAGCATCAGCTCCGGCGGCAATCCTTCGGTTGTCGATGGCATGCTCGGCAAGGCGGTCACGTCGCCGACTTCGCATTACTTTGCGGTCCCGTCGCACGACCACTTCGTCGATACGTACGACAACATGCCCGTCAACTTCACGGCGGAGATCTGGTTCAAGGGCTCGAGGACTACCACGGCCGCGAGCGGAAGCAGATACACCGACATAATGGTCAGGAACTCCAACGTCACGCTCTACGGCGTCGCGGTACGCTACGGCACGGTCTGGCAATACGGCAGCGAAAAATACACCTCGGCCCCGTTCTACTACGGCAAGAGCGGGAAGAACCCCGCCAACCTGCACTCGCTTCCGGGCACTACGCCCGACATTTCGGCGAACTGGGTGCACTTTACGGCCCAGAGCGACGGGCTCAGGATATCGCGCTACGAGAACGCGAAACAGTCCGCGTCAATCGAGTACGGCACGTACATCGGCGGGAACGACCGCACGCTTGCGCTAGACAACAGCGCCCGCCTCGACTACATCGACGAGACGCGCCTTACGCGCGAAGTGCTGAGCCCCGACCGCCTCGCCGCGGACTACGCGATGATGACGAACGACTCGTTCGCGGTCGCAGGCTCCGTATCGCAGCTCCACGGCTACTCCCTCTCCATCGCCGCGACGCCTTCGGAATACGCGGCGGAGGCGATTTCGCACGGCTACGGCGCGGTCGACGGCGTCGGAAGGGACGACGTGGTCGCGTGCGGCGCGCCCGAGTTCGTCTACCTGAATGCGGGCGAGGACTACCGCGCGCTCTGCACCGGCTGGTCGCTCTACATGGTAGACGGCGGGAACGAGACGCTCGTGCGCACTTCCGGCAGCACAACCGTCCCCGGCGAAAGCGCCACGAACGCGATTGTCGCCGTCGAGGGGGCGATGAGGCTTGTCTGGCACTGGCAGGAGCAGTACCTTGTGGACGTCGCGGCGGCGGAGGGCGGCTCGACGACGGGCGGCGGATGGCGCGAAGCCGGCTCGACGGTCTTCCTCGCGGCGGTTCCGGCAGACGGGCGCGAATTCCTGTGCTGGGGCAGCGGGGTGCCGGCCGCAGACATGCTGTCGCCTTCGATTTCGATTCCTTCGCTTGACTCGGCCCGCAGCATAGCGCCGGTCTTCGTTGCGGAGGGGTGCGAGCCGCCGGACTGGCTCTATGTGCCTAGCATTGGCGCCCTCGCCGACATGAACGCGACGAACTGGATTTTCGTCGGCGTGTCGCGTTCCGGGACGCGTCTTTCGATTCCCTCTTCGCTGGACCACGTCATACCCGCCGCCCCCACCGACCTCGACTTCAATGGGTCGATAGAGGACCCGCAGGGCCAGTCGTACAGTCTCTGGAGGTTCACGACGTCTCTCTGGTCGAACAACCTCTTCGGGCAGACCGAGAGTGCGGAGCGCAGCCAGGTGGCGCAGAACCTCTATTTGCCGGAAAGCTTCACGGCCCTTGCCAGCACGTCGCTCGGGCATTTCACGCTGTGCGAGAACTTCGAGTTCAAGGGCGACTTGTCGTTCATCAACATGCGCTCGTTCTGGAAGGCCGCCCGCTGCAGGACGATACGCTTCCACGGATTCCCGCCGGACGTGGACTCCGACTCGGCGTACACATTCGTCGACTGCGGGGCCGGCAACTACAGGTTCCGCATGGAATACCCCGACTATCTCGAAAACGCCTGGCTGCACGCCACGAACGGGCACATCTCCGCCGTAAGCGGCGTGCCGACTGGTGCGCGCTACGACTACAAGGACCGGATGTCGGCGAAATCGAAAACGAACGCCTACTCGGATTACAAGGGCGCGTTCGGCTCTGCCGCCGCCGAGCCGCCGGGATACGCGAGCCTGAACTTCAAGGCGGGCGAGGGGAGCCCGAAGCGCGTCGGCGCGCTCGTGCCGTATGTCGAGGCCGTGAAGCCGGGCACGGTGCGGCTTGGCGTGATGGGCCTCCCGTTCCGCCTTTCGCAGACGGAGGCGCTTTCCCCTGCGTACGGGCGCCACGAGTATGCGGTAGGCGACGAGATTTCCGTTGCCGCGCCGCCGCAGTTCACGGTGGCCGACGGGAAGAACTACCTCTGCAAGGGGTACGTGCTGACCGACAATCCTTCCGTCACGAACCGGTACCGCGCCTCGTTCACGCTTCCAAGCGACACTGCGCGGAACGTCGGCCTTACGTGGATCTGGAAGGAATACAGCGGATTCAAGGGGCTGGTGATCTCGGTTAAGTGACGCGGTGCTGTCTGGAGCGCGAACGGAGACAGTGGTCAGGGGCCAGAGGCCAGGGGTCAGTCGGCAGGGCGGCGCGTCCCGCGCCGCCGGATGTAGCAAGGCCGCCCCCGGCCTTGAATAGCGGTCAGGGGTCAGTGGTTGAGAGAAAGGACATAAAACATTATAATGACGAAGAAACTGGTGATAGCGGCTGGGGCATTTGCCGCGCTTGCGCTTGGTGCCTCGGCCGAGGCGCTTGACTTCCGGAGGCCCGAGATTGTCCCGCAGCCGATGGAGCTTTCCTACGAGGCTGCGACTGCCGTGAGAATCGACGGGCAGACGGAGTTTGCCGTTGCTTGCCCGGAGCCCGGCGCGGCGGAATGGGTGAAGGACAGGGTTAAGGCGTGGTTCGGCGTCGCGGGCGCGAAGGTTTCGTCAGTCTCGGCAGAGGGCTACGGCGGCGGCGCAGGCGGTGTTTGGAGTCCAGGGCGGTGAAGGCAGTCTCCCTGCCTGCGCAAAATTATGATATAATACGCACACAGGGAAACGGAGGTGAAAGATGGTTGATTTCGAAAAGGAGTTTTCAAATCCAGGGTTCAATGTCGCGGTGGACGAGCGCACGGCGGTCGCGTCGGTGTTCAAGTCGGTCTATGGCTGGATGTGCGCAGGTCTTGCGATTTCCGGCGGCATCGCGTGGTACACATTCACGAGCGGCCTTTGGCAGAGGATATTCGAGGGCGGGATATTCATGGGCCTCCTCATCGCGGAGCTGGTGCTTGTCATGGTGCTCTCGGCGGCGATAAGGAAGATCTCCGCAGGCGTGGCGCTCCTGATGTTCCTTGCGTATGCGGCGCTGAACGGGCTTACGCTCTCCGTCGTGTTCATCGCCTACAAGCTTGCGCTTGTGCAGCGCGTCTTCTTCATAACCGCGGCGATGTTCGGCGGCCTCGCCGTCTGGGGGTCCGTCACGAGGAGCGACCTTTCGAGCGTCGGCTCCGTCTGCGGGATGGCGCTCTGGGGGCTTATCGTCGCCTCCATCGCAAACCTCTTCTTCGGGGGCTCGCGGCTCGACTGGATCTGCTCGTTCGCGGGCATACTCATCTTCAGCGGCCTTACGATGTACGACGCGCAGAAGATCCGCGCCCTCGTCTCGTCCGGCCATGCGCTTGACGAGAGGGAGCTGCGCAAGGTCGCGGTCGTGGGGGCGCTGGAGCTCTACCTCGACTTCATCAACCTCTTCCTCCACATCCTGCGCTTCTTCGGCCGCAGGCGCTAGGGCCGGCGGCATGAAAGCGAAACATCTGCTGTTGGTCATAAACCCGGGCTCGACTTCGACGAAGACGAGCCTGTTCGAGGACGAAAGGAAGGTTTTCGAGAAGAACCTCTTCCACGATTCGTCGGTGCTTCTCAAGTTCCCGCACGTGAACGACCAGATGCCGTTCAGGAGCGACGTCATCCTCGCCGCGCTGAAGGAGGAGGGCATAGCGCCAGAGTCGATCGACGCGTTCGTCGGGCGCGGCGGGAGCGCCTGCACGCAGCCGGGCGGGCTCATGCGCATCGACAGGCGGCTCTTCGACGACACCGTCGCGGGCGTGGGCGGCTCCGAGCACCCCGCGCGGCTCGGCGTGATGCTCGCATGGACGTTCGCGGAGAAGTTCGGCAAGCCAGCCTTCACCCTGAACGCGACGAACGTCGACGAGTTCGGCGACCTTGCGCGCCTTACCGGCATAAAGGGCGTCTACCGCGTTTCGCATTCGCACGTCCTCAACCAGAAGGCCGTCGCGGAATACCATTCAGCTAAGAACGGCCGCCGCTACGAGGACTGCAACTACATCGTCGCGCACATCGACGGCGGCATAACCGTCGCGGCGCACGACCACGGGCGGATGGTCGACGGCAACATGGGTGCGGACGGCGAGGGCGCGTTCACGCCGACGCGCATAGGCTCGGTGCCTGTCTTGCAGCTTCTCGACTACATCGACGCGCATTCCGTCGAGGACGTGCGGCTCAGGTGCTCGCGCGCGGGGGGCTTTACCGACCTCTTCGGCACGTCCAATTCCGACACGATCCATGCGCTTGTCGACAAGGGAGACCGGAAGGCGACGCTCGTCTGGAACACGATGGTCTACCAGATATGCAAGATGATAGGCGAGATGTCGGCCGTCCTCTGCGGCAAGGTCGACGCGATCCTCCTCACGGGCGGGCTTCTGCGCTTTCCCGACGTCGAGGAGACGATACGCGCCCGCTGCGGCTTCATCGCGCCCATTGCGGTCTATCCCGGCGAGATGGAGCAGGAGGCGATGGCGCTTCCGGCCCTGAAGGCGCTGCGCGGCGAGCTCGAACCCCGCGCCTACACTGGCAAGAACGTCTGGCAGGGCTTCGGCGACATAGGGCTATAGCGGTGCAGCGCGCCTTCGCAGTTGCCGCGCTTGCGCTTGTGGCCGGGGCCTTCGCCCATGCCGCGCAGTACGTCACGGACGAAGAGTATCTCGACATCGTCGAGGCGGCGGTGCGGGCGTATCCCGAGGAGCGCCTTTTTCAGCATGTAGCGGAGGCAGAGGAGCGCGGCGTCGAGGAGCACGGCTTCCCGCGTCTTGCGGCCAGTCTCGGCGTGCTTCTTTCCGAAGGGCGCATGGTCGGGCGCAAGGAGCTTTTCAGGCGGATGATGGACGTCTGCTGCCGCGAGGCAAAGAGGGGGCAGATGAAGCTCGAGGGCAACGAGTTCTCCGTGAAGGAGCTTGTCGCCGCGCTTCTCGCCGTGGAGCGCGCCGGCCTCTACCCGAAGGAGGCGACGGACGCCTGGCGGCGCGACCTTGCCGCGGTCGATCCCCGGCGGTGCTACAAGGTGAGGCCCAAGGCCGGCGACACTTCGCGGTCGTACAACTGGTGCGTCTTCGGCGCGGCGAGCGAACAGGCGCGCATTTTCGCGCATCTCGGCGGCGACGCCGGCTTTGTCGAGAAATACGTGGCCGACCAGATTCGCTGGTTCGACTCCATGGGCATGTGGCGCGACCCGCACGAGCCGGCCGTGTACGACATCGTCACGCGCCTGCAGTTCGCGTTGATCCTGTCGAACGGCTACAACGGGCAGTCGCGTGCGGAGCTCGAAAGGCGGCTTGACTGCGGGGCCGAGGCCACCCTTGCGATACTTTCCGCAGCGGGCGAGATTCCGTACGGCGGGCGCAGCAACCAGTTCCTGCACAACGACACCGCCTATGCCGCGCTCTGCGAATGGTATGCGGCGAGGGCCATGAAGCGCGGCGACGTCGAAAGCGCCGCGCGCTTCCGCCTCGCGGCGAAGAAGGCCGTGGATTCGCTCCGGCGCTGGCTTGCCGTCTCCCCTGTCCGTCACGTGAAGAACCGCTATCCGTGCGGCAACGGCGGGCGCGGCACCGGCATCGGGTGCGAAGACTACGCCTACTTCGACAAGTACATGGTCACGATGGGCTCATGGGCCGTGCTTGCGCGTTCGTTTGCCGACCATTCCGTGCCGGAGCTTGCGCCGCGCCCGGCAGCGCCAAGCGCGTTCGCGACGTCGCCGCACTTCCATTTCGTCTTTCTCGAGGCAGGCGAGTATTCCGCGCAGTTCAACTACATCGGAAAGGAAGACCGCTACGACTGCAGCGGGCTTGGCCGGATTCACCGCCGCGGCGCCCCGCCCGCAATCTGCCTTTCCACGCCGTGCGTCACGAAGCCGGCGTACCTTGTGGAACTTCCAAATGGCGGCCCTCTCGCAATTGCGCCCGTCGCCGAAGGGCCGCTCGTTTCAGCGGGGACCGGGAGCGACGACGCGCGGGCATGGGCTAGCTGGACGCTTGGCGATCTCGAATGGAAGTGCGAACTTTCCGCAGAAGGGCTTTGCTCGACCTTGAAGGGCCCGGGGGCGGTTGCCATGCGCCTTCCGGCGTTTGAGTTCGACGGCGAAGAACACGCGAAGATAGATTGTGACGGCAAGGCTCTCTCTGTCGTGTACGGCGGGTGGACGTGCGTCTTCGAGACGGACGGCGCACTTGCCGCAACCGGCGAGGTGCGCTGCAACCGCAACGGCCGCTACAGGGTCTACGAGGCGCGCGGCGAGAAGTCGCTTGCCGTCAAGGTGGCGATACGGCGGAATGGGAATCTATGAAAGGCAAAAGGAGGCGCTTATGAAGGACGGCTGGGTTGACTTGCAGGTAAACGGGAGGTTCGGGATATCGTTCAATTCCGACGCTCTCACGGCTGACGAGGTTGTTGGGCTTTCGCGGCGGATTGTGGCAGAGGGCACGGCCGGGTTTCTCGCCACGATGACGACGCCCGTCTTCCCCGACGTCGGGCTGCGCAACGCAGGCGTGCTGGCGGCTGCTCGCAAGGCCGACCCCGCCTGCGCCGGTGCGCTTCTTGGCATCCACATCGAGGGGCCGTTCATATCGAGCGAGCCCGGGTTTGTCGGGGCGCACAGGCCGGAGAAGGTGCGTCCATGCGACGTCTCGCTCATTGACGAAATGCAGAAGGCTTCGGGCGGGCTTGTGCGCCTCGTGACAATCGCCGCGGAGGCCGAGGGCGCGGAGGACTTCATCGAGGCAATGAACTCGCGCGGCATAACCGTGTCGATTGGCCATTCCGCCGAATGGCGCCCCGATGCGATTGGCCGCCTTGCCGAGAAGGGCGCGAAGGCGTTTACCCACCTCGGCAACGGAATCCCGGGGCTCCTGCCGCGCCACGACAACATCATCTGGACGGCGCTTGCGGAAGACAGGATGAGCGTCATGTTCATCCCAGACGGCTTCCACCTGCCAGACCCCGTCCTCAAGGTCTATCTCAGGGCGGTGCCGGTCGAGCGCCTCATTGCCGTCTCCGACTGCACGTTCCCGGGCGGAATGCCCCCCGGGGAATATTCGCTTGACGGCGACATGTACATCCTCGAGCCGAACGGCTTCGTGAGGTCGGCGGTGGGCACGCTGAACGGCTCGTCATGCTGCCTTGCCGACGCTGTGCGCGTTCTGCGCAGGCTGGGGCTTTCGGAGACCGGGTGCCGCGCCGTCGCGCGCGACAATCCGCTCAGGCTGATAGGGATGGAGGGCTGAAATGCGAGGTCTCGTCGTCAGACAGGCGGCGGCCGCGCTCTGCACGATCCTTGGAATGGCGACCGCGCAAGGCGCTGACGTCCTCTTTGAGGACATGGTTTTTTCGCCGCCGTCGTGGAGGCGCGGGCTCGACGAAAAGCCCGGCCTGCGCCTTGATTCGCCAATCGCCGACTGGTCGGCCTACGACAGGCTCGTGGTCGATGTCTCGAACCTCGGCTCCGCCGTGCGCATGAAGGTTGCGGCGGGCGAGGAAGAGGGCAAGGCCATGCGCGGCGTTTCGTCTGCCGAGATCGCCGTTCCCGCGCACGGCTTCACGCGCTTTGCAGTTCCCCTTGAAAAGTGGCCGAAGAAGTCGTCGCCTTCAAACGTGAAAAAGCTCGACATCTTCCTGCGCCGCCCGGTCGGGGCAGACTTGCGCTTCGAGAGGATCTTCCTCCTGAAGCCGGGAGAGGCCGAGCCTGAAATCCCGAAGGAGCTTTTGCGAGGGGCGAACGACTATGATTCGCACCAGCGGCTTTTGCGCGATGCCGCGGCAAAGTCCGCCGAGCAGCGCCACGCTGCCGCGATGCGCCGCTTCAAGGCGGCCTGCGTGTCGGCAGGGCAGAGAGGGGACGTCTTCGTCGGCAAGGCGACGTCGATGGAGAAGATTCGCCCCCGCGGCGTCGACGTGCCGAAGCCCGCAGACAGGATTTCGGTGAGCCTTGCGCGCGGCGAATGCGAGTCGGCGCAGGTTTTCGCATTTTCCGACGTGCGCGACCTGCACGGCGTGCGCGTCGCCGTTTCAGACCTGAAAGCAGAAGACGGCGCGGTCTTCTCTGCTACGAACGCCAAGATGAGCGTTCTCGGATACGTGGAGACGAAGCGCGTCATGCCGTACTACGCGACTGCGCGCCCCGTGCCGTGCGCGACCAATTCGGTCGGGAGCGTATGCGAGCTCTTCGACGAAGATCCTGGCTGGTGGCCGGACCCGATACTCGAGCATCTCGACAAGGTCGATGTGCAGAAGGGCGACCTGCAGGGCTTCTGGCTGCGCTTTCGCGCCCCGCGCGACGCAAGGCCCGGCGTATATCGCGGGGAGGTTTCCGTTGCGGAGGAGGGACGCGTTCTGCGGCGCATCCCCATCGACGTGAGGGTGTACGGCTTTGAGATCCCCGTGGCGCCCCCGATTCCGATGCTGATCACCTTCTACCCGGAAAGGCACGTGAAATGCGAGGCGCCGGAACAGTGCCCCGACACCGTCTGGAAGCGCCACGAAGGCGAATGGTACAGGTTTCTCGCCGACTACTTCATCACGATCGACGACCTTTACCACAGGGGCGAGCCGGAGTTCCCTCATTTCGGGACGCTGAAGCGGCTTGCGGGCGAGGGGCGGCTAAGGGTGTTCAATCTCGGCTGCTGGGATCCCCCAAAGTCTCTTTCGGACGAGGACAAGGCGGCGTGGCGCGGCACCGTCCTTGCAAGGCTCAGGAAGTCGTGGGAAAGGGCAAAGGCGGCCGGGCTGGAGAAGTACGCCTGCATCTACGGCTGCGACGAGCTGGCTGAAAAGGACTTTCCCCTTGTCGCCTGGTCGGCGGCGGAGCTCAAGAGGGAGATGCCCGGAGTGCCGCTTCTTACGACGGCCTTCGACTCTTCGTTTGGCGTAGGGAGCGCGCTAAGGGGCATTGACTGGTTTACGCCGTCAACTTCTGTCTTCGACGTCGACAAGGCGGCGAAGTCGCGCGCGGAAGGCCACAAGGTCTGGTGGTACATCTGCTGCCTGCCGCCGCCCCCGTACGCGAACATGTTCATCGAGTGCGCCGCCATCGAAGGGCGCGTGCTCATGGGCGCGCAGACGGCGAAGTTCAGGCCCGACGGGTTTCTCTACTACCAGACGGCGATATGGAATTCGCTGCGCCCGATTTCCGGCCAGTCGGCGTTTACCGACTGGGAGCCGATCAGCTGGCCGGACTACCACGGAGACGGCAGCTGGACGTGCTGCGGCCCCGACGGGATTCCGCTTCCGACGGTGCGGCTCGAGAACTTCCGCGACGGGCTTGAGGACCTTGCCTACGTGAAGGCGCTTGAGGCGAAGCTCGCCCGCAGCCCGGATGCCCAATGGGCGGCAGAGGCGAAGAGGCTCGTAGCCGTGCCGCCAGAGGTCGTCGAGGACGCCGCTGCGTTTACGCGCGACCCCGCGAGAGTCTACGCATGGCGCAACCGCATGGCCGAGATCGTCGAACTGGAAAGCTGTGCATCTGCGGCGGGATTTTGATATAATATGCGCCATGGGAAGTCTTTGCCGTAGCTTGCTGGCCGTAGTGGTCTCGTTCGCCGTCCTTTCTGGGCTGGCGGACGGGAAGGGCTATACCTGTTCCATGCGCGTTGACAATTCGACGACGAAGCAGCATGCGACGGAAGGCGGCGGGAAATCGAGCAAGAAAGGCACCAGCACGAAGTCGAAGACCGTGACGAGCATCGTCACGTGGCCGGTCAAGGTGTCGATACGCGGGGAGAAGCTCCCCGGCGAGGGCGCCATCAAGCTCAGGTGCTACTTCATAGGCGTGACCGACGGCAAGCCCAACCTCATTTCCGAGAAGAGCGTGCCAGTGGCGCTGGACGAGAAAAACAACTTCGAGACCGACATCACGTCGCCCCCGGTGAAGCTCGTGCACACGACTACCACCACCAGGCATGGCGGTAACAGCAGCCGCTACCGCAGCTCCCGCAGGGGGAACGTCTCGACGAGCGTCAAGACGTCGACTTCCGGCACGCGGGTTACGGGGTGCATCATACAGCTTGTCGTCAACGGCAAGACAGAGAAGTCCTTTGCGTCCAATCCCGGGTGGAGCAAGTTCGCGAAGGCCGACGCCCTGTCCATTGACGAGGTGCTGAAGATACGGTAGCCGCCGCGCCTTTTCCCCTTGAAACCCGCCGACAGACGCCGCGTCGCATTCCTTGTGGAAAAACCCTCCTTTGCGTCCCTTTGGTGATTGGAGGTGACAATGGCCGAAGAATCGATTTCAAGGTTGGACCGCTACGCCGGCGACGAGGCGTGGCAGGAGTGGTTTGACATCTGCTCAGTGGGCGGATGCTCCGCCGAACACGCCGCCGCGCTGCGGCGCCAGGTGGAGTCTGCGATGTACGCGAATCTCGCCAAGCGCGGCGTTTCGCGCGAGGACGCGGGGGCGGACGACCCCGTAGCCGTCTTCGACGCCTACTTCACCCTGAAGGGCGCACGAGACAAAAAGAAGCCGCTAAAGTCCTACTTTGCCTATCGCATCAAGGCCGAGGGGCTGCGGCTCGCCGACTTCGTCTGCGGCACTCTTTTCGGCTCCGGCGCAGGGCGCGTCCACGACATCGTCCTCGACTGGATTGCCTCCATCAAGGGATGGCGCCCGCGCAAGGTGAAGGGCGCGGACGGCCGCCGCCGCATCGAGTGGGAAAGCGCGGGCCCCGCCGAAATCGCCGCGCTCGAGCCCTCCGTCGAGAGCGACCCCGCGGCATTTCTCGACCTTGAGCCGATGCGCCGCGACATAGACGCTCTCCTCGAAAGAATCTCCCTCAGGACAAGAGTGGAAAAATCGTCCGTCGCGGCCCTTTTGTATGCGACGGCCCAGGACATGTCGCTGACGGATGCGGCGCTCCTCGAGGGCCTAGGCGTAGGAAAGTCGCGGGCGTACGCGATGAGGGAGAAGACGATGGCCGAGTTCAGGAAAGAGGCGAGGGCGATGGAGGGCGCGGACAGCCCGCTATTCGGTCGCCTGCTCCTTGAAATCTGCGAGTCATTGGCGCCCAAGTCGCTGCGCGAGCGAATTGGAGGTGCGCAATGAACAAGACGTTCGAGCAGGAATGGAATCTCTACAAGGCGGGCGGGAAGCGTCCGCAGTTCGCGGGCGAAGCGCCGCGCGGCGAGGCGGAATTTGACTCGCCGGTCAAGGTCGGCGAAATAAGGATATTCGCAGACATGCAGCGCCCGTTTGTCGCGCTCGTCGCGGAAGATCGCGGAGCTGCAGGATATCTCGTCATCCCCGTTTCGCCGTTCACCGTTCCCGCGTCGCCGCGCGAGACGCTGGAAGGGGGGCGCGTCTACCAGCTCTGGAACGCCTGCACGGCGGCGCGGCGCTTTGTCGAGCGCAGCTGGCTCGTCGAAGCGGTTGACGCCGACACGCTTGAGGCGGTTTGCGGCAAATGCGCCGCGCACGTCGGCCTTGTCACGGACGGCATTGTCGCTGAATACGAGCGCGAGTTTATTGTATCGGGCGGAGACTTTATTCCGCTAGTCAACAAGGAGATTCCGCGCATCGTGCATCTCTCGTGGCGCAGGGTCTGCGGACTTGCCGCGTGCTTTGTCGTCTTGCTTGGACTTGGTGTCGTCATGCTCACGTCTGATCTGTCTGTCTGCTCTCCAGTGGAGATGAAGGCATTGACAGTCATGCCGCCTGTTGCGCCGCCCGTTCAACAGATCGCTTCAGTCGAGAAGAAAGAATGCGCAGAAAGGCTCGGAGTTACACGAAGATCTGGCCGTATGACTGATGGAGTAACGGTTGTAAAATCCGGCATTAAAATGAAATCAATAGCTGGTTGCAGTGGCGTCTTTATGGAGTCATTGCCCCGCCTTCCCGCTGGCTCCGAGCGCTATGCGGAAATCAAGGAGAACGAATACCGCGATCCAAAGAGCGAGCCGCTGTCGACATTCGGACTCGACGTCGACACCTCGAGCTACACGACGATGCGCCGCTACCTTGCGGAGATGAGGCGCCTGCCGCCGAAGGATTCGGTGCGGCTTGAGGAGTATGTCAACTACTTCAAGTACCGCTATCCGCAGCCGGTGGGCGACGAGCCGATTGCAGTTGCCTGCGAGATGGGCGCCTGCCCGTGGGCGCCGACGCACAAGCTTCTCAGGGTTGGCGTGCAGGCGCGTCCAGTCTCGGCCGAGAAGCTGCCGCCGTGCAACCTGACGTTCCTTATCGACGTCTCTGGCTCGATGGGCTGCAACGGCGGCTTCGAGATGATGAAGTCGGGGCTTAGGATGCTCGTCGGCAAGCTTCGCCCCGAAGACCGCGTCGCGATCGTCACCTATGCGGACGGAACCCACGTGCGCCTTGCCGCGACGCCTGGAAGCGAGAAGGCGAAGATACTTTCCGCAGTCGACGGCCTCAGGTGCGGCGGCTGCACATACGGCGAGGGCGGCATACAGCTCGCCTACGAGGAGGCGAAGAAGAACTTCGACAGGAAGGCGAACAACCGCGTCATCCTGGTCACTGACGGCGACTTCAACGTGGGCATCTCCAATCCGAAGTCGCTTGAGGAGTTCATCTCCTCGAAGCGCGAGAGCGGAGTCTTCCTCACTGTGCTTGGCGTCGGCCGCGGCAACTACCAGGACGCGAACATGAAGAGGCTCGCGAACGCCGGGAACGGCAACTACGCCTACCTCGACTCGGTGCTGGAGGCGAAGAAGGTGATGATGAACGAGTTCGGCGGCACGCTCTTCACGGTTGCGAAGGACGTGAAGCTACAGCTTGAGTTCAACCCTGCGGAAGTGAAGGGCTACCGCCTCCTCGGCTACGAAAGCCGCCGCCTTGCGGCAAAGGACTTCAACGACGACAGGAAGGACGCGGGCGAGATCGGCTCCGGCCACACGATGACGGCGTTCTACGAGATCGTCCCCGCAGGCGCGGAGGAGAAAGTCGCCGACGTAGATCCCCTCAAGTACCAGAAGCGCACGGAGTCGGGGCGTGGCGAAGTCTGCACCGTGAAGCTCCGCTGGAAGAAGCCTGACGGCGACAAGAGCGAGCTCAAGGAGATCCCTGTCGCGGAGAGCGCAATCACGCTGGCGACGCCGTCTGAAGACTTCAGGTTTGCGTCCGCAGTGGCCGAAGCCGCGCTTATCCTATCCGAGTCGAAATTCAAGGGCTCGGCGTCGCTTGGCTCGGTGCTGGAGCGCGCGCGTGGCGCAAAGGGCGAGGACGCCGAGGGCTACCGCGCCGAGTTCATCCGCCTTGTTGAGACGGCCGAGCTGCTCACGCCCGCTTCCAAGCCGACTTCCGCGGATGGCGCTCCGGTTGGAGATGACTTCTGACGAACTGCGCTGGGAACAGGCTCATGAGGTCGATTTAATCTATGTTCTTTTGGACCGGGATCATTTATGACATAGAGGCAGCATGAGGAGGGTTTGCCCGTCCCGTCTGCATGCGTGAGCTACTTTCCGGCTGTTGACTTTTAGACGGCTATTGTGATACAATTTCACTAAATAACAAAATGTCCAGGGAGGTCGTAGTTATGTGCAAGCCCAGAATAGCCGTCCGCCATAGCGAGGAAACTGCCATGCGCTCATGCGCACTTGCATGCCTTCTTGCAGCTCTAGCCTTGCCGCTACTTGCCGACACATACACCTGGACGCATCAAGGCGGCGGCAGTTTTTCCGAGCTCTCCAACTGGACGCTTTCCTCGACGGGTGAGGCGCCAGCCGCAGCCCCAGGCTCTGGCGACGCCGTCGTCCTGCCCAACGCCTCCTCTCCATACACAGTCACCAACTCCTCCGCGTTCTCGATCGGCAGCCTGACTGTCGGCGGCGGCGCGCTTTCGGGCGCGCCAACGCTCGACTTCCACAACGGCCTCTCCACGAACGTGGTCGCAGGCGCGGTAGTGGTCAAAGACGGTGCCATGCTTACGCACAGGGTAAACAACGTGAGGAACGTCTACTACAAGCTCTGCCTAAAGTGCGCCAGCCTGACAGTCGAGGAAGGCGGCGCCATCTCGGCGGACAAAAAGGGGTATACATCCAGTTTTGGCGTCAGGACCGGTACGTATGGCGGCGTAGGTGGAAACTCCACCAACCCCACCGTTAGACATTGCTACGGCTCGATACGCTATCCGATGGACATAGGAGCAACAGGTGCTGTCAACGTCAACAGCGTGTCCGGCGGCGTAGTCTATCTCGAAGTCTCCGGGGCCGTTGTCTGCGACGGAACGATTTCCGCCGTGAGCGCCGACAACGACACGTACATCGGCACGGGCGGCAGCGTGCTTATCCTCGCCGCCACCCTTACCGGATCAGGCACGATATCCGCCGCCACCGGCAACAGCAATTCAAAGAACTACGGCGGCGGCGGCGGGCGCGTGGCCGTGCACCTCTCCGAGGCTACTTCGTTCGACGGCTTTACCGGCGACATAACGGCCGACGCCGGCAAGTCCGCCGCCATTGAGAACGGCACCCGCTCCGGCGCTGGAACCGTATATCTCGAACACGCTGGCGA
>JAEEHL010000076.1 GCA_016280825.1 Verrucomicrobiota bacterium
GACGTGCTTTTCGCAAATAACGAAGAAGACGGCAAAAAGGCGAAGGTGCTCGAACCCTCGCCGTCGCCCAAGCCGGATCCCACGCTGGGAGTCGTCGACCAGGCGGAGGCGGCCAAGGCCAAGTCGTCCACGCCCCGCGGCTTCACGGACAACCTGGACGAGGCCATTGCGAAGGCGAAGGCCGAGGGCAAGCTTGTGTACGCCTGCTTCTCCGGAAGCGACTGGTGCTACTGGTGCAAGAAGCTTGAGAGCGAAGTGCTCTCGAAAGAGGAGTTCATATCCGGCGTCAAGGACGACTTCGTGCTCGTGTTCATAGACACCCCCGGCAACAAGGACGTCCTCTCCGCACATGCGAAGGCGGCGAACAAGGAGCTCGTCAAGAAGTACAAGGTGAGCGGATTCCCGACGGCGCTCATACTCGACGGCGACGGCAAGAAGGTGGGAGAGACGGGCTACAGGAAAGGTGGCGCGGCGGAATACGTCAAGCATCTGAACGCAGCCAGGCAAAGGAAGGGAAGAGGACACGGCTCTTCTATGACGCCCTGACGACAATCGGCGCGTCGAGCAGGATTGTGCGCGGGGGCAGCGAAGGCTTTCTTATCCGCTGGAGGAGCGAGGCGACCGCAATCTCGGCGAGTGTCTTCACGGGCTGGTGGATGGTTGTGAGCGGCGGGGTGGTGAGGCTTGCGATCTCGCTGTCGTCAAAGCCTGCGACGCGAACGTCTTCCGGAACTGAAACCCCAAGTCTCGAAAGCGTCTGCACGAGTCGCGCTGCGGTAGGGTCGTTACGGCAGACGAAGGCGTCGGGCGGATTCTTGCCGTGCATGAGTTTTGCGAAGAAGGCCCGTTCGGAAGGGTCGTTCTCGATGACATATTTGTTCGTCCACTTGAGGCCTGAGTCAATCGCTGCCTGCGCTACTCCCTGAATTCGTCCGCGTATCGTGTTGGCGTAGTTTGGGTGCGTGACGAAGCGAAGATTTCTCGCGCCGCCCTTGATGAGGTGGCTGGCAATGCGGTAGCCGGCCTGCAAGTTGTCGATTCCCACGAGGTCGTAGCTGCTTCTTGCCGGGAAGGGCAGGTAGTCGCGGTCAAGCAGCACCACTGGAATCTTCTTCGCAGAGAGGATGCCCAGCACCTTCTTTGTCATGTCGTATGAGTCTGGTATAAGGTCCACCGGTTCGAGGAGGACTCCGGCGATGCGACGCTCCACGTATGCCTTTGCGAGCGAGACGGCCCACTTGCCCCTGTCCGCCGTGGCCTCGGGCTCTGAGCCGTCGCCCAGGAGCACGTCGTATCCCTTTGCATGAGCATCCGTCGCGATGGCGTCGCATAGCCGTGTGAAGAAGTCTATCTTGCGGTAGTCGGGCGCTATGACGCCGATTGCGCCTGTCGCGTTCCGCGCGGCGAAAGTGAGATACGACCCCGAGCCGGAGCGAGATTCGAGAAGGCCTTCGCGCTTCAGCTCTCGGAGGGCGCGTTCGATGGTCGGACGGCTCACCCCGAATCGGCGCACGAGAGACTCTTCGCTTGGGAACCGTTCCTGCGACTCGTACTTCCCGGCGAGGATGTCGCGCTTGAGCGCTTCTGCTATCAAGAGGTACTTTGCTTCTGGCTTGTCCATGCTGGCATTATAGCATATTTTGCAATTGCTTCATCAACCTGCCAAAGCAGGTTTATCGCGCTTGCGCATTGAAGTGGATGGCGAATAATGCTAAAATTGCCGCATCATGAAAAAAATAGTAGTTCTTGGGTCGACCAACACCGACATGGTAATTGCGGGGAAGAAGATTCCCGTGCCCGGCGAGACAGTGTGCGGCGGGAGCTTCCTCATGAACCCGGGCGGAAAGGGTGCGAACCAGGCGGTCGCCGTGGCGCGGCTCTCCGCGAAGAAGGGCGCTTGCATCTTCATCGCCAAAGTCGGCGATGATCTCTTCGGGCGCGAGACAGCGACGCGGCTCAGGCGCGACGGCATATTGCCGCGCCTTGTCGTCGACAGAAAGGAAGCGTCCGGAACGGCGCTCATCCTCGTCGATTCGAAGGGGCAGAACGTCATATCCGTCGCACTTGGCGCGAACGGCACGCTTTCGCCAAAGGACGTCACGCCGTTCAGGAAGGATATCGAAGGTGCGGCGGCGCTCGTCATGCAGCTCGAAACGCCACTCAAGACGGTCGAGTGGGCGGCGAAGGTTGCGCATGACGCGGGCGTTCCGGTTATTCTCAACCCGGCTCCTGCGCAGAAGCTTCCCAAGTCGCTATATCCGCTTGTCGACTGGATCACGCCTAATGAGACGGAAGCGGAGTTGCTGACCGGCGTGAAGGTCGTCGATGCCGCAAGCGCGGCAAAGGCGGTTGGCGTCCTCAAGAAGCGCGGCGTCGGGCACGTTGTCATCACGATGGGTTCGAAGGGCGCTTATTGCGGCGACTGCAACAAGGTCTATCCATGCCGCAAGGTTAAGGCGGTCGACTGCGTTGCGGCCGGCGACACGTTCAATGGCGCGTTTGCCGTCGCGCTCGCCGAGGGGAAGAGCTGCGCGGACGCCATCGCCTTCGCGCAGAAGGCCTCGGCGATTTCAGTAACGCGCCCCGGCGCACAGTCGTCGGTGCCGTATCGAAAGGAACTTTAACCTTTCAACTTTTCAACCTTTCAACTTCAAAAGCCATGTACTACTGCAGCAACTATGTAACCGCCGTCCTTCTCTGCGTCGTCACCATGTTCTGCTGGGGCAGC
>JAEEHL010000077.1 GCA_016280825.1 Verrucomicrobiota bacterium
CGCCAGCACGCCAATGTCGGTCTTCACGAGGTCGCCAGGGCGTATGACGCGCCGCCTGTCGGGAATGCCGTGTATGACCTCGTCGTTCAACGATACGCAAAGATGCCCGGGAAAGCCCTCGTAGCCGAAGAAGCTCGCCTTGACGTTGTGCTTCCTGCAGTACTCGGCGGCGATGTCGTCGATCTCGCCCGTGGTGACGCCGGGAGCGACGGCGGCGGCGCAGAGGTCGCGCACCTCCGCCCCCATGCGGCATGCCTCGCGCATGAGCGCGATTTCCGCCTTCGACTTTATGTCGACCTTCACGAAACGCTACTGCATCGCGGCCTTGAACGCCTCGGCGTTCTTCTCAGGCCCCTGGTCGCCGTCGATCTTGCGCAGAAGGCCCTTCGCCTCGTAGAACGCGACGAGCGGCTCGGTCTGGCGGTGGTAGACGACGAGACGGTCCTTTACGGTCTCGGGGTTGTCGTCCTTGCGGATCTCGAGCGCCGCGCCGCACTTGTCGCAGATTCCCTCGACCTTGGGCGGGAGCGCCTTGACGTGGTAGCCCGCCTTGCACTTCGGGCACGTCCTGCGCCCGGCGATGCGGTCTGCGATTATCTCGTCCGGGACGTCGACGAGGACGGCGCACTTGACCTTCGCGCCCGTCTTCTCGAGTATCTCCGCCTGCGCGACATTGCGCGGGAAGCCGTCGAGGAGCATGGTGACGTCGCCTGGGGTGGCGGCAAGGACGTCCTTTATCATCTGCGCGATGAGCGCGTCAGGCACAAGCTCGCCCTTCTCCATGAACTTCTTCGCCTCGACTCCGGCGGGCGTTCCGTTCGCGACGGCGCCGCGGAGGAGGTCTCCCGACGAGACGTGTTTAAGATTCGCGTCGCCAGCCGCAAGGCGGCTGGCAATCGTTCCCTTCCCCGATCCCGGGGCACCAAGCAGTATTACTATGTCCATAATGGCGCGTATTATATCATATTTTCGCGTTCACGCAAAAGCGGCGAAACCGCCTCGGAGACGAACTCTTGTACGGCTGGGTTCGCGGAACGCGCGAACTCGGCGGGCGGCAGGCACTCTACCGCCCTGCCGTCCTTCAGCAGAAGTATCCTGTCGGCGAAGTCGAGCGCGCTTGCGAGGTCGTGCGTGACGACTACGGACGTGATGCCGCGCTCGCGCCCGATCTTCACGATAAGGCGGTGTATCGTCGCCGAAGTCACCGGGTCGAGCCCCGAGGTAGGCTCGTCGTAGAGCATGATGTCGGAATCCCTCACTATCGCGCGTGCAAGGCCGGCTCGCTTCTGCATGCCGCCGGAAATCTGCGACGGGTACTTTTCGGCCGCGGCGGAAAGCTCCACGGCGGCGAGCGCCGCAGCCGTCTTCGCGGCAATCTCGCCCTCCTTGAGCCGCGTCGTCTCCCTTAGCGGCAGCGCGACGTTCTCCTCGACGGTCATCCACGCAAGAAGCGCCCCGCTCTGGAAGAGATACCCTATGCGCCTCCTGACGGCCGCAAGCTCCCTTCCGGAGGCGGCGGCGACGTCCGTGCCGTCGACCGTCACGCTCCCGGACGTAGGCGACACAAGCCCCACCAGGTGCCTCAGCGTTACGCTCTTGCCGGTGCCGGAAGGCCCGACGATGCAGAAGGTCTCGCCTTTCTCAACGCTGAAGGAAAGCCCGTCGAGGACCGGAGTTCCCGAGAACTTCTTGACGACGTTCCTGAATTCGATTATCGGTTCCATGCTATATCGGCTCCTTTCGACACGCCCCGGGCGTATCGCGCACAAAGCGCGGCATCGAAAGCCCGCCTATGCGGCAGGCACATTGCCTTTCGATTTCGCGCGCCTTCTTTTCGGACACGCGGAAACGCCCTATTCCCGCCACCGGATCGCACATGAAGACGTAGTACGGCCTTATTCTCGCGGCAGAAAGGGCCCTGAAAAGGTCAAGCATCGCCTGCGTCGAGTCGTTCACGCCCTTCAGGAGAACGGTCTGGCACGAAACGGGAATGCCGCGGTCTACGAGCCTCGCGGCGGCGGCAACGGCCTCCGGAGTGACTTCGTCGGCGCAGTTGAACTGCGTGTTGACCCACACCTTCCTGCTGCGCGCAAGTCGCGAGGCGAGCTTCGCCGTGACTCTCGCCGGGTTCACGCACGGCGCGCGCGTGCAGAGCCGCACAACGTCGACCTGCCCAAGCTGCGCGAATGCGTCTATGAAGCCCATTACCTCGTCGTCCGGGAGGACGAGCGGGTCGCCGCCGGAGACGAGGACGTCCCTCACCTTGGGGTGCGCAAGGACGTATCTTGTGCAACGTGCGATCCCAGCGGCGCCCTTCACGACTGCGCACTTGCCGAGTATGCCGCGCCTCGTGCAGTGGCGGCAGTTCGCAAAGCACTCGTTGGAAGCCATTACAAGAACCCTGTCCGGGAATCTCTGCACAAGCCCCTTCACTCCCGTGCCGCCACCAAGTTCGCCGAACGGGTCGGCGGGATATCCGTCGTCACACCGCGTTTCCGCGCCTGCCTCTATCTGCATGGCGAATCTCCTGGACTTCGCCGCAAGCGCCCTAGCGTATGGGCACGCCTTCTCCGGGAACTCCTGCCGCATCGTCATGTCGCCGTGGAGATTGAATAGGTGCGGCCGCACATGTGGCAAGTGACGTCCAGAACCGGCGGGAGACCCGCCCTGTCGCTTTCGCCGAGCGCGGTGATTGTCGCGGCGGCCCGTTCCGGGCTGCACCTGCAGGCAAAGGAAATGGGGTCCGTCCTCCTGAGTTCCGCGCCAGAAAGCCCCGCTCGAGCGAGAATCCTGCGCGGCGAAACGGAGATGTCGCCGAAATCCGCCGAAAGCGCCTCCGTGCCGGGCGCATCCGGCAGGCACTCCACCATCACGCCGCGCGCGTAGAGGACCTCCGCCTCGTCGCTTGTACGCGCGTCGGTGAACATCACGGCCTTGCGCTGGAGGGAGCCTGCGAGATAGCCGTCGAACGAATTTGAGACTCCCTGGGAGAGAATCCTGCCGGGGACCGTCCTCGTGACCTGGATGCGCGCTTCGCCGACGATCTTCTTCCCGTCGGCACGCGATATCGGCTGCCTGACAAGGCCGTCGAAGTCGTCAAGCGTCTTCTTCTCGACATAGCCGCGAAGGGTGCCTGCAGCCGTGCATTCGACGTTGAACCCGCCAAGCGGGCCTGAGCACTTCATCTGCACGACAAGCGTCTCGTCGGATTCCGAAAGCTCGGCTCCGAGAAGCGCCGCGCCGCAGAGCGCCTTGGAGAGGTAGTAGCCCGCGACCGGCCCGCAAAGGTGCGCGTTCACGAGCTTCTGCGAAGCGTCCGTCGCGTCGACAACCGTCACCTTGACCTTGGCGGCGGCGTCATACCACTCTTGCCGGCAGTCGTTCACTTCATCTTGAGCCCGAGCGCCTTGGCGACTGCGGCGGCGTATGCCTCGCCCATCCTCGCCATGCCGATGTCGTTCGGGTGGACGCCGTCAACGGTCCCCTCGAAGTCGTCGCCGAGCATTCCGTCGTGCGGCAGGAACCAGAGGTCGCGCCACCCCTCCGCTACAAGCTTGTCGTAGAGGGCCTTGAGGAAGCCGTCCATCGCCTTGCACTCCGCGGAAGCCTTCCCCGCGCCGCAGAAGACGTCGCATGCCCCCGCCATGACTATGGGCACTCCCGGGCGCTTGGCGCGGAGGTTGCGGATGAACGGCTCGTAGTTGCGCTGCACCGACCTCGGCCCCTTCTTCTCGGGCTCGAAGTCCATGTTCCAGATGCAGTCAAGCACGTAGCAGCTCGCGTCGATCCTCGCGATCACGTCGGAAAGCTCGTACTCCATCACGCCGGAGCCGGAAAAGCCGAGGCCCGTCACCGGAACGTCGAGACGGCGCCCGACTATGTTGACGAAGCCGAGCCCGGGGCGGCTCGCGCATCCGCCGTGGGTGATGGACGTGCCGTAGAAGACGACCGGCTTCTCGACTCCCGACGTCCTGGGGCCGGCGCATTCCAGCGTCGCCTCGGGGTCGATGCCAAGCGAGAACGTCTCGATGCCGTTGTAGAGGGGGAGGTTCACTATGCACTTGTCACCCGGCATCCACGGTATGGAAAGCCTGCCTAGCTTCGGGTCGTAGATGCGGCCGGTCGCGACGTAGAGCCACTTGCCGCGCGGTTCGTCCCACCTGTAGACGTCGATGCCGCTCACGCCAGTAGCCGGCATGTGGTCCATTTCGAGCTTCTTGCCCAGGGGCTTCCACTTGAACGAGAGCTTCTTAGAGTCTGTCTTGAAGCGGAAGAGCATCCCAGAGGAATGCTTGAGCTGCCCGCGCACGCCCGCGTTCACGTTCGTCGTAAGCGAATTCGGCAGGCGGTCGTAGTATCTCGCGACGTCGTCGAACTCGCGCCCCTCGATCGGCAGGCGCGTCCCGTCTATCCACTTGACGCCGTTCGTGACGATCGCGTCCTTGACCATCATTTTCGGATCGTACTTCGTAGTCTCGTGCTGCGACGAGAAAACCGAGCCTGCGGCCAAAACGGCCGCCGCAAAAAACGCTGCCTTCATGCTGACTTGTTCCTTTCTATAAATACCGTCTTTACCTTGAGCGCGCGCTTCATCTCGCGCATGAGGGCCGTGACGCCGTAGACTTCCGTCTCGTAGTGGCCGGCGCATACCATCGGCATCGACACGTTCTCCGCGGCCACCACTTCGCCCCAGCTCGCCTCGCCGGTGACGAAGACGTCGCACCCGAGGCGCTTGGCCTCGACTGCGAACTCGCCGGCGCCGCCTGAGCAGATGCCGACCCTGTAGCGCCCCTTCACGCCCACGACGCCGATGACGTTTCCGTGGTACGAGAACGCCGTCTTAAGCTTCTTCAGCCCGAGCGCACGCGCAATCTCGAAATTGTTGCCGACCTTCCTGCTGGCGTCAAGCGGCAGGTGGTAGGCGGCAATCGCGACATTCGCGGCCATCGCGGCCTTCACCACTTCGTATTCGGGGCCGACTAGCCTGCGGATGCCGCCGCCCCAGCTGATGCCGTGGTGGACGACGAGAAGTTCCGCACCCTCGCGCGCAGCGCCCTCGACGGCGGCGCGGCTCGCGTCGACCGCGAAGGCGACCCTGCGCACGTCGTCGCCCTCTCGCGCAAGCTGCAGGCCGTTGTTGGATACGTCGTCGAAGCGCCGCGTCTCAAGGAGACCGTTAATCCATTGCAGTATGCGCTCTATTTTCATGAATGCAGGCAATATTCCGTCGTTTGCTGTGCGCGTATCATATCAAATTCATCCGTACAAGTCAATTTTGAGGGGTGAAAGCGCCCCCTTCCCCCGTTCGCGCCCACAAGTCACGTCGCGGCGAATCTGCCGCGTGAAAGCGAGGCGCCAGCAATGAGAAGCGCGAGGGCAGGGATGAGAAACACCTGGAAGCGCTCCGCCGCCCTCGACTCCTCGTCGTTCTGCTCCTTCGCCGCCACCTGGCGGAGGAAGCGCCTGTATATCGCGCCAAGCGTCGTCTCCGCAGTGCCTGCCGTCGCAAGCGGCACGTATCTCCCGCCGGACATCTCGGCTATCGCCTTGAGCGCGGCCTCCTCGAGGCGCACCGACACCTTGCTGCCCTTGTAGGAATACGTTCCCTCGCCCTCCTCGCCGGGAATGGGCGTAGCCGCCTTCGGGTCGCCTATGCCTACGGTGAAGATCGGTATCCTGCGCTTCGCGGCGATCTTCGCGCATTCCGCCGCCTCCCCCTTGAGGTCGCCGCCGTCGGAGACTATAATTATCGCGTTGTGGTCGTCGGCCGCCGGGTCGAGCGCCTCGAGCGAAGCGCGTATCGCGCCGCCGAGGTCGGTCTCGCCTCGCGGGGCGCTCTCCACGGTCATGCGCTCAAGGGCGCCGCGAAGGTAGCCGTGGTCGGTCGTGAGCGGGCAGATGAGGACGCCGCCGCGCCTGAACGCGACGAGCGCGCACCTGTCGCCCTCGAGGGAGTCGATGAGGTCGGCGATGTCGGCCTTGGCCCTCTCAAGCCTGTTCGGGCGCACGTCGCGCGCGAGCATCGAGCGCGAGACGTCGAGCGCCACTACGACGTTGCGCGAGCGCAAGACAGTCTTCTCCGTCGCCCTGCCCCATTGCGGACGCGCCGCCGCGACGAGCGCGAGCGCCATTCCAGAAAGCATGAGGGCCGCCTGCACGCCCCAGAGGTTCGCACCGGGCGGCATCAGCTTGGAGGCAAGCGGCGGCGCCACGAACCGTGCGAGCGCCTTTTCGCGCCGCACCTTGAGAAACGCCCAGAAGAAGCCCGCGAGCGGAACGAGCGCGGCAAGAACGAGAAATGCCGGATTCAGGAACCTCATATCTCCTTTACCCCCTCCCCATGCCACGGAACGAAGTCGGGAACCTTGTCGACGCCCGCCGCAATCCGCTGGCGCACCGCCTCGTAGACGAGGATTGTCGCGGCGGCGGAGACGTTGAGCGAGTCTGCAAGCCCCAGCATCGGTATCCTGACGCGGATGTCGGCGCCGTCCATCCACTTGGCGGTAAGCCCGTACTGCTCCGCGCCGAGGGCGATTGCGACGTTGCCCGTGAGGTCCGCCTCGAAATGGAGCTTTTCGGCGTGCGGAGTCGCGGCAAGTATCCTGAAGCCGCGCTCCCTGAGGAACTTAAGCGCCTCGTCGCCCGTCGCCTCGACTATCGGCACGGAGAACATCGTCCCCGTCGAGGCGCGGACGACGTTCGGGTTGTGTATGTCGGTCGTGCGGTCGCAGACGATGACGGCCGCCACCTTCGCCGCGTCGGCGGAACGGAGGATGGTGCCGAGGTTGCCCGGCTTCTCTATTGCCTCCGTCACAATGACAAGCGCGTTCTCCGGCAGCTTCAGACTGGAAAGCGGGATGGAGACGTGCGGCCCCGTCATGAGGAGCCCGTCCGGGCGCTCCTTGTAGGCAATCTTCTCAAAGCACGTCTTCGAGCAGGTGTACACCTCCGCGCCGAGCTTCGCGCACTCCTCCACGAGCCCCGGCTCGTTCTCGTTCTTCAGGTAGAAGTCGGGGCAGTGGAAGATTGCGCGCGGCCTGTAGCCGTTGTCGAGGGCGCGGCGGCATTCGCGGTAGCCCTCGACGATCATCTCGCCCGTCTCTTCGCGCGTCCTGCAGCTCCTGAGCTTGACGACGTGCTTGAGCTTCGGGTTGCTTGGGGAGGTTATTTCCACTTCACTTCGCCTCGAACGGCCCGAGCGGAAGCGACGCCTCGTTGTAGAGCGTGCCGAAGGTCTTGGGCTTGCCCATGTAGCGCACCTTCACGGGCGCGGCGACGCCGGGCGCGGAGAGCACGATCTCGGTCGAGTCGAGGTAGTCGGTCACGACGTCCCTCTTGCCGTCGTGGCTCTTCACGACCTTGAAGTTCTCGATCTTCGCGGCGACCCACTTGCCGTCGGCCCCGGCAAGCTCGAACGCGGCGTTGTGCGAGCGGTCGGGCGCATAGACGTACCAGCGGCGGACGTTGTCAAAGGAAAGCTTCGCCTTGCCGCCCTCGAAGGAGACGGACTTGAAGACCGGCGAGTCGTCTTCGGGGATCGGGAAGCCGTAGTCGCGCTTGAGCGCATGTGCGACGAGGCGCTTCGAGACGATCTCCTTGTCGTTCGGGTGGATGTCGTCGAAGTTGCCGACGTCGGCCGTGACCGCAAGCGCCGCGTTCTTCTCCTCGGCGCAGAACTTCGTCTGGGCCATGCAGATGCCGAGCCAGTTCTGCGTCCACGGGGCGAGCTGAACGAGGTAAAGTTTGAGGCCGGGGTTCTCGAAGTCGCGGCTCCAGCCGTTGTAGAGGGCGTGGAGCTTCGCGCAGTAGAGCTGCGACTCGCCGTTGTTGTGGCAGCCCTGGTACCAGATGAACCCGCGCATCGCCATCGGCGCGAACGCGGAGACCATCGCGTTGTAGAGAACCGTCGGCTGCTGGTGCTGGCCGTTAACGGCGCCCTTCTTGTCCGCCTTCGCGTCCCACTTGGCCTTGACCTCGTACTCGGCGACGGCCTTTATGGACTCGTCGCACCCTTCGTATCCGCTCCGGGGCGTCCATGCGTCGATGTTGGTGCCGCCCCAGCTTGCGTCGACTATGCCAATCGGGATGTCGAGCGCGAGGTAGAGCTCGCGGGCGTAGTAGAACGCAACGGCCGAAAGCTGCACGCCCTTCCCCTCAAGGCCCGACTCGTACCTGAAGTTGAGCTGAAGGAACTCAGGCGTGTACTTGCACCACTTGGCGGAGATCTCGCGCGGCTCCACCGACCAGTCCTTCGCGCACTTCACGTAGCGCACGTTGGGAAGGCGCGTCATCGTCGTCATGAGCCCGCCCTTCATGTCGCGGTAGCGCGTGCCGTCGCCCCAGATCGGGCACTCCATGTTGCTCTGCCCGGAGGCGAACCAGACCTCGCCCACGAGGACGTCCTTCACCTCGACGGAGTCGACGACGGAATCCGAGAAGAAGCCGGGGTTCAGCGCGCTCACCTTCATGGCGCGGCTTTCCTTCGACGCCTCCATCGGATCGAGGTCGACTCTCCACGAGCCGTCGTCGCCTATCTTGGCCGTCTTCGACTGGCCTGCGAACTCGACGCGTATCTTCTCCGCGCCATCCGTCGCCTTGCCCCAGACGGGAACCTTCATCCCGCGCTGGAGAACCGCACCGTCCGTGAACAGCGCGCCAAGCTTGATCTCCGCAAAAAGCGGAATGGCCGCAACCACAGCGGCAACCACAACCATGCATTTTTTCATTTGTCGTTCTCCACCTTCGCAATGGGGTTTCGCCCCCATGCAGTCATCACTTGCAATTTATGCGTATTATCCTATAAATCGCGGCCGAAGTCAAGCCCCGCGCAATCATTTTTAACCACGGATTTTACGGATTACACGGAAAGAGTGTTTAGCCACAAAGAGCAGAAGGACGTGGAGAAAAGATTCCGCTCTCGAACTCCAACTCAAACTCGAACTAATCTCAAACTCCGACGGCTAACAAAAGGGCTTCGCTAACGCTCCGCCTAAACGCTTCGCGCCGCAGAGCCACCCTTTGGGAGAAATTTGGGGACAAGACCCTCGTTTTCGGGGCTCGAGGTGTGCGTCTCGGGTTGCGGGTTTGCGCAACTACCTAACCACCTAACTACCGAACCACCTAACC
>JAEEHL010000078.1 GCA_016280825.1 Verrucomicrobiota bacterium
GAACGCGCCGAGCGGCGACGGCAAGACAGGCAAGAAGACGCTTTCCGACGCCGAGATAAAGAAGCTGCTCGGCGAGGGCTACAAGCCGGGCGCCGTCACGCAGCTTGCCGCGAGCGAGGAGCAGCGGTGCATTTCGCTCATCAGGGATGCGTTCTACTCGAAGTGGAACCGCCCTCCCTATCACGAAAACCTGAAGGAGATGTATCTCAAGGTCGTGTTTGGGCCGGGAGGGCGCGTCCTCAGCTACAAGCTCGTGCAGTCGTCGGGCGACGGCGCGGCGGACCGCAGCGTGCAGCTCGCCGCGGCGCTCGTCAAGGTCGTGCCGGGGCTTTCCGAGGAATTCCTCAGGAAGAACCGCGAAGGCATCGAGATAAGGTTCAAGGTGACCTCGCAATGAGCGCGATTCTTGCATCTGCAGCCCTTTTCGCGGCAATCGCCCTGCCCGACGTGACGGGCACGAGCCTTCGCGCCGTCGCCTCGTTCGACGCCAACAACGTGCGCCTTGGCGACCCGATGACGCTCACGGTCGACTTCATAGGCGAGGCGAACTTCTCGTCGCTCCATCCGCCGCGCCTTGCGAAGGTGGTCGATGCGGCCGTCTGGAAGATCGACGACAAAAGCGCGAAGACCTACACCTACCGCGACGCCCGCAGGCTCGAATACAGGGTGAGGCCGCTCAAGGGGGGGCTCGTCTTCTTCCCCTCGCTTGAATTTTCCTGCCGCAAGGTTGGCGGCGGCGAGCTCGTCGTCTCGACCATTGAGATGCCCGTACACGTAAGGGAGGGCGTGCAGGCGGTGCTTGCGGGGCTTGACGACGACACCGGCAACATGCCCATGCCCGACGGAATCTCCCTCGTCGCCCCGCCCGAGCTCGGGCAGGACGACCTTTTCGCCTGGCGCAAGGCGTGCCGCGCACTCGACCCGGAGCTATTCGCGAAGTTCGACTTCCCGCGGGCGCGGCTGAACGAGGCCGCGTGCAGGACGATGAAGGGCGAGTGGGCGAAGGCGCTTTCCATATATTCGCGCATCGAGTGGATCGTGGGGCAGACGCCCGAGGTGGAGCGCGGCATGGTGGCGGCGCTTTCGCGGAAGGCGGGCGACCCCTTTGCGCAGCTGCCCGCATGGCGCACGGCGTTGCGACCAGTGCTCAAGTACGGCTGGCGCGGCCGCGCGGCGTTCACGCTTCTCGCGGTTGCGCTTGTCGTCGCGGTCTTTTTCGCCGCAGGCAGGATCGTGCGCGTCATCGCGGCCGTGGCGGTTGTCGTTTCGCTGCCCGCCGCCGCCGACATCTTCGACGAGTTCGACCGCCTCCACGAGGAAATGCGCCGAAGCGCATTGAACGCCGCAGGGGCCGTGCGCATCGCCGCCTCCGGTGGCGAGGTCATGCGCGACAGGTCTGGCGAGATAAGGCTCGAGGCGCGGCTCCCCGCCCGCGAACTCAAGGTCGGCGAGGAGTTTGCGCTCCGGCTCGACCTGACGGTTCCCGACGGCATCGCGCTCGAGAACCTTCGCTTTTCCGTCTCTGACATGTATGCGCTTGCCTTCCCCGGGAACGCGCGGAACTTCGCCGACTCGAAGACGCCCGACGGCTCGAACACGGTAAAGCGCATCGAGGTGCCGATGCGCTACGACGCGCCTGTAGAGCTGCCGCTCACGGTGACCGTCTCCGGGATGTGCAGATCTTCCTCCGGCGGCAGGGACAGTCGGGGCTTCGGGTCGTTCTTCTCGTACTCGAAGTCGTTCTCGGTGAAGTCGAACCCGGTGCACGTAAAGGTCACGCCGCTCGACGACAGGGGGCGGCCTCCCGGGTATTCCGGCATCGTCGGCCATGCGGAATCGCTCACGCGCTCGCTGAGCCGCCGCAAGGTCTGCACAAACGACGTCATTGTCGTCTCGTGGCATCTGAAGGCGGAGGGATTCGTGCCGGAGGGCGCGTTCCCCAACGAGATTTCGCGCATGAACGGAATGTACTCGTGGCAGACGTATTTCGTAGCCGACGGAACGCCAGCCGTCCCCGAAGGGGAGGTTGCCTACTACGACGTCGCCAAAAAGGCGTACGAGACGGCGAAGGCGCCTGCGGTAAAGCTCGTCTACGTGCCGGACGAAGACGCCGACGAGACGGGCGAGAGAAGGGCGGTCGACGCGGCCGACGAGGCCGGCAAGGTTCTCCGCCTCAGGTTCGCCCCGTACGACGACGCGCCTTTCGTAGGAGTGTCGCAGGCAGCCATCGATCCATCGGGCGCAACGGAAAGGCACGGCGACTGGGTGCGGGTGGACGACGGCCAGCGCGCCGGCTGGATCAAGCAGGGGGCGACCAGGTGAAACTTGCCAAAGACGACTTCCCCGTCCTTGAGAGGCTTGGGCCTGTGCCGTTCTGGCGCGGGGAGACGCGGTGCATGCCGGAATTGAAGGCAATCTACAGAAAGGCCCGCGACGCGGCGCTCATGAGGCTTCGTGCGGAAGCCGCAAAGAGCGCAGACGGCAGGAAGAAGGGAGGAGTGCCATGAAGTTCAGGGCGGTGATTCTCGCAGGCGGGGCGGGGGAGCGCTTCTGGCCGATCTCTACCGAGGCGCGGCCAAAGCAGTTCCTCGATGTCTTCGGGGGGAAGTCGCTCATCGGGCAGTGCGCGGGCAGGCTTAAGGGCGTTGCCTGCGCGGAAGGGGTTTTCGTCGTCACGACGAAGGGCCTTCGTGCCGCGACGCGGCGCGAGCCCGCCGACATCCCGCGCCGCAACATCGCGGGCGAGCCGGTGCGGCGCAACAGGTGCGCGGCGTGTGCGCGC
>JAEEHL010000079.1 GCA_016280825.1 Verrucomicrobiota bacterium
ACGACTCCAGGCCTTTTGCCGGTGACCACAGAGGGGCAGAAATACCCGTTCCCATTCCGAACACGGAAGTCAAGCGCCCCATCGCCGAGGGTAGTGCGGGACCCGCCCGTGCGAGAGTAGGACGTCGCCGGCTCTTTTTTTTTGCACCCATCACTCATTACTCATCACTCATCGCCCATCACTCATTACTCATTTCCAAACCTGCCATTTGACAGAAGCGGGTTTGGTGTGGTATAATATTGACAAACAATGGGGAAGGTATTTGCATGCAAAGTCAGTTGAAACAGATAATCGCTTCTTTTGTCGCAGTTTCGTCAATTGCGGCCTTTGCCGATACGTACACTTGGAAAAGCGGAACAAGCGGCACGTTCGCGACGGGCAGCAACTGGACGCTTGCCTCGACTGGCCAAGATGCCGAGGTGGGGCCGGGAGAGAATGACGACGTTATCATCCCCGATGGCAGTACTGCGTATACCGTTACGGTAGGTAGTGGTAATGCGTTCAAAGTAAAGTCTCTTACTGTCGGCGACGCTGGCGGCTCGGCCGTGGTGACTCTAAAGTTCCAGAACGGCAAGTCCACAAACGAGGTCGTCAACGCGGTGATTGTCGGCGCAAAGGGCAAGCTTACGCATACGGCGCAGCCAAGCACCTCAAGTGTTACGGCGTCGAACGTCGGCTCCAAGACAACTTACAGGCTCAACCTCAGCGCCGGCGGCGATTTCACCATCAAGTCGGGCGGATCGGTCAATGCCGATGCGTGCGGCTTTGCTTCAGGCCAGGGGCCGTATCCGGGCAATACGGCTGGCGCCTATCGCGGTGCCGCGCACGGAGGAATTGGCGTTCACAGGTATTGGACCACAAGCGAGAACATTCCTAACAGAGCGTATGGTTCGATAAGAGAGCCAAACGATCCTGGGTCTGGCGGCGGCAATTACGGCGGCGGCGTAATATACCTCGCTTCCGGCGGGACGCTGACGGTGTCCGGTACGGTTTCTGCCATCGCATCTTCGTCTGGCAATGGCTCTGGCGGGTCGATTATCCTTAAGGGAAATGCAATCGCCGGCGCGGGCACTGTTTCCGTCAAGGGTGGAAACGGGTCAAGCTATCCGAGCGGCGGCGGCGGCCGCATAGCGATCTACACGAAGGAGGACAGGGCGTTTAGCTCGCTTACGTTCGGGACGCTGACTGCGGAGCCCGGCACGAGCGGGAAAGGCACAGCCGGAACGTTTTACTTCGAAAGCGCACAGCACGCGCCAGGTTGCGGCGAAGTCATTGTCGACAACAATCGCTCTGGGGTGTGGGGCAATGGCTATACGTATTTCAATTCCAACATCAGGGACATCAACCGGCCCTTTGGCAAGATTACCGTAAAGCGCGGCGCAAAGGTCAGCGTACAGGCCAACGTGACCTTGACATTGACGAACGCGGTGACCGTATCGTCTTCGCAGCTTTTCACCGCGGCAACGTCCGCCGGGATCTGCTACGCCCCGCCTGCGGGCACGACATTCACCCAGAGCGGCTCGGTTGCGACGAACCACAACTTTACCTGCAATGCGCCTGGGGCAACGGTCAAGTTCACGAGCGGGTCGTCGATGTACATTCCGGCGGCCACTGGAACGACCCCTGCAAAATTGAATCTCGCGGGCGCGTCGGGTAACCTCCTCACGCTTGCGCCGTCAACCGAAAGCGGAACATGGACTCTTAGGGTCGGCACCGGCGCCGATATTTCGGTTGATTACGTCAATGTCTCGAAGAGCAGCGCGAGCGGGCTATCGATTACCGCGAACAATTCGGTCGGCGACGACTACTCCAAGGAACACAACTGGCTCTTCCCCGAGACGACTCTGCCCGGCGACCCGCTAACCTGGACTGGCGGGGCCGATACGTCCTGGGTAAACCCGGAGAACTGGCTTGACAAGGCGGACGGTCATCGTGCGCCGCTGGAGACGGATGTCATAACGATTCCCGCAGGATGCCCGAAATACCCCGTTATTACCGCCGACACGCTCGTGAACTCACTCGTGATTGAGGCTGGGGCGACGAACAAGCTTTCCGGGGGGAATCTCACGGTTACGAACAACTTCTCCTGCGCAGGAGCCTTTACACGCGCCAATACAGAGAAGCTTGTCATTGCGGGCGAAGGCGACGCTACGCTCGACTTCGCGAACGGCGAGTACGGCGACGTGCACATCACGAAGTCGGGCGGCACGGTGACATTGCCGAACGGGCTTTCCGCGAAGCGGCTAAAGATTAGCGCGTCCGCCGCGACGACGTTCGTTCTGCCCGCGACGCAGAAGATCAAGACGGACGTCTTCGACATCGACGGAACGGACGACGACTTCATAACGCTCGTCTCCTCGACGCCGGGAACCGCGTGGAAGCTTCAGGTCGACAACGTGATGCGCGTGCGCGGCGTCGCGGTAAGCGACAGCAACGCTTCCGACGGGCGCACGATTGCCGCGGGTGACTTTGCCACGAACGGCGGCGGCAACTCGAACTGGAACTTCACTTCTGGGAGCGCGGTCGAATGGGTCGGAGGCGTTGACAACAACTGGACGACTGCCGGGAACTGGTCGCCTGAAGGCGTGCCGAGCGAGACGGCGGTTGTGGCGATACGTCCTGCGTCTGGCAACGTGACGGTTGCCCTTTCGACAAACATCGTGATTGTGCCGATGGGCGGGCTTATGATAGGTGACTCTTCCTACACCGCTTCCTTGCAGTGCAACAAGGCGATTGAGGTCGCCGCCGGCGTCGATGTCGGCGCAAAGGGCACGCTTATCCTCAATAGCATAGCTACGAACAACATAGTCAACGGCAAGATGGTCGTGAGGCCCAGTGGCGCGGTTACGCACGATGGGCCACGCTATGCAAATACGCAGTCTTGCGGTGTCAACCTTCTTGTGAAGGATGACATGCTCATAGAAGCAGGCGGCGCTGTTAATGTCGCAGGCAAGGGCTTTATTACGGGATATGGCCCGGCGAAAGGAACTGGAAACGGTGACTCGACGACAAATCCCTCGCACGGAGGCATTGGGTATGGTCAGGCCGTGACTGCGTGCTATGGCTCCATATTGCGGCCGCGCACGTTTGGTTCGCCGGCCACCAGTACAGGCGGTAATTCAACCCCTGGCGGCGGTCAGGTGGCGATAACGGTCGAAGGCGACCTTACGGTCAAGGGAACGATAACTGCTAACGGCGGAACAGGTTGGGGAGGAACGGGAGGCAGCGTCTGGCTAACGGCAGAAAGGCTTCTTGGGTCTGGAACGATATCGGTCGACGGTACAGGCGATGGCTATGGGTCGGCTGGCGGACGTGTTGCAATCTACCAGACGGTGGCGACTTCGCTCGGGTTTTCGGGGAGCATCACCTGTTGGGCGGCAAATCCGACCACTAAGTCCAATGGAAACGGAACGAAATACTACCAGTTTGCAAACAGCGAGGAGGGCGGCGGTACGATCTACTTCAGTGCCGGTGGAAGTAACGGCACATCGTTCCCGATGTCTGCTGATGGCCCTGCGAAGTCTGCGTACTCCAAGGCGAAGGTCTGCGTGCAGTCTGGCATTCTCTACGTTCTTGCCGATACGAAGGTCAGGGACATAGACATCACTGGAGGCAAGATCAACCTCCAGGGCCATACAATCCGCGTTCTTTCGAAGACGCACAAGGACGGCAAGGGCTGGACAGGCGGGACATACGCCAACTGCGTGACCGAGAACGGCGGCAAGATAATCTGGGTCAACGGCCTCTCCGTGTCGGTTAGGTAGTTGGGTGGTTAGATGGTTGGGTAGTTGGGTGGTTAGGTAGTTAGTAGTTAGTCGTTAGTCGTTAGTTTTTAGTCGTTAGTCGTTAGTTCTTAAAAAGAAAGGAACGGGGAACATGAAAACTAAAATGATGGCAATGCTCGCGGTTGCCGCGACGATGGTTGCCCAGGCCGACACCGAATACGTGGGCGGCATGGAATGGAGTTACGTGATAGACAGCGGCAAGACCGCCACGATAACGGGTACCGATTCTTGGCTTGCCGGGACGGTGACAGTTCCTTCAAAGCTTGGCGGCAAGCCGGTCGCCGCAATCGGCGAGAGGGCTTTCAAGGGGCGGAACATCATCGGGGTGACGATTCCTGCGAGCGTGACGGGGATATGCGACAGCGCGTTCATAGACTGCTCGGGCCTTCGCGCCGTCAAGATTCCGGATTCCGTAGTCTCCATTGGCGCTTCGGCCTTCAGCGGATGCTCTTCGCTCGTCTGCGCGGACATCGGCAAGAAAGTGAATGCCATCGGCGAACTGGCGTTTGAGCATTGCTGGTACCTTGACGCGGTCGTCTTCCGCGGCAATGCGCCGGCAGATGTCTCCGACTCGGCCTTCTCGGACTTGGGCGGCTGCAGCGCATACGTGGCGAAATCGGCGAAGGGCTGGCCGGCCGCCGGAGAAAACTGGAAGGGGCTGCCTGTCGTCGTCGGCGACAGGATGGTGAACGTGTCGGCCGACATTGACCACAACAACGATTTGGGCGAGGTGTGCGGCACTGTATCCGGCAATGGCGAGTATGCCGTCGGAAAGAAGGTTACGCTCAAGGCGACGCCTGCCAAGGGCTGCGTTTTCGGCGGCTGGGTCGAGCATGGCCAGAACGATGTCATCTCATATTCAAAGTCGTTCGCCTACACTGTGGACGGCTACCACACCGGGGACATTCCCCAGTTTACCGCTCGTTTCAAGAAAATCAACAATCCGGAAGACGACATTCTCTTCGTTCAGGCGGGAAACGCATACGCATGGTACGGCTACGTCGACCTCCCCCTGCTCAACATCGTGTGGTCGTTCTCCGAGCCCAAGGTCACGTTCAAGGGCCTTCCTTCCGGCGCCAAGTACGACTCGAAGGCCCTCAAGCTCGCGGGGCAGGTCAAGGTCCCCGGCAAGTACAAGGTGGAGATATCGGTGACGAACGTCTCCAACAGGCAGCCCCAGGTCCGCAGCTTCGAGATCGAAGTGCCGAACTACAAGGACAGCGAGATCAGCCCGCTCTGGGATTCCTACGGAAAGTTCATCCCCGGAGTCCCCGTTGTGCCGTTCACGATTGCAGGCGGGGCGGGATGCAAGGTGACAGGCCTTCCCCCGGGCATGAAGTGGACCGACAAGGACATCATGAAGAAGGGGACGACGGAGATCGAGGTCCCCGCGAACTCCTACTACGGGACTCCGACCAAGCCCGGCAACTACACGGTGTTCTTCTCGAAGACGGTTGACGGCAAGAAGCACGAGGCTACGACCACGTTCAAGGTGGGACCGTTCCCGAAGCTCACGCTTGCCATGAGCGGCAATTCCGGCAATGACAAGGTGTCGGGCGAGGGCGACTATGCCGCGAACGCCAAGGTCTCCCTGAAGGCGACGGCCGACAAAGGCAAGGTGTTCAGCCACTGGGAGGAAGTCCCCTCTGGCAAGATCCTTTCCTATGCGGCAAAATTCACGTACGAGATGAATCCTGCCGACACTACACTTCGTGGCGTGTTTATCGCCGAGGACGAAGATAAGCTGACCTCCACCTCCGTCGGAGCGTTTGCGTTCGAAGGCGACACGGTTTCCGCCGCCGGCACCATTCCGGCCGGAGTCTATCTCGAATGGCCGATTGCAGTGGATGCGACGTCGCTTCCGACGGTGAAGGTGTCGGGGCTCCCGACAGGCCTCAAGTTCACGGCGAAGGACGTGGTCGACTCGAAGACGAAGGCGGTTTTGGTGCCTGCTAACACGATCTACGGCGTTCCAACGGCGGCGTCGAAGGCCGACGGGGACGGCAAGCCCATCCCGTCGGAAGTCAAGGTGACGGTGACGACCGCCAGCAAGAAGACGGCGACCTACACGATAGCCGTGGCGGTCACGGCCTTGCCCGCCTGGGCGGTCGGCACGTTCGATGGCGGCGGGGAACTTGGCCCTGCCACCCTCTCAATCACCTCTGCCGGCAAGATCAGCGGCAAGTATCTCTCTGAAGGCCTCACCTGGACGCTTTCCGCGCCAAGCTTCGACTCGTACGACGAGGTCGGCGGCCGTTATACTGCGGTTCTCTCGGCGAAGAGCGGCAAGGAAGAGCGCACCGAAACGGTTGTGTTGGTGTCGTCAGGGTCGGACGTCATCGGCGGAATGGCAATTGCAAGCGGTGATTTCGGCGCCATCACCTTCGTGCAGACGAACTGGAAGGTCGAGCCGTGGAAGTCCATCGGCGGCAAGATCGCGAACAAGACGTTTGAACTCGTGGGCACGGCAGGCGATCTGCCGACTGACGAGGACAAGGTGACGCTCAAGTTCGCGGCGAACGGCTCTGTGGCGGCGAAGGGCGAGTTTGCGGCATACGGCAGCACGTATTCAGCCTCTGCGTCGTTTGCGGTGATTCCGCTGGACGAGCCGAAGGGCGAGGCGCAGGAGTTTGAATGCGCGGTGGTCATATACTTCCCGCCGAAGGCCAACAAGTTCGACGGTTTTGCGGGATACACTCGCCTTTCCTGGGACGGAGAGAAGTTCGTCCGCTGCCTCGCGGACTGAGCTGGGCAGATGGGTTAGTTCGAATGGGGTTCGAGTTGGAGAGAGGCAATGTTCCTTTCTCGAACTCGAACTCTTTTCTTGAACTCATTTCCCCCGCTAAGCACCAAGCACTAACGACTAGCGACTAACGACTACTTCGCCTCGCAGTTGCATACGTGAGAAGATATTTGATATAATACGCAAATATGGCGGCAATTGAAGCCGGTAGGGCGGTTTCGACGAAACCGCCGCGTATTTGATTTACAATCAAAAGGGAACGACAATGAAAAGAATGCTGAAGGCAATGAAGGCGATGGTCGCGGTGGCGATGGTCGCGGTTTCGTTTGCGGCGCTGGCCGACACCGAAGTGGTCGACGGCATCACGTGGACCTATACCGTAAAGGGCGACGAGGTCCAGATCGGCGACGGCTCGAACGCCGCGATCCCGACGGACACGGCGGGCGCCGTCGTCATCCCCTCCGAACTCGGCGGCAAGCCAGTTACGAGCCTCGGATACAAATCGTTCTTGGGTTGCGGGGCCATGACGTCGTTGACGATCCCGGATACGGTCACGACGTTCGGCTACGCCATGTCGGGCTGCGACGGGCTTACCTCCATTGCCATCCCCCACAGCGTGACGAACATCTCTTCCCAAGAGGCGTTCCAAAGCAATGCGAATCTCGAGAACATCTACGTCGATCCCGCAAACGAGTACTACAAGTCTGAAGGCGGGCTGCTCCTCACCAAGGACGGCAAGGACCTACTGTCCGTCCCGCGCAAGCGTACGACCCTGACGGTGCCCGCAGGCGTGACGAGAATCCGCCGGTGTGCGGTCGGCCAAATGTACGATCTCGCCAGCATCGATCTGGGCAGTGTCGAGATTCTTGATCAAAGTTCGATATTCATCTGCGCCGCCCTGAAGGACGTTGCGATTCCTGCCACGGTGACGAACATTGGCGCGCAGGCGTTTTACAGCTGCACGCAAATCACGAATCTTGAGGTTGCCGCGGAGAATCCCGCGTACAAGTCGGTTGACGGCATGGTGCTGACGAAGGACGGCAAGACGCTTGTCCTCTCCTCTTTCGCCAAGGAGTCCCTGACAATTCCGGAAGGAGTTGAGACGTTGGCCGCCTATTCCGTTGCGCAGTGCAATAAGATTACCGAATTGACGATTCCAGATGGCGTGAAGGAGATAGGGCGCTCCGCGTTGTACGGCTGCTCGATGTTGGTTGACGTGAAGATTCCCGGCAGCGTCACGAACATCCGCAACGAGGCGTTCAACGTCTGCAGCTCGCTGAAGCGGATAGTGCTCCCTAATGGACTTAAGAGCATCGGGACATACGCCTTTTTCAACAACCGCAATGTGCTCGACACCATTTTCATACCGCCGAGCCTCGAGTCGTTCGGGGCGAATTCGTTGGGCTCTGTCGCCGCGGCGCTGACGGTCTACTACAATGTCGATGACGACGAGGGCCGTGTCCGGTCGCTTGTCGAAGGCGCGGGATATGCCGGCGAGGCGACGTACGTGCCGATAGAAGGCATTCCGGGCGAGCCCGTTACGGTCACGTTCGATGCGGCGGGCGGCATCTGCGCCGAGGAGACGCGCACCATAGGCTTGGGCAACATGCTTGGCTCACTGCCCGATGCGACACTCGACGGCTGGGTGTTCGGCGGCTGGTACTCAGAGCCGAACGGCGTCGGCGAACCTGTTATGAAGAGCGCGGTCGTGATGGAGCCGTTCACCTGCCATGCGTACTGGATCGAAGACGACGGCATTGACTGGAAGTACCGCGTTGTGAACGGCGAGGCTGAGATTTCCAATAGCGGGAGCGCCGCAATTCCAACAGATACGGCGGGGGCGGTCAGGATACCGTCCATTATCGACGGCTATACCGTGACGTCGATAGGTTACAACGCCTTCCACAATTGCACAGCAATGACGAGCGTGACGATTCCGTTCGGTGTCACGACAATCAGCGGAAGCGCTTTTTACGGCTGCAACGGGCTTGCGGAAATCCACCTCCCGCGCACCGTTTCGAGCATCCGCGCCGAGTCGTTCTGCTTCGCGAAGAACATCGCGTCGATTACGGTCGATCCCGCCAATGTGACGTACAAGTCCATCGACGGGGTTGTCTACACGAAGGACGGCAAGATTCTCGTCACGGTTCCCCCCGCCAAAACGGAGATAACTATTCCAGATACGGTCGAGGAAATCGGCTACGAGGCGTTCAGGTTCAGCACTTGCAACTTTGTGGCAATTCCGCAGAGCGTCAGGAGCATCAGTTCCTTGGCTTTCTACAGTTCAGCCATCTCGAGCGTTGCAATTCCGGGCAGTGTCACCAATATCGCAAGTTCCGCATTCTACTCCTGCGGTCTGGTGAGCGCGACTATCCAGCCCGGCGAGGAACCGGTGACAATCGGCGAAAGGGCGTTCAGGTACGACAGCACCCTTGAGAGTGTTTCGATTCCGACGAATGTCGTGTCCATTGGGGTGGACGCGTTCGCCGACACCGTGCTCGCCACCGTGTATTATTCGACGAACGACACCGAGGAGCGCGTCCGTGCGCTCGTCGAGGGCTCGGGCTATGGAGCGGTCACGTACGTGCAGAACGACAACCCGCCGGTGCCGAAGCGCACGGTGACGTTCAATGCCAACGGCGGCACGTGCTCCGAAGCGTCTCGCGACGTCGAGGTCGGTGCGGCAGTGGGCGAACTGCCGGTGCCGGAGCTTGAGGGCTGGACGTTCAACGGATGGTGGACGCAGACGTCCGGCGGCAAGCCGCTCTCGGCGGAAACGATCGTGACGGCGAAGGCCACATGGTATGCGCACTGGACCCAGACGAAAGAGGTCGCGACGGAAGTCGTGGACGGCGTCGCATGGACGTACCGCATCTTCAACGACAAGGCGTTTATCTACAACAACGGCAACGCGGCGGTTTCGCCGATGCCGGACGGCGAGGTGACGATTCCCGCCGTGCTTGGCGGTTGTCCTGTGACTGAGATCGACGAGTATGCCTTCTGCAACTGCACGGGAATGACGGGCGTGAAAATCCCCGTGGGCGTGACTACCGTCCGGCAGAATGCATTCTACCTCTGTTCGTCCCTTGAAGACGTGAAGCTGCCGTACGGATTTACCTTCATCGCATTCGGGGGGTTCTGCAACTCGGGCCTCAAGAGCATCGCCATTCCGGAGACAGTGACCACAATCGGCAATCAGGCGTTTGCCTCGACCGCGCTCAAGACGGTCTATGTGGAGACAGGCGACGTCGAGAGGGTCCAGTACGTCTTCGCGACCGGCAGCAATCCATTTGGCGGGCTCGTTTTCGAGGAAATCAAGTTTATTTGCACCGTGGCCTTCGACGGCAACGGCGGCACGCCGGGCATTGAATCGATGCTCGTAACGAACACTCTTGCATACGGCGAGCTTCCGGGGGCGACGAGGGAAGACTGCTCGCTCATCGGCTGGTTCACCGCCGCCGAGGGCGGCACGCAGGTGACGGCCGACACGATCTTCTCGCTTTACGCCGACCAGACGCTCTACGCGCACTGGACTGCTTTGGTCACGCTCGATACGAACGGCGGAACTCCCGGTGCGATTGGCGCGCAGAAACCCATCGGCATGGCAATCGGAACGTGGATTGGCTGGCAGCCGACACGCAATGGCTACACGCACAACGGATGGTGGACGGCCAGGGAAGGCGGCGAGCAGGTGACGGCCGAGACGGTCATCGTCGCGCCCGTGAGGTTCTACGCGCATTGGACGGCGAACGAGTACACGGCGTCGTTCGACGCGAACGGCGGCAGCTGCGAAGTGCGCGGCAAGGACGTCACGTTCGACGCGGCGTATGGCGAGCTTCCCGTGCCGACGCTCGCGGGCAATACTTTCGACGGCTGGTGGACGCTCGTCGACGGCGGCGAGCTGGTGACGGCCGAGACGATCGTCTCCATAGCCGACGACCACACCCTCTTCGCGCACTGGACGAAGAACACCGTCAAGCCCGGCGAGGCCGCCCAGCTGACGTTTGACGACATCGGCTACACGCCGCCGGAGGGCGAGGGCTTCACCTACACCTTCAAGGGCCTCCCCGCGGGGCTTAAATACGACTCGAAGAGCGGCAAGATCACCGGCAAGGCGACGAAGCCCGGCGAATACGAGGTGACGGTGACGGCGAAGAACGGGGCCAACCCGAAGGGCATCGTCGGCACTATTACGATGACGGTCGCGAACTTCACCGACGACGAGATACCCGTCGAAGACTCCTACGGCCCGTACATCCCGGGCGTCGGCTATGTCGAGACGATAGACGCGGCGGCCGGCTGCAAGGCATCGGGGCTCCCGACCGGCATGAAGTGGACGGAGAAGGCCGTCAAAGACAAGACCTATGGGGATGTTCCCGCGAACACCGCCTACGGCGCGCCCACGAAGCCCGGAATCTACACGGTGTATTTCACCAAGACGACGAAGGAAGCGAACGCCCAGGGCAAGACCGTGAGCGTCAAGCACACGGCGACATCGACGTTCACCGTTGGGCCGTTCCCGGTGCTGACGGTCAATGCGTTCGGCAACGGCACGGGCAAGGTGACCGGCGCGGGCGCGTACGCCGCGAACAAGAAGGTGACCCTCAAGGCGACGGCCGACACCAAGGACGCCGCGGCCACGGACAAGAAGCCCGAGACGAAGAAGAGCGTCTTTGCCGGCTGGTACGACGGCGAAGAGCTTCTCTCGCTCGCTGCGAGCTACTCCTACGTGATGCCCGACGCGGACAAGACCCTCTACGCGAAGTTCATCACGGCCGCCGAGGACGCGGACCTGGACCACATCGCGCTTGCGGTCGACGGCGTGGAGATGGCGGCGGCCAAGGCGTATGAGACGAACGTGATGTGCGGCGTGTACTTCGAGTGGCCTGTCGCGGTCGACGCATGGTCGCTTACGACGGTGAAGGTCGCCGGGCTCCCGGCGGGCCTCAAGTTCACCGACAAGCCGGTCACCTCGAAGGTCGGCACCGGCGCGGCGGCTGTCGTCGTCACGAACGTGCCCGCGTTCACCATCTACGGCGCGCCTACGGCGGCGTCGAAGAAGGACAAATTCGGCAATACGACCCCCTCGTCCGTCAAGGTGACCGTTACTACGGCGGGCAAGACGAAGGCCGAATACACGATAGCCGTCACGGTCACGGCGCTGCCCGAGTGGACCGTAGGCACGTTCGACGGCGAGGTGCTCGACGTCTCCAGCGGCGAGCCCGTCTCCCGCGGGATCGTGTCCCTGTCCGTCACGGCAGCCGGCAAGATCAGCGGCAAGTGGACAGACAAGATGTCAAGCGCGGCCTTCAAGCTCTCCGCCGATTCGTTTGCCTCCGTGCAGTATCCGGCCCTTGGGTCGCCTGCCTACGCGGCGGTTGTCATCGGGCAGGCCGGCAAGGATCTGATCACCAACGAGGTCGTCATCGTCGCAGAGCCGGTCGTGGCGCCGAACGGAGCCGACATGAGCCGTGGAGTGGCGACGTTCTCGAATTCGGCTATCGAGATCACGGGCGAAGCCTACCAGAACCTCTGGAAGGCCGACCCGTGGAAGGGCACGATGGATGCCCTTGTAAAGATTTTGCCGTCGCCATACGAAGAGACGATCGTCTACCATGACCCATATGGCGACAGGGAAACCACGGTCACCCTGAAGTTCGCGGCATCCGGGGCGGTGACGGCCAAGGCAGACTTCCTTGTCGGCGAGGGCATGAAGAAGTACTCTGCAAGCTGCTCCTCCGTGTTTGTCCCAAACAACTACGGATCGGGCTTGATAGGCGTGGTCAACTTGGTCTTCCCGGCGAACGCAGGCAAGGGCTTTGCGGGCTGGTCCGGCTCGATCAGAATAGAAAATTGACGACTTCGTCAGGGAGAAGAACAATGGCTAAACTGACATTCAAGGAGGATGTCTGCAAGGGCTGCGGGCTGTGCGTGTCCGTATGCCCGAAGAAGATACTCGCTCTTTCAAAGACGAAGCTCAACAAGAAGGGGCACTCGCCAGTCGAGCTGACGAAGCCCGAGGAGTGCGTCGGCTGCGCGTCGTGCGCGTTGATGTGCCCCGACTGCGTGATAACGGTCGAAAGGTAGCGCTATGGCAGAGAAGGTATTGATGAAGGGCAACGAGGCGATCGCGGAAGCCGCGATACGCGCCGGCTGCAGGCACTACTTCGGCTATCCGATAACGCCGCAGACGGAAATCGCCGCCTACATGGCAAAGCGCATGCCGAAGATAGGCGGCACGTTCCTCCAGGCAGAGAGCGAGATCGCCGCGATCAACATGGTGTACGGCTGCGCCTCCACGGGAAGGCGCGCGATGACCTCGTCGTCCTCGCCCGGGCTATCGCTCAAGGCCGAGGGCATCTCGTATCTCGCTGGCGCGGACCTTCCGGCGCTTATCGTGAACGTCCAGCGCGGCGGCCCCGGCCTTGGCGGCATCCAGCCGTCGCAGTCAGACTACTTCTTCATGACGCGCGGGCCCGGCCACGGCGACTTCCGCATAATCGTGCTCGCGCCTGCGTCGGTGCAGGAGATGGCCGACATGACGCGCCTTGCGTTCGAGCTTGGCGAGAAGTACCGCATGCCTGCGATGCTGCTTGCGGACGGCACGATGGGCCAGATGATGGAGCCTGTCGAGCTGCCCGAGGCGGAGATCGACCCCGCCGACGTCGTAAAGGGCAAGCCCTGGGCCGTCACCGGCACGCAGATGAAGCGCGTGCACAACATCGTGAACTCCCTCTACCTGAAGCCAGACGAGCTCGAGCGCACGAACATCGAGCGCTTCGAGCGCTATGCGAAGGTCGAGAAGGACGAGTGCCTCTGGGAGGAATACATGATGGACGACGCCGAGATCTGCGTCGTCTCGTGCGGCATCACGGCGCGAGTCTCGAAGAACGCGATCGTCGAGGCGAGGAAGCGCGGCGTCAAGGTAGGGATGATCCGCCCGAAGACGCTCTATCCGTTCCCGAAGGCGCCGCTCATGGCCGCCGCGGAGAAGGTGAAGGCGTTTCTCGCAGTCGAGCTCAACATGGGCCAGATGAAGGAGGACGTCGAGCTTGCGGTGCGCTGCTCGCGGCCGGTCGCGACGTGCAACCGCGTCGGCGGCATGATACCCTCCGCAGACGAGGTCACCGAGGCGATAGTTGCGCTCGCGCAAAAGTAGGACTTCACGGAGAGCATCAAATGGCAATTGTTTTCGATAAACCGAAGGCGCTCACCGATGCGCACCTCCACTACTGCCCGGGGTGCACACACGGCATAGTGCACAGGCTCGTCGCCGAGGCTATCGACGCGCTCGGCATAGAGGGCAGGACGATAGGCATCGCGCCGGTCGGCTGCTCGGTGATGGCGTACGACTACTTCGCCTGCGACATGATAGAGGCAGCGCACGGGCGCGCCCCTGCGGTGGCGACGGGCGTGAAGCGCTCGATGCCGGAGAACGTGGTCTTCACCTACCAGGGCGACGGCGACCTCGCGTCGATCGGGCTTTGCGAGACTGTCTCCTGCGCGTGCCGCGGCGAGAACGTGACGATCATCTTCATCAACAACGCGATCTACGGCATGACGGGCGGGCAGATGGCGCCGACGTCGCTTGTCGGGCAGGTCACGCAGACCTCTCCGTACGGGCGCGACGCGAAGACGCAGGGCATGCCCATCCGCATCTGCGAGCTTCTTGCGTCGCTTGACGCGCCAGCGTACATCGAGCGTGTCGCCGTGAACAGCGTCGCGAACGTGCGCAAGGCCGGGAAGGCGATATTGAAGGCCTTTAGGACGCAGGTCGAGGGCAAGGGCTTCTCGCTCGTCGAGGTGGTCTCCACCTGCCCGACGAACTGGGGGCTCACTCCGCAGAAGGCGTGCCAGTGGGTGGACGAGAAGATGATACCGTTCTATCCGCTCGGCTGCTTCAGGGACAGGGAGTAGCCGTTAGTCGTTAGTTGCTAGTCGATAGGGGTCAGGAGTTAGGAGAGAAATGACATACGAAACCATAATGGCGGGATTCGGCGGGCAGGGGCTTCTCTTTAGCGGCAAGGTTCTCGCCCACGCGGCGCTTATCGAGGGCAAGGAGCTTTCGTGGCTCCCCTCATACGGGCCCGAGATGCGCGGCGGCACGTGCAACTGCTCGGTGATCGTGTCCGACACGCCGGTAGGCTCGCCTATCATCGCCCACCCGAACATCCTCATGGTCATGAACGAGCCTTCCCTTGACAAGTTCGAGGCGGCGGTCGCGCCGGGCGGCGCGGTGTTCGTCGACTCCTCGCTTGTGCCGCGCAAGGTTTCCCGCACGGACGTCGACGCGTACTATGTGCCGGCGACGAAGATGGCGGGCGACATGGAGGCCACGTCGCTTGCGAACATGATACTTCTCGGGGCGATCGTGGAGAAGCTCAAGTGCGTCAGGTTCGGGACTGTCCTTGAGGCGCTCAAGCACACGATCTCGGCACGCAAGGCGTCGCTCCTCGACCTCAACGTCAAGGCCGTCACGGCAGGGCGCGATTTCATTCTCGGCGCGTAATGTCGGTCAGGCTCGACAATGCACTCCTGGTCCTGCCGGGCAGACGCGCCGGCGTGGGTTCGATGGAGACGCAGGGCGGGCGCATACTTGGCATTGAGATGGATTCCGCCGCCAGGGCGGACAAGCTCGTAATTCCCGGGCTCGTGAACGCCCATGCGCATTCGGCGATGACGCTCATGCGCGGGCTCGGCAGCGGGCTACCCCTGGACCGGTGGCTTCACGAGGCGATCTTCCCCGTCGAGGCGAAGCTCAAGGCCGCGCACGTCCTCGCGGGCGCGAAATGGGCGGCCCGCGAAATGGTCGCGGGCGGCACCACGACGGTGGCCGACATGTACGACTTCCCCGAAGAGGGCGAGAAGGCGCTTTCCGCGGCGGGCATGAGGGCCAATACGTGCACCGTCGCCCTGCCGTTCATACCCGGGAGAATCGGGAAGAGCGTCGAATACGCGTCTTCGCCCGCGCTGGGGCAGCTTGCGATGCGCGATCTCTGCGTACATTCGGAATACCTTTCGAGCGAAGAGGCGTGTTTCGCGCTCGCCGAGGCGAACAGGACCCTTTGCCGCCCAGTGCACGTGCACGTGAGCGAGACGAAGGCCGAGCACGAGGAATGCATCAAGCGCCATGGGAAGACGCCGATGGAGTATCTTGCCTCGACGGGGCTTTTCGACCACGGCGGCTACGCGGCGCACTGCGTCTGGTGCACCGACGGCGATTTCGAGCTGATGCGCGAGAAGGGCGTTTCGCTCGTCCACAACCCGACGAGCAACCTGAAGCTGGGCAGCGGCATTGCGCGTGTGAAGCGCGCGATGGAGCTTGGCGTAAACGTCGCCCTCGGCACGGACGGCTGCGCGTCGAACGACGACCTCGACATGTTCGAGGAGATGAGGCTCGCGGCGCTTCTTGCGTGCGGAACGTCGCACGACCCAGCCGCGATTTCGGCGTGGGACGCAATCGAGATGGCGACGGCAAACGGCGCCCGCGCCCTCGGTCGCGATGGGCTTGGCGTCCTCGCGCCTGGGGCACCTGCGGACTTCGCGGTCATCGACCTCAAGGGCTGCAACCTGACGCCCGCCCTTGACGCGGCGAACCTCGTCGTGTATTCCGCGCACGCATCCGACGTCATGATGACCGTCGTCGACGGCAAGGTCGTGTACGACCGTTCGAAGCCGGACGGCGGCGCGGCGGACAGGGCGGAGTTCCTTGGCGCCGTGCGCGACATCGGGCTTGGAGGGTTTTCGTGAGCGCGCTCGGCGAGATGGAGGAAGTCGCGCGCAAGCTCGTCGGCCTCGGGATGTGGGACGCGCTTGCAAACTGCAAGTGGGCCGCGAAGCCTCACGGCACCGCTGTGCCGTATTTCTGCACTGTCCTGAAGTCGCAGCCGGGCGACCCCGTGAAACTGAGGTTCGTAATGCTGGAGGGCTGGCAGACGCTGCACGACTTTGTGCGGCTTGGCGTTGATCCGTCGCTTGGGTTCTATTCCTCGCCGATGGAGATGAAAAGCTACGTCCTCGCCGTCCTCGCTGACGGCGGCTTCAAGGTGTTCGCCCACGAGCCGGGGTATGTGCCGCGCGAGATCGGCGACGAGAAGGGCGCGGCGATCTGCGCGAAGATTCTCTGGCAGGCGTACGGGCTTATGCTGAGACTTGAGAGCGACCCGCAGTCGGCGCTCGCGTACATGGACCAGAAGGCGATATTCGCGAGGTTCGAGAAGGCGGGCGGAGAATGGGAGGACGGTCCCCTTGCCATACCAGAGCCAGTGCCGCTCGTCGAGCGCATATCCTTTCCAAACGATCTCCTCGCCAAGGCCAAGGACATGCCGATGACGCCCGACGCGAAGGTGTCGGTAGACTTTCGCATGGTTCCCTCGCTCATGACCAACGAGCCGAGGCCGAGGTCTGTATACAGGCTTTCCGTGCGCCGGCTGCCAGATGGGTTCAACGTAGAGGAGCATGCGAGCGTCGTGGGCGAACTGGGGCTAAAGGGCCTTTGGGAATCCGTTCCGCCGCGCGTCCTCACTGTGCTTGTGCGCGAGGGGTGCATACCGGGCGAGATGCACATGACGTCTAAGAGGCTCTTCCGCCTGATGCGCCCGATCATGCTCCAGCTGCCCCTCAAGCTCTGCCTGCATGATGAGGTTAGATGATAGTCGTTAGTCATTAGTCATTAGTCGTTAGTCGTTAGTCGTTAGTGTCCCGTTTTATGATAGGTTGACACTTTCTTTTTGAAAGAAAGGAAAGAAAGTGCTGGACATGAAGGACAAAAAAAGGTATAGTGATGCATTCAAACTGAAAGTCATGGAAGAGCTCCGGGACGGGAAGTGGAAGACGG
>JAEEHL010000080.1 GCA_016280825.1 Verrucomicrobiota bacterium
AAGGCGGGGGTGATGAAGACGCCGACCTCGTTCTTGACGCCTTGGATGCGCTGCTTGAGCGTCTCCTCGATGATGACGGCGAGGTCTTTCTTCTCCTGCTCGCTGCGCGCCTCGCCGAGGTACATGTACACCGTCACGAAAGGCGCCTGGCCGTTGGTGGTCATCAGCGTGACGACCTGGTACTGGATCGTCTGCACGCCGCGCGCGATCTCTTCGCGCACGCGCTTCTCGACGATTTCGGAAATTTTGTCTTCCGGCACTTCAAAGCCGGCAGAGGCGAATTCGGACTCGATGTCGCGGCGGATCCGCTCGCGCGAGAGCTGCACGAACGGTGCCAGGTGCGTGAGCGAAATCGACTGCCCGCCGTACTGGTTCGACGCCACCTGCGCGATGATCTGCGTCGCGATGTTGCAGGCGGTAGAGAACGACTTCGGCTTCTCGATCATCGTCCCGGAGATGACCGTTCCGTTCTGCAGCATGTCCTCGAGGTTAACGAGGTCGCAGTTGTGCATGTGCTGCGCGAAGTAGTCCATGTCGTGGAAGTGTATGATGCCGTCCTTGTGGGCCTGCACGACGTCCTGCGGCAGGAGGAGGCGGGCCGACACGTCCTTTGAGACCTCGCCCGCCATGTAGTCGCGCTGGACGGAGTTGATCGTCGGGTTCTTGTTAGAGTTCTCCTGCTTGACGTCCTCGTTGTTGCAGTCGATGAGCGAAAGCACCTGGTCGTCGGTCGTGTTCGCCTTGCGGGCGAGGGCGCGCTGGTAGCGGTAGACGATGTACTTCTTGGCGATCTCGTGCGAGCCCATCTCCATGATCTTGTTCTCGACGACGTCCTGGATCTCCTCGACCGTCATCGCCCTGTCGCGCGCCGCGCACACGCCCGCGACCTCCTCCGCGATGAGCTTGATGCGGCTGTCGGAAAGCGCGTCCTTGTAGTCGACGACCTGGTTCGCCTTGCGGATCGCGTTCTCGATTTTCGTTATGTCAAACGCAACTTCCTTGCCGCTGCGCTTGATGATCTTCATCTGCTTCTTGCCTTTTGTCTTCTTGTCCATCTTTGTTTTCGAGCCTTCTTGAGAGATTAATGAAACGTCCTATTTTGTGCTACGAACGAGTATGATACACTATCTGTAGTATTTAATCAAGAAAAAAAATCAAAAAATTTATCAACAGGTTGTGTACCGTACAACCAGAAACCACTATCTGTAGGGGGCTTCGGCTAAACTGGGCTGTACCATTCTTCCTTAGATGTACGCATGGAGTCCGCGCGCGAAACACGCCTCGCACGCGTCCATGACAGGTATTATGGTATAAAATGGCACCAGGCGGCTGTCAATGCCGGCAACTGGTCGGACCGACGAGATTTGAACTCGTGACCTTTTGCACCCCAAGCAAACGCGCTACCAGGCTGCGCTACGGTCCGTTCCAAGGCGCCAGACGTTTGGTAGCGGGGGCTGGATTTGAACCAACGACCTTCAGGTTATGAGCCTGACGAGCTACCAGGCTGCTCCACCCCGCAATCTGGCTTATCCACGGTTTTGGCGGGGCTGGCGGGAGTTGAACCCACAACCCTCAGATTCGTAGTCTGATGCTCTATCCAGTTGAGCTACAGCCCCGCAACCGAGAATTGGAGCGTAGTATACTATTTTACCGCGAAAAATGCAAGCACGAAATCAGGCCACGCCACGAGTCGAATTGCGGTAGAAGGCTACGAGCCGCTTGATTTCCTCGAACTGCTCGATGTCGTTCTCCACGCGCTCGAGCGCCTGCGTGCGGTTGAGCCCGTCGCGGTAGAGGAATCTGTGCGCCTCCTTGAGCGCCTGCACGACTTCGCGCGGGAAGTTGCGCCGCCCGAGCCCGACGGCGTTCACGCCGATTACCTTCATCGCGCTGCCGTCCATGTCGCACAGCATGTACGGCGGCACGTCCTGGCGTATCTTCGTCATCCCGCCCACCATCGCATGGCAGCCGACCGTGCAGAACTGGTGGCTCGCCGCGCAGCCGCCCACAATCGCCCAGTCCTGGAGATGCACGTCGCCCGCGAGCTGCACGCTGTTCGAGCAGATCACGTGGTCGCCGAGTATGACGCCGTGCGCCGCATGGCAGTAGCACATGAAGAGGCAGTCGGAGCCAATCACCGTCTTCTCGCCGTCCGCCGTGCCGAGATGGACCGTCGCGAACTCGCGTATGACCGTGCGGTCGCCGATCTCAACGTACGAGACGGAACCCTCCTTGTACTTGAGGTCCTGCGTCTTCATGCCGATGAGCGCATACGGGAATATCTGGCAGCGCGAGCCTATGGTGACGTGGCCGTCGATGATCGCGCCCTGCTTGACTACCGTGCCGTCGCCGATCTTGACGAACCTGCCGATGTGCGCATATGGGCCTATCTCGACGTCCGCGCCGAGCGTCGCCCCGTCCTCTACTATCGCCGTTGGGTGCATTTTCATAGGTGCCTTTTCATCAGTTTAACGGAAAGCCCGAGGCATAGCGCGACGGGCAGCCAGATAAGGAGGTCGGGCCTCACGGAGTACTTGGCGTGCAGGCTCAGCATGAGAATTACGACAAGGTAGTAGGAAAGCGAGACGAGAAGGGATATCGCCATTCCGACGGAGCTCTCCTTGCGCTGGCTCTTCACCCCGAGCGGCACGCCGATGAGCACGAAGCAGATGCTCGCGAACGCGAAGACGAAGCGCTTGTTGAGCTCCACCCGCAGATTGGAAAGCGACTTCCTGAGAAGCCTCACCTCCTGCCTGCGGACCTCGCCCGCCGAGCGCACTTCCTCTATCGCCCGCTTCTGGGAGCGGATCTCCGCCAGGAGCTCGAGGAACCGGAGGTCCTTCTCGCCGCGCTTGTACCTGCTGCCGCCCCTTATCGCATCCTTTACGGTGTGGCGGAACCTGTGCGCCTGCGCCATCGTCTGGTGCTCGGCGTCGACGGGGTCCACCGTCATCTCGTAGAGGTCGAAGTGCACGTCCGGGCCGTCGGCGGTGACAAGCGCCTTGGCGGCCTTTATCATCCTCACGACGCGCGGGTCGGAGTAGTCCATGACCACAAGGTCCCTAAGCCAGTTCCCCTCGCGAGACTCGAAGTATATCTTCACCTTCGGAAAATCGACTATGAACCGTCCGGGCTCGAGGAGGTCAAGCCCCGTCTCTATGGTGACGCGCTTCTTGAGCGTCCTCCTTAGCTCGTGGCCGCGCGGGGCTATCTCGTTGTTCACGAACACCCCGAGGAGCGTGCATAGAATGCCGAAGGCGATCGGCCACTTCACGACCGAATAGAGGTTGAAGCCGCAGGCGCGCATCGCGGCGATCTCGCTGTCGGCAGACATCCGCGAGAAGACGAGCACGCACGAGACGAGAAGCGACAGGGGCATCGTCCACTGCAGCGTCTCCGGGAAGCTCGACGCTGCGAATGCGCCTATGAGCGACATCGGCGCACCGTCGAGGATGAAGCCCACGATCTGCACCATGAGGCCTATCGTCATCACGAAGGAAAGCACGAGGAAGGCGAGCAGGAAGCTCGCCATGAACGACCCGAACACGTATCGCTCTATTGTCTTCAACCCTCGACCTTAAGCAGGAAGTTGTTCTTCTTGCCCTGCCGCAAGACCGCCACTCGGCCCTCGACGAGGTCGCCCGCCTCGAAAGCGCGCTTGTCGTCGACCTTCGCGCCGTTGAGCGAAAGCCCTCCTTGCTGCGCCATGCGCCGCGCCTCGCCGTTGGACTTGAACATGCCCGCCGCCGCCGCAACCGCGAAGACCGGCTGGCCCACGACCTGCGCGGCCGGGAGCGTAGCGGACTTGACGTCCTTGAAGATCGTCTCGAGCTCCGCCGCGCCCTTCCCGGCGACGTCGCCGCCGAACAGGGTCTGCGTCGCGCCAAGCGCGGTCTTCAGGCCCTCCTCGCCATGGACAAGGCGCGTAAGCTCCTCGGCAAGCGCCTTCTGCGGGATGCGCGATTCCGGCTTCTCCTTCATCTGGCGCTCGAGGTCGGCAATCTCGTCGAGGGACCTTAGCGAGAACACCTTCAGGTAGCGTATGACATCGGCGTCGGCAGCCCTGAGGAAGTACTGGTACCAGTCGTAGACGCTCGTCATCGCCGCGTCCATGAAAAGCGCGTTGCCCTCGCTCTTGCCGAACTTCCTGCCGGACGAGTCGAGAAGGAGCGGGAACGTGAGGCCGAAGACCGTCTTGCCGCGCATCCTGTGCACGAGGTCGGTGCCGGCCGTGATGTTGCCCCACTGGTCCGCGCCGCCGACTTCGAGGGTGCAGCCGAAACTGTCGAAGAGGTGCAGGAAGTCGTTGCCCTGCAGTATCTGGTACGAGAACTCCGTGAACGTGAGCGCCCCCTCGCTCGCCTCAAGGCGCTTCTTGACGCTCTCCTTCGCGAGCATCTGCGGCACGCGGAAGTTGATCGCGATGTCGCGCAGGAACTCGATGGCGGAAGTGCCCTTGTACCAGTCGTAGTTGTCGACCATGGTCGCGGCGTTCGGGCCGTCGAAGTCGAGGATGCGCGAAAGGTTCTCGCGGATGCCCTTCTTGTTCTCCTCCACCTGCTCCACGGTGAGCATGTTGCGCTCGGCGGACTTGCCGGACGGGTCGCCGATGAGGCCCGTCGCGCCGCCCACGAG
>JAEEHL010000081.1 GCA_016280825.1 Verrucomicrobiota bacterium
CGAGGCCGACCTCGTCGAGCGTGTTGAGCTTGTTGGCGATTGACGGGACATGGGCAAAGAGTTCGCAAGCCTCGCTGATCGTCATGTCCAATACGTCGGAAATCGACTTGCCGCCGAACTTGACCTGGAGGGTCTCGTGGTTGAAGCGGTGGCCTCCGCACTGCTCGCATGTCACGTAGACGTCGGGCAGGAAGTGCATTTCCGTGCAGATTACGCCGTCGCCCTTGCAGGCCTCGCAGCGCCCGCCCTTGAGGTTGAAGCTGAAGCGTCCCGGCCCGTAGCCGCGCATCTTTGCCGCCGGAGTCTGCGCAAAGAGGTTGCGGATGGGCGTGAAGGCGTCGGTGTACGTCGCCGGATTGCTTCGCGGCGTACGACCGATGGGGCTCTGATCTATTTCAATCACCTTGTCGATGGCGTCAAGTCCCGAAATCGACTTGAATGGTCCCGGCTTTTCCTTTGCGTGGTAGAAGACTTGCTTGAGGTGCTTGCGAAGAATGTCGTCGACCAGCGAACTCTTTCCGGAACCCGAGACGCCCGTCACGCACACGAAGCATCCCAGGGGGATGTCGACGTCGATTTTCTTCAGGTTGTTGGCGGCCGCGCCGCGAACCTGCATCCACTGCCGGGAAGGCGCAACGCGCTTCGTTGTCTCGATCTTCACGCGGCCGGCAAGGTAGTCGGCGGTCTTGGAATTCTTCTGGCGAAGGAGGCCTTTGACATCGCCGGAAAAGACAATGTTGCCGCCTTCCCGCCCGGCTCCGGGGCCGAGATCTATGACGTGGTCGGCGGCGCGGATCATCTCGGCATCGTGCTCGACTACGACCACGGTGTTTCCCCTGCCCTGCAGCTGGCGGAGCATTTTGATAAGAAGACCGTTGTCGCGCGGGTGGAGGCCGATGGTCGGTTCGTCGAGGACATAGAGGACGCCGACAAGTCCGGAGCCGATTTGCGTGGCGAGACGAATGCGTTGCATCTCACCGCCGGAAAGGGTCGAGCTCTCGCGGTCGAGGGTGATGTACGCGAGGCCGACGTCCATGAGGAACTGGAGACGCTTGCGGATTTCCTTGAGCACTTCGCCCACGATTTTCATCTCCTGCGCGGAGAGATGGCCGGGGAGGTCGTCAAAAAAGGCCTGGCAGGCGCGGATGCTCATCCGCATGACCTCGTTGATCGTCTTGCCGCCGACGGTTGCGGCACGCGGCTCCGGGCGAAGACGTTCTCCGTGGCAGTCGGGACAGACCTGCGGCGCCATGAAGGGTTCCAGCGTCTCGCGGACATCGTCGTACTCCGCCTCGACATAGCGGCGGTGGAGGCTCGGCAGTACGCCTTCGAAGGGCTTGACGATCTTGTGTACGCCGCCGCGCATCCAGAACCTGAGCTCGACGTCGCGGTCGCCGGTGCCGTGGATCAGGTCGTGGCGGAAGTCGGCGGGAAGGTCGCGGTAGGGCATCGCCATGTCGACGCCATAGGCCTTTGCGAAGGCCCGCAAGAGATGCCGGTAGTACATCAACACGCGGTAGCCGCCCTTCTTCCAGGCCGCAACGGCACCGTCCTCCAGGCTGAGAGTGGCGTCGGGCACCACGAGAGCCTCGTCGAAAACGAGCTGCGTACCGAGACCGAGGCAGGTCGGGCAGGCACCGCGCGGGTTGTTGAAGGAGAAGTTGCGGGGCTTGAGCTCCTCGAAACTCAACGAACAGTGCGGGCAGGCGTTTCGCTCGGAAAAGACACGCTCATCGGTCTTGCCGCCGGGCATCCCGACGATGGCGTAGAGGAGGCCGTCGCCGCGCTTGAGGGCGAGCTCAACGGAGTCCGTGAGGCGCGTGCGTGTGTCGGCCCGTACGACGATGCGGTCGACAACGATGTCGAGGTCGTGGTTGCGCTTCTTGTCGATCTTCGGGACGGAGTCGATCTCGAAGACTTCGCCGTCGAGGCGGATGCGTGCGAATCCGGCCTGGCGGATTTCGTCGAGGAGGTCGGCCTGCGCGCCTTTGCGGCCGCGCACGACTGGGGCGAGAATCGTGAGTTTCGTCCCCTCCCCCAGCGCGAGCATGGCGTTCACGATTTCCTCGGCATTCTGGCGGACGACCGGCCGGCCGCACCTGGGACAGTGCGCAATGGCGATGCTACCGTAGAGAAGACGCAGATAGTCGTGGATTTCAGTCGTCGTGGCAACGATGGAACGGGGGTTGTTGCTCGTCGTCTTCTGCTCAATCGAGATGGCGGGCGAGAGACCGTCGATGTAGTCGAGTTCTGGCTTTTGGAGTTGCCCGAGGAATTGGCGCGCGTATGCGGAAAGACTCTCGACATAGCGTCGCTGCCCTTCCGCGTAGAGGGTGTCGAACGCAAGTGTCGACTTCCCCGAACCGCTCAGACCGGTGATGACGGTGAGCGAATCGCGGGGGATCTTGACATCGATGTTCTTGAGGTTGTGCTCGCGCGCGCCCCGGATGGTGATGAAATCAGGCATGGCATGAACAATTATATCAAAAGCTTCATTTACAAATCCCGCCACATTCAATCCGTTGCCAGCAACGGTGAAAATTCTGTATCATTTTACCATCACCATAGGAGATTTCATGCCCCCAGTTGAAACCAACGAAGCCGAGATGGCCTCCCTGCCCAAGCTGGTCGAGGAGCTCGGTGTCTCGCCGCGCCAGATCGCGGCCGTCGCCCGCCTCCTGGCCGAAGGAAACACCATTCCCTTCATCGCCCGCTACCGCAAGGAGGCCCACGGCAACCTCGACGAGGTGCAGATCGGCAAGATCCAGGAGCGACTCGCCTACCACCGTGAACTCGACGAGCGTCGCGCCACCATCCTCAAGTCGATCTCCGACCAGGGCAAGCTCACGGACGAACTCAGGGCGAAGATCCTCGCCTGCGGGACGAAAAGCGCCCTCGAGGACCTCTACCTCCCCTTCAAGCCCAAGCGTCGTACGCGCGCCATGATCGCTCGCGCGCGTGGTCTCGAGCCTCTGGCCGACAAGATCCTCGCCCAACCCGACGGCAGCCCCGAGGCCGACGCCGCCGCCTTCGTCGATGCCGAGAAAGGCGTCGCGGACGCCGCCTCGGCCCTCGCCGGCGCACGCGACATCGTAGCCGAACGCATTGCCGAGGACGCCGATGTCCGGGGGTTCGTCCGCCATGCTTTCGCAACGACTGCGCAGATCATCTCGGAGGTGGTCTCCCCTCCTCCGACCGTGCCAACCAAGTTCGAGCAGTATTACGATTTCAGCGAATCGGCCGCAAAGATCCCCTCCCACCGCTACCTCGCCATTCGCCGGGGCCAGACCGAAGGGGTTCTTCGCGTCCGTCTCGATGTCGATGCCCCCCCCCTCGTTGAAGAGATAGCGAAACGCCGCAACGTCCGTCGCGGCACGCCTTACGGCAACCAGCTCCAAACCGCGATTGAAGATGCCTATCGGCGCCTCATCGCCCCGTCGGTCGAGATCGACGTATCCGTCGAGATGAAGCTCAGGGCCGACCGCGCCGCCGTCGAGGTCTTCGCCGACAATCTTCGCAACCTCCTTCTCGCCGCACCGCTCGGCGAACACCGCGTCATCGGCGTCGACCCCGGCCTCCGAACGGGCTGCAAGTGCGCCGCTCTCGACGCAACCGGCAAGTTCCTTGACACCGTTACCTTCCACCTCGCACAGGGGGATCGCAGCCGAATGGAGGCCAAGATCGACCTCCTTCGATTCGTCCAGAAACACCGTCCGGAGGCCATCGCCATTGGTAATGGCACTGGCGGACGCGAAACCGAGGCCTTCGTCCGCGAAACCCTCAGGCAGGCGCATGCGACGAATATCATCGTCGTCAGCGTGAGCGAGGCCGGGGCCTCGGTCTACAGCGCCTCCGACATCGCCCGCGAGGAGTTTCCCGAACTCGACCTCACGATTCGCGGCGCCATTTCCATCGCCCGCCGCCTCCTCGACCCGCTCGCCGAGCTTGTCAAGATCGATCCGAAGGCCATCGGCGTCGGTCAGTACCAGCACGACGTCTACCAGCCGATGCTCGCCGACAAGCTAGGCGAGGTAGTCGAAAGCTGCGTAAACCACGTCGGTGTCGAACTTAACACCGCGAGCGCCCCTCTCCTCGCACGTGTCTCCGGCGTTGGCCCCTCGATGGCGAAAAAAATCATCGCCTACCGCAACGCCCATGGTGCCTTCAAGTCCCGTCAGGAGCTCCTCTCCGTCCCGACGCTCGGCCCGAAGACCTTTGAGCAGGCTGCCGGCTTTCTCCGCATCCGCGGGGCCGAGAACCCGCTTGACGCATCCGCCGTCCATCCCGAACGCTACGCCCTCGTCGAGAAGATGGCGAAGGATCTCGGGGTCGATCTTCGCACGATGATTGGCAACAGCGCTCTCGTTGAGGGCATCCGCCTGCGCGACTATGTTTCCGGCGACGTTGGCGAGCTCACCCTTCGAGACATCCTCGCCGAGCTCAAGAAGCCCGGCCGCGACCCGCGCGCATCCTTCGAGATGCCCAAGTTCCTCGACGATGTCCTCGCCATCGAGGATGTCAAGCCCGGCATGCAGATTGAAGGCGTCGTGACCAACGTCGCCGCCTTTGGCGCGTTCGTCGACATCGGTGTTCATCAGGACGGCCTCGTCCACGTCTCGCAACTCTCCGACCGCTTCGTCCGCGATCCGGCTGAAATCGTCAAGGTCGGGCAGAAGCTCAAGGTTACCGTCATCGAGGTCGACGTGGCGCGCAAGCGCATCTCGCTTTCCGCCCGCTCGAACCCGCAGATCGGCTCCCGCCCGCCCCGCAGCGGCCGGGGTTCCGGCGGCCCGCGCGGCGGCTACGGACGCGATGTCGACCGCGACGGCGGCCAGGTCTGGCGCAGCGGACCATCGGGCTTCAGCTCCAACCCTTTCGCGGGGCTCTAGCTTACCTTTGGCACGGTTCTGTGCGCCAGCCGCGAAACGGACAACTGGCCTTTTTGATATAATGTGATCATGAAGCTTCGCATCTACACCGCCCTAGCGCTTACACTCGTCTCCTTCCGCCTCGACGCGGCGGAGCCGCACGTCGTCGATGCAGTCGCGGCAGACGTCGGCGGTCGGCGCATTACCATCGCGGAAGTCATGGAGGCGGCGCGCGACATCGCGAACGCCGAAGGCACCGTCACTTCCCCCGAGGCCTTCGCACGCAAGCTTCCGGAGGCCTACGCCGAGGCGCTCACAAACCTCATCACCCGCCAGCTCATCCTCATCCGCTACGGCCAGGCTAGGCAGAAGCTTCCCGAATGGATGCTCAAGCGGCGTGCCGAGGCGATTGTCGAGGAGCGCTTCGGCGGCGACCAATCCCTGCTCGTCTCCATGCTCGCCCAACATGGCCTCAGCTACGAAAAGTGGCGCAAGAAAATCGAGGAAGACACCATTATCGCGGCCATGCGCCACCAATTCGTCGACCAGGGAATCGTCGTCAAGCCCGAGGACGTCCAGGCGGTCTACGAACATGACTACGCGAACCGCAAGCTTGACGGCCCGGTACGCGCCGCCCTCATCCTCCTCCGCCCCGAACAGGGGCAGTCCGCCGCCGCAGCCGTCACCAATGCGACTGTTTTGGCGCGCGAACTCCAGGGAGGAAAGGATTTCGCCGCCGCCGCCCGCCGTCTTTCCGCGGATCCGCGTGCCGCAGACGGCGGCGACTGGGGCTACATCGACCCCGCCGCCGAACTCCGCAAGGAACTCGCCGATGCACTCGCCGCGCTCAAGCCAGGCGAAGTCTCCGATCCCGTCGTTTTCGGAGGCGACTACATCTACATTCTCAAGAAGATTGCGGAACGCCCGGACTTGTCGATTCCCTTTGACGCCGTCCGCAACGAAATCGAGCGCCGCCTCCGCGCCGAGGCTGCGGCGGATCGTTTCGACGCCTGGGTCGAATCGCTCCGCCAGACGACGACCATCCGCCTCCACAAGCCCGCTCTATGACCACCCCGCTTCCAAGCCGACCCTCCGAAGTCATGGCCTGGTGCAGCGCGAACGGTTTCCGCCCCAGCCGCTCGCTCGGACAAAACTTCTTAATCGACCGGAACGTGGTCGACGCCATCGTTGCCGCGGCGGACATCCACCCCGGCGAGCATGTCCTCGAGGTCGGCCCCGGCATGGGCGCCCTCACCCATGCCCTGCTTGACGCCGGCGCCCAGGTGACGGCGGTCGAGAAGGACG
>JAEEHL010000082.1 GCA_016280825.1 Verrucomicrobiota bacterium
AGCAGGTTGAGGTCCTTGAAACCGAGTCGTTCGCCGCCTTGCAGACAGACCTCGCCAATGCCAAGACGCCCGAGGCTAGGACGCAGGCCTTGAACATGTACACCCAGCGGTACACGATGGCGCTCAGGGCGGTCTTGGGCGGCATCCAGGAGAACGAGTCGCAGCTCGTGATGATGCGCACGTACGAGACCGTTGAGAAGCCCTCGTCGTTCGCGAACGCCGTGATGTCGACGCTGATGGACAACTTCGACGCGCTCTCGGACACTTTCGCTGATTCTCGCGCCAGGCTTCTTATCGATGTCAAGGCCATTTCCATGAAGGAGCTCGGACTTGGGTTTTTCGCGGGTGAGCAGGCGACTATCACGGCCATCAAGGACGATGCCACGAAGATGGCCGGAGACGATTCCTACCAGGTCGACATCGGGGTGTAGGCGTGATATGAACATGGAAATATGGTATAATAGCGGGAAAAAGGAGATGGCATGACATTTGGGAAGCTGATAGAGGACATGAGCAAGCACCTTGGCGTCGAGATTGTGGACGAGGGCGGTGCTACCGTCGTGGAGGTTGACGGCAATGCCATAGCCCTCCATGCGGCAGGCGCCGACCTTCTGCTGATCCATGCCGACATAGGCGAAATCCCGCCAGAGAGCCGGGACAGCGTTCTTGCCGCCGCGATGGAGGCGAATTTCCTCTATCAGGGCACGGGCGGCGCGACGCTCGCGGTCGAGGCGCGCAACGGACATCTGCACTTGCAGAAATACAACTGGCTCGACCGCCTTGACGCGGAGAAGGCCGCGGCGGACGTCGCAAGGTTCTCCGCTATCGTGAACCAGTGGAAGAGGATTGTTGCCGAATTGAGGGGCGTCGCGGCATCCTCCGAGCCCGGCGATTCGTCCGAGTCGGCCGCCGGCGACTTCATGCGGGTGTAGCGTTTCGCCGCGCCCCAGGTGACTTGTAAAGAGGGTGGGCCAATAAAAAGGCTTTAAGCCACCTTGGCCTTGAAGAGCCCGTCGACGTGCTGGTTCCAGGCGGTGCCCAGCGTCTCGCGCATCCGCTACGTGAGGTGTGTGCCTGCGACGCGATTTTTGCCGTGATTGTTTGCAGAAGTCGTGAAAATATGATATAATTACCGCTAATTTGGGGTAGTGAATTCGAGATGACAAAAGACGAAAGAGACGTTAAGGCGTACCTTGCCCGCATCCGCAAGACGATTGCGGATGGCGAGCGCGTTGTCTCTCAGGCCGAATTGCGCATTGCGGAGACTGACCGCATGCTTGAAAAACAGGGGCTTACCCGCGAGCAGGTGATGGCGATGCGCTTTTCGGACGCGCAGATGGAGGCGGCGAACGAGGAGCTGAAGCGGCGCGGGCTCGATCCGCTGGAGAAGTGGGAGGCGGGCGGCTACGAGCGCCGGGAGACGGCAGAAGCGCCCCGCGCCTCGCATCTTGCGGCGGAGGACTACGCGCCCGATGCCGAGCTCGCGGAGCGGCAGAGGAAATTCGGCATGATGATGAAACCTTTTCAGATCTGATGTGTAGTCAAGGCAGAAAGGAAACACGAATATGGCAATAGAACTTGACGCAAACAGGCTCGCCACGTCATTCCAGGCGACCACACAGGACATGTCTACGCCCGTTACGGCGGGCAAGGCAGCGGCTGCGCTGCTCGGAGGGGCTTCGCTCACCGTCACGAACGGCGGGGCGACCGACCTCGAGGCGCTTGTCGCGAAACTCAAGAACGAAAGCGAACGCACGCGCTTCTCGATGCTGATAACTTCGCTCGCGTCCATCAGCCAGTCGCTTACCGACGTGCAGAAGCGCACTCTCGAGCAGGGCCTTGCGCTGTCGGCGAAGCTGGACGAACTCGACAAGATGCTCGACGGCTACGTCGGCGAAGAGGCGAAGGCCAAGGCAGATGCGCTTCTTATGCAGGCGGAGATCGAAAGGCTGCAGAAGGCGATCGACCAGGCCGTGCAGGACGGCAAGGACCACAACGAGCTCGTAGCCGAGCAGAAGCGCGTCCGCGCCGAGCTGGAGGCGAAGGAGAAGGTCGTCGCCGACACGCAGGGCAAGATTGCCGAGACGAAGAACGAGATATCGTCCGTGAAGGGGCAGATATCGGCGATTGTGAGATCCATCGGCGAAAACGCGTTGAAGACAGTCGCCGCCGAGCTCGTGACGCTGGCGGAGCCAGAGCAGTCCGAGAGCCCTGCCGAGGCCAAGAAGGCCGCGGAGAAGGAGGCCGCGATGGATCCCTTCGCTGCGATACGCGATTCGCTTGACAAGATCGAGCGCGACATAACCGAGACGATCGAGGAAAACAGGGTAGAGACGGTCTAATATCGAATAACAAGCAAACCAAGGAGAATCACGATGGACAAGATAACCGAAGAGAAGATTGCAGAAGCCGCCAAGTCCTTCGCCAGCGGCGCTACGCTCAAGGAGGTGCGCGGCATCACCAATGACGAGCTGGAGGCGGTCTATTCGTTTGGGTTCGGCTACTACAACACCGGCAGGTTCGAGGATGCGCAGAAGCTTTTCGAGTTCCTCGTCCTCTTCGACCATCTGAACACGAAGTACTGGTTCGCGCTCGGTGCGGTGCAGCAGGCCCGCAAGGACTTCCAGAAGGCCATAGCGTCGTACGGCTACTCGTCGTTCCTGGATCTTGAGAACCCGAAGCCGCAGTTCCATGCGGCGGAGTGCTATCTCGCGCTCGGTGACAAGGCGAATGCGGCGAGCGCGGTCATGGCGCTCGAACATTACTGCCCGGAGAACACGGACCTCGGGCGCGAATACCGCGCCAAGGCGGCGGAGCTCCGCAAGATGATCGGCGAGAAGGAATTCGAGGTTTGACGAAAAAACCTGTAACCATTCCGAAGTTCGCGTGTAGACAGGGCAGATAGGCAACACGCAGAAAGGAACACAACAATGGCAGGAGAGATATCAAGCATCCCGGCAGGCAAGATGCCGAACGCAATCGACCAGACGGTTGACTTCGCGAAGGGCCTTGGCCTTTCCGACAAGGCGGCCCAGGCCGTGAAGGACGTCGCCGCGCTTCTGGGCGGGCGCAACGTGAGCGTAAACACGAACCAGCGCGTGGAAGGCGCCGAAACCGGCAGGCCGACCGGCGCGACGGGCGTGCCTGCGCTCGACAACCCGGCGGACATCAAGCAGATCGAGGCCAACCTCGAGAAGCTGCTCTCGTACATCCAGATGGACAACGAGGAGCGTCAGACCCAGATGGCCAAGGAGCGCATCGACATGCAGAAGGACGCGCTCGATGCGGAGCGCAACAACCGCTCCGAGAAGATCGAAAAGTCCCTCAAGGACATGGACAAGGCGGCAGAGTCCCGCAAGGCGAGCAAGATCTTCGGCTGGCTGATGACGGCTCTTGCCGTCGTCGCGGCGGTCGTCGCATGCATCGCGACGGGCGGTCTCGCCGTCGGTCCGGTCATCGGCGCGGGCATTGCGATCGCGTGCCAGGTGCTGAACGAGACTGGAGTGATGGACAAAATCGTCGAAAAGCTCGCCAAGGGGCTTGAGAGCCTGGGCTTGAGCAAGCAGGCGTCGCAGATACTCGCGCAGGTCCTCATCACCGTGGCGATCATGGCCGCTTCCCTCGGCGCCGGCCTCGCGGGCGGCGGAGCCACGGCGGTCTCGAACGCCGCCAAGGGCGTCGCAGACACCGTGAAGGGCGTCGCGGTCACCGTCGAGACGATGGAGAAGATCCGTGCGGCAGTCGCGCTAACGACCATGATCGTCGGCATCGGCGGAACCGTTGCCGGCGGCGTCGGAGCCTACAACAGCTTCAAGGCCGGCATGTCGCAGGCCGACGTCTCGGAGACGGAGAAGTACATCACCGCGCTCAAGCAGCGCCTCGACGAGTGCGAGGAGGAGCTCAAGCAGATCCTCCAGATGCTCCAGCAGGCGATCTCGCAGGTGGCGGAAATGCTTTCCTCCGCGACGGACACGCAGACCCAGATCGCCAACAACCTTGGGGCGATGGCGTAAGGGGAGGTTGGTCGGATGGTCAGATGGTCGGATGGTCGGATGGCCGGACGATCCGACGATAAGACGATCCGACGATCCGACGTAGAACGAAAGGAATCTTACAATGAGCATACAAGTAAACGGAAACGCCGGCGCGGTCAACTGGGATGCGCTCCTGAGCAAGCTCGGCGAGGTCACGAAGACCGAGGGCGCAGATGGCGTTGCGGGCACGACGAACGTCACGATCACGACGAACGTGGACGGCGTGGAAACGCCGGTGACGATCAGGATACCTGACGACCTCGACATCCCCGCGGCAGTGGACCAGGCGGCGATCGACTCGCTCTGCGAGAAGCTTGCGGCCAATTCGGGCCTCAACCTCACCGAAGAGCAGATCAAGCAGTTCCACGACGCGCTCTCCTCGGTGCTCACCGAGACGCTCAGCGCGATGCCGAAGGGCGATGCGCGGGGCGCCGCGAGGCGTGCGATGTTCGACCTCTACAAGATGATGGCGCTTCTCGTGGAGGTCGCGCAGAAGCAGCGCGACGCCACGCGCGAGATGCGCCTGGCGGAAAACCTGGCCATCCAGAAAAGCATCCTGAACCAGGCTGACGCGCAGCGCCAGGCCGCGGTGACGGGCATGATTGCAGGTGCCATCTGCTGCGCCCTCCAGATCGGCGCGACGGGGTTCGCCCTCTACAAGCAGGGCAAGGCGTTCAACGCCCAGCTCGGCAC
>JAEEHL010000010.1 GCA_016280825.1 Verrucomicrobiota bacterium
CGCAGTGCTGCATGACGGTCTCGACGCGCGAGGCGCCGAAGTTCCGCGACTACATCGTGCAGGTCGCGGCAGACAACATGAGCGCTGGCTCGCGCGTGACGCCGGGCGGCTATGCCGTTCTCGAGAAGGAGCACGCGGCGGATGTCGCGCAGTTCACGCTTACCGACCGCCGCCCGCCGAAGGAAGTCTACGAGGCGATCAAGGCGAACGGGCAGGAAGTCGTCTTCAAGAACTGGGACAACAGGATATGACGGGCGCAGGCAGGATGAAGGTTGCCGTGGGGCTTTCCGGCGGCGTCGATTCGAGCGTCGCGGCGCTTCTTCTGAAGGAGCAGGGGCATGACGTCACGGGAATAACGATGAAACTCTGGCGAGGGACGTTCCGCGGCGGCGAAAGGGACGCGTGCTTCGGCCCCGGCGAGGAGCGCGACATAGAGGAGGCCGCGAAACTTGCCCGCGGGCTTTCGATACCGTACAAGGTACTCGACTGCTCCGAGGCGTACGAGAATTCGATTGTGAGGATGTTCCGCGAAATCTCCCTTCGCGGCGAGACGCCGAATCCCTGCGTGTTCTGCAACGCCGCGTTCAAGTTCGGCCTTCTGCCGCGCCTTGCCCGCGAGGCGGGCGTCGAGTTCGAGCGCTTCGCGACGGGCCACTACGCGCGCATCGAGCGCGTCGGGGAGCGGCTTGCCGTGCGCCGCGCCGCAGACGAGAAGAAGGACCAGAGCTACTTTCTCTACAGGCTTTCCCAGCAGCAGCTCGCGACGGCGCTTTTCCCGCTTGGGGAGCGGACGAAGGAGGACGTGCGCAGGTTTGCGTCGGCCAATGGCCTCGCCGTCGCGGAAAAGGCCGATTCGCAGGATTTCTATTCCGGCGACAGGAACGAGCTGATTGGCGCAGAGTCGCGGGAGGGCGACATCGTCGACATGGCCGGGCGGAAGATTGGCAGCCACGGCGGCTCGTGGAACTTCACCGTTGGCCAGCGCAAGGGGCTTGGCGTCTACGGCCCAAAGCCGCTATATGTCGTAAGGATCGACTCCTGCAAGAACCAAGTCGTGCTCGGCACCCGCGAGGAGGCGCATGTGCGGAGCTTTCGCGTCGACGACGTGCAGTGGATGGCGCTGGCGCCGACAGAGGCGCGAATCGAGGCGTATGTGAAGGTGCGCTCCATGGGCGAGCCGAAGGGCCCCGTGGAGTTCGAGAATGGCGTCTGCAACGCGCCCGGCGAGGGCATATTCGGCGTCGCTCCCGGCCAGTCGGCGGTCTTCTACGACGAGCGGGGAATTATACTCTTTGGCGGCGTGATACGATAAATTGCCCATTTGGGCGGTCCAAGTCCGTCCGTTGACAAGGCAGGGCGCGAAATGGTAAAATACCGCCATAATTTTCTGTCAAAATGAAAGAGGTCTCAATGAAAAAAAAGATGGCGTTCATGGCTACGGCGCTTGTGGCGTCTGCCTGTGCCTGGGCGGGGCTTCTCGACAAGGCGTGGATCAAGGGCGTGACCGACAAGGACCCCATCGGCTACAAGGTCGGCGAGAAGATCGTCTTTACCCTTTCCGTCTGCGGCCTCGACGGCGACATCCCCGACGGCGAATATTCCCTCTGGTGGAAGAAGTCCGACGACTTTGGCTCCGTCGAGGAGGGGAAGGTGCCGCTTTCAATGGAGCCGTTCAAGTACGAGACGAGCCTGTCCAAGCCGGGCTTCGTGCGCCTCGAGGCGTATGTGGTCGACAAGGAAGGCAGGCGAATCGAGAAGAAGTTCACGGGCGACGCCACTACCCCGGAGGGCAAGCGCGCCATGAACAGGTTCGAAAGCTCGAAGAAGAACGTCTTCTTCGACGGCGGCGCAGGCGTGGAGATCGAGAGCCTGGAGTCGCATCCCGAGCCGGAGGACTTCGACGACTTCTGGGCGCGGCAGTTCGCCCGTCTCGGCAAGGTGCCCATCAAGCATGAGATGGTCGAGGTGCAGAGCCCCGTGCCGAAGGTGCGCGCCTACGCCGTGCGCGTCGACTGCGCCGGACTGCGCCCTGTGACGGGCTACCTTTTCGTGCCAAAGGCGGTGGACGACGGAGAGGTGTTCCCCTGCAAGCTCCAGACGCACGGGTATTCGGCCGACTACTGCTTCCACCGCATGCCGCGCTGGGCGCCCGACAACGAGATCAAGTTCGACATAAACGCGCACGGGCTCAAGCTCGTCGAGTTCGGCGCGACCGGCGCAGACACGAAGGCGCTCAGGTGGGAGGTGCGCTCGCACGACATGACGTATGCGTTCGACCCCGCGCAGAACGCCGACCCGGAAGTTGCCTACTTCAACGGCATGGTGCTGCGCGTCAAGAGGGCGCTTCAGTTCCTCAAGACGCTCAAGGGCTGGAACGGCCGCGACCTCTACGCGTACGGCAGCAGCCAGGGCGGGCTCCAGACGATCTGGGCCGCCGGGTGCGGCGAGGGCGTGACGTCGGCGGAGTCGGTCGTCACGTGGTGCTGCGACATGCACTTCAACGACGCCCGCCTCGACAAGAAGGCCGCGGGCGATGGCTGGTACATCAAGTGGACCGACGCGCTCGGCTACTACGATCCCGTGAATTTCGCAAAGCGCATCCCGAAGAGCTGCCGCGTCTACATCTCGCGCGCCGGGCTTGGAGACTACGTCTGCCCGCCGACGGGGCTTGCGAAGCTCTGGAACAACATCCCCGGCGAAGACAAGAAGATCGTCTGGGTGCAGGGCTCCGAGCACGGCTACGTGCCGCCGAGGTACGACGGCAGGGATTCCGTTCGCGGCAAATAGGCTTACAGGCAAAACAAGGAAAGAGAGGAACGAAAAATGGCAACACGCATAATTCTCAATGAAACATCGTATCACGGCGCAGGCGCAGTGAAGTCCATCGCCGCGGAGCTTGCCGCCCGCGGGCTCAAGAGGCCGGTCGTGTTCTCCGACCCGGACCTCGTCAAGTTCGGCGTGACGAAGAAGGTGACGGACCTTCTCGACGCGGCGAAGGTGAAGTACACGGTCTTCTCCGACATCAAGCCCAACCCGACCATCGCCAACGTGAAGAACGGCGTCAAGGCGTTCAAGGCCGCGAAGGCGGACTGCATAATCGCCATCGGCGGCGGCAGCTCGATGGACACGGCGAAGGCCGTGGGCATAATCGCCGCGAACCCGAAGTTCGCCGACGTGCGCTCGCTCGAGGGCGTCGCGCCAACGAAGAGCCCGTCGAAGCCGATACTTGCCGTTCCCACGACGGCCGGCACCGCGGCGGAAGTCACCATAAACTACGTCATCACCGACGTCGAGAAGAAGCGCAAGTTCGTCTGCGTCGACCCGCACGACATCCCCGTCGTGGCGTTCGTCGATCCCGACATGATGAGCACGATGCCCCCGAGTCTCACCGCCTTCACCGGCATGGACGCCCTCACGCACGCCATCGAGGGCTACATCACCAAGGGCGCCTGCGAGATGACCGACATGATGCACCTGAAGGCCATCGAGCTCATCTCGAAG
>JAEEHL010000083.1 GCA_016280825.1 Verrucomicrobiota bacterium
TTCCACGAGCCAATGCGCGAATTCAGGCGACTCGTACTGGCGATTCCACCAGTTGGGGCCGTCAGGATAATAGCTCAGGCGCAAATCAGCGCCGGCCTTCCTATAGACCTCGGCCATCTTGTCTATCTTGTCGTCAATCTCGTGATACTGCTCCTTCATCGCATACCACCAGCGTCCAGGTCGATACCTGTTGGCCGTGGGCTGGAATGCTTCCGACGGCCAGGTCACGCAGACCCCGGCATAGCGACCTGGATATTCGCGCATCATCGTGACCGCCGCAGAAGATCCCGTCCCGAGACCGACGAGGACAATGGCGTCCTCGTCGACCGTCGACTGCCCTTTCGCCTGAAGTTCGCGCTGGATGCCGAAGACGAGGTCCGCGTACAGCTGGACAAGATACAATTTGGCGATTTTATGGTTGTAATAGATGGGGATGTCGTCGTAGGCACCCCTGCAGAAGCTATAGCTGTGGGGATAGGAGACGAAACACCCGTGCACAAATTCAGGCGGCATGATCGCCAGCAGATGGCAAGGATGCCCCTTGGCGAAGTCCGGCTCGCGCACTGCATCGAAGACGCCCGTCTGCCGGAACATCTTCTTGAGGTCTGTCCCCTGCTCGCCGCGCCCGGCGATATAGACGACAAGCGGGAATTTCCCCTTGCCCTTGGCAGGCGAAAACAGGAACGGTATCTTCTCGACGACGTTTGTAGGAGCGCCAGACTTTGCAAGGCCATGCGGATCGGCCATCGGGCACGCCCTGTCCTTCAGGATGCTATAACGGGGAGGGAGCTTGTCCTCGCTCCGCACATATCTGCGATGGAACCAACCCGGGCGGAAACCATACTTGCCGTCGAGCGCCTTTAGCTCCTCGTCTTCTTCGTAGGGCAGCATCTCGCCCGGACAGCCATACCCCGCATCGACGCCGACCTTCGGCATCTTGAGCGGTCCGTACAATTCGAAGAACCGGGTGACGCCGTCCGCGTCCTCCTCGTACCAAGGCGAGACGAACGACAGCAGGTCGTCCCCCTCGTGCAGGATCTCGTTCTGCGTGATTACGCACGGCAGTTCGGAGAGGTCGAGCAGCGCTTGGCCCGCCCGATGGCTAACCACCTTGGGCGGACGGTTCCGCACCGAATTGCCGAAATCCGAAGTCTTCGTCTGGGGCTTCTTCGCAGGTTTCCGCCAATGGCCCATGTTGGCGCTCTTCTTCGGCTTGACCACGACATACTTGGACAGGCCGGACAATCCGCCATCCGGGGACTCCTCCTCGGAAACTGCGGTCGCGCGGAACCTGTAGCAGCCCGGGCAGACTGGCCAGGGCGAGGACAGCTGGTAGCCATATCCGTCGAGATCGCGGCAGGCAAAGAACTCCTCGCCGCAATCGCCAAAGGCAAGCCCGCACGGATCCGACCACCCTTCGGCAAGCCCTGGGTGCGGATGGAAGTCGCCGTTGGCGTAGTCGAGGAAGAAGTCGGTGCCGACCAGCTGGTAGCAGTTGTACTTCTCTTCCATGTCTGCGCCGTACTGCCAACAGGAGCACCCGAAGCCGAGGCAGTTAAGCATGAAGACCGGGGCCCCCTCTGCGCTCTCGTACACCGCCTCGCCGGATAGCTCGCCCCTGCAGCGGATGAACGTGCAGTGAACGGCCTTGGTGCGGGAGCCGTGGCCCTTCCCTGCCGACATGATTGCGCCGCCTCGGACGGACGAACAGTCCACGAACAGGCAGGAAACGATGTCGCGGCCGCCGAAAACAGCCCCGCCGCATCCATCGTCCGTGCCCCGGGAACTGCACCTGCGGAACTCACAGCGGAATACGTCGGTCGCACCTGCAATCGCACCGCCGCCGCCAAGTGCGCTGCAATCGACAAACAGGCACTCGCCGACGTAACCGCAATCACTCAACGCGCCGCCGGCAAGAGCCCTGCAGCGCTCGAAGCCGCAGCCCACGACAGATGCGCACCCCTTGATCGCGCCGCCGTTGCCCGCTTTCGGATTGTCGGCGCCGCAGTTGATGAAATCGCAGTCCCATACCAACGTGTCGGCGCCGCCGTTGAATTCCAGCCGCCCGTGGTTGACGACGGTGAGGTTTCTGAAGACCGAGCCCTCGCCACAGCCCTTTATTGCAACTAGTCGGCCTTCCTTCCGCCCGCCTTCGGGGTCGCCGACTACAACGGTGCCGCTCGGGCATCTGCCAGCATCCAGGCATATCCTGCGGCCACCGCAGTCAAGGAGACATTTTTCAGATTCATTCCAAAGGTCGCCCTCGCCGACAACTATCGGCTCGCAGTCCGCCGCAAATGCAATTGCGACATCCTGGACGAGCCGCCCACGTCCGTCAGACGCTCCAGCAATGGCATCGAGGAGTTCCGCCTTGCTGCGCACGATTGCGTCAAAACCGAACGCACACGTTTCCGCAGTCGCAACAGCGGCAGCCAAGGCTAGGTACCTGAACCGAGACAACAAGGTCATGCCTGCCAGCACTATGATAACTTGCTTCATCTGCCGCGTATTATATCATATTTCAGCCAGGTGGCGCTATGGTTCGATAGTTATGCGTTCTCTGCGTTCTTTGCGGCTGAAAATCCCTAGCCGTGCAGGTATAATGTAGAACGAGCCTTTTCTCAATGGCGGAGAAGGTTTCGTTCTTTGACAACTGGCTGAAGGGATACGGCTTGCAAACATGTCGACACGCGCGCTTGCGTCTTGTGGCGCCGCGCGCGCGTCGGCATGTTCACAAGCCTCCTCGGGATGAAAAAGATCCTCCTATCTGCTATAATGTGATTTGAGACGCACTAGCCACGGTGGCTGTGCAAAAACACCAACAGACAGGAGGATCAAGATGAACAATGCGTATTATACCATAATTGGCATGGACGTGGGCGACCGGAAGACGCAGGTCTGCGTCATGGCAGGGGGCGGGGCGGCACCGAAGGTCGTCATGGAGACGGCTATCCCGACGACGAGGGAGGGGCTGGCGAAGTTCCTCGCGACGCAGGACAGGGCGTCGGCCGTGGCGTTCGAGGCCGGGACGCACTGCCGGTGGATGGACGAGGTCGCCAGGGGGATGGGCTTCAAGGTGTACGTCGCCAACCCCTGCCGCCTCAGGATGATAACGGAGTCGAAGACGAAGAACGACAAGAACGACGCGAGGACGCTGGCCCGCATCGCGCTCGCCGACCCGGGGCTGCTCCATCCGGTGAAGCTGCGCGGGCCGGAGCACCAGAGGATGCTCAACCTCCACGAGATGCGCAACCTCCTCGTGAAGCAGCGCACGGGGATCGTCGTCCAGCTGCGGGCCGTCGCCAAGTCGATGGGCTTCAGGATCGCCAAGTGCCAGGCCGCCGGCTTCCACAGGCTCGACAGGAGCGCGTGGCCGAGGGAGTTCCGCGACATCGCCTGGCCGATGCTGAAGAACCTCGAGCAGCTGGCCGTCACGATCAGGACATACGAGAAGCAGATAAGGGAGCTCGCCGAGACGCCGACGTTCAAGGCCCAGGTCGAGAGGCTGATGGAGATCCGCTACGTAGGGCTGTACGTCGCGACCGGATTCGTCGCGGTGACGGGCGGGGACGTGGACAGGTTCGGGAAGCCGAGGGACATAGGCCCGTGGCTCGGCGTCACGCCGAAGCAGGACCAGTCCGGCGACGTCGACAGGCAGTGCCACATAACGAAGGCGGGGTCCGGGCTCATGCGAAGGCTTCTCGTCGAGAGCGCGCAGATGATCCTGCGAGACTGCTCGGCCGACACCGACCTCAAGGCGAAGGGGCTCAGGATATGCGCGCGCGGCGCGAAGATCGCCAGGCGCAAGGCCGTGACCGCGGTGGCGAGGTCTCTCGCGGTCCTGATGGTGGCGATGCTCAAGAAGCCGGACGCCCCTTACGTGCCGCTGTCGGAGCGCTGCGAAAAGGAGCTTCTCGCCATGAGGGCGACGGCATAGGCCGCAGATTCCGAAGACGATTTAAGGACAAGGAGGCGACGCCAGGGCAATGGCCGCGAACCGTTCCGGAAACGCTTGAATGTCCCGTCCGCGGGTGAGTGCGATTCATGTTCGGCACCTCGAGTGCGCCGTGCAGGAGGCACCCCCGCAGGATGGATTACAGAATGCAGGCGGGCGACGAAGCCGTCAACGGCAGCCCGACACTGCGAATAGGAGAAAGACGTACATCGAGCAACCGGAGAAGGCAAGCGGCAATCGCCAAAGCGATTTTGCACTTGACTTTTGTTCTCATAGGAGAACATGAAGAACGTGTAGAAA
>JAEEHL010000084.1 GCA_016280825.1 Verrucomicrobiota bacterium
CCGACAGCCGTGGCAAGACCACTTACCGCGACGCGCAAGGCCGCGCACAAGGCACAGTCACCACCGACAGCCGTGGCAAGACCACCTGGCGCGACTCCATGGGCCGCGTGCAGGGCACCTCAACTACCGACAGCCGGGGCAAGACGACTTGGCGCGACTCCATGGGCCGCGTGCAGGGCACGGCGACAACCGACAGCCACGGCAAGACGACTTATCGCGACGCACAAGGCCGCGTACAAGGCACCAAAACTACGCGCTAGCCGACGTCGACTTCAAACCCGAGCTCTGCAAGCGGGCGGCGGACGAAGTCGCGCCCGGCGGCGCGGGGGTGCGGAAGGACAAGGTCTGGTTCGCTGCAGTGGACCGAGTCGAAGTCGACAAGGTCGATGTCGATCGTCCTCGGGCCGTTCCTCGTCGTGCGCACGCGGCCAAGCTCATCCTCTATTTCGTGCATTCTCGCCGAAAACTCCCTGGCGTCGAGCCGCGTCCTGAAGAGCGCCGCCTGATTGAGGAACTTCAGATGCGAAAATTCGTCCGGCACGTCCACCGGCTCCGTCTCGACGACTCCGCTCGCGGCGGAAAACGCCGTCTCCGGCATATTGGAAAGCGCGTCAAGCGCCCTCTTCAGGTATTCTCCCCTCGGCTCGATGTTAGAGCCAAGCGAAACCGCGGCGAGATGCGCGCCCTCAAAACCGGCAATCTCCATCCTGCAGAACTCGGCGAAGAAACTTGGGTACGACTTCGCCGCGCATGCCGCGTCGTCTATCTCCACAGGCGAATCGGCCCTTGTCGCGCCAACTGCCGTCGCCATGGCGATCCTGTGGTCGGATCGGGTGGCGAAGCTGCCTCCGCGAAACCTGCCGGAAGTCCCCTTCACGCGGAATTCGTCGCTTGACGACTTCGCCTCCACGCCAAAGCCCTGCAGGACGTCGAGCATCGCGGCCGCCCTGTCGCACTCCTTTATCCGCAGGCGCGCCGTGCCGGTGAAAAGCGTCTCGCCTTCTCTCGCGGCCGCCGCGACGGCAAGCGCGGGGAAAAGGTCGGGGCACTGCGAAACGTCGATCCTGCGCGGCAGTTCGGCGAAAAGGTTCCTCGCGGCAGCGTCGGGCTGTGCGCTCGCGGGGTCAAGCCCCGAGACTTCGACATCCGAGCCCATCGCGTTCATCGCAAGCCAGAACGCCGCGCCCGACCAGTCGCCCTCTACCTTGATGTCGCCGGGCGACGAATACCTCTGCCTCCCCGGCACGAAGAAGCCGCTCGCCGTCTCCTCGATCGAAATCGAGAACTTCTTCAGCACGTCGAGCGTCATCCTGACATAGCCCTTCGACTGCAAGGGCGACGAAAAGCGTATCTCCGAATCTCCGCCGAGAAGCGGAAGCGCAAAGAGCAGCCCCGTCGCAAACTGCGACGACACGCTCCCCGAAAGCTCGAACGTCCCCGGCTCCAGCGACGAATACTCCATGCACGGGCGCTCTGCGAGACGCCCTCTCTTGACGAACTTCGGGCGCTTGCCGAGGGCCGCCGCGACGGGCGAGAGGAACCTTAAGGTAGAGCCGCTTTCGCCACAGTCGAGGACGGGCTCGCCCTCTTCCCCTTGAAGCGCGGCAAGGCAGCGCTTCGTCGCGGCGATGTCGGCCGAATCGCCCTCCGCAGCCTCGAGAACGTCCTTGCGGCCGGCAAGAAACGCTGCTATGAGAAGCCTGTGCGCGTGCGACTTTGAAGGAGGCGCGTCGACGCGCCCCCGCCTCGCTCCCGGGCCGAGGATCATCGTTCCCCCTTCCGCGAAAGGTCTATCGGCACCTTTCTGACGTCGCCCCATCCGCATGGGAGCGCAAACGTGACGACATCGCCGGAGCGCTTCTTGTCGCCGCGCATCGAATCGGCCATCTTCTCGAAGGAAAGCCCCTCTGGAAGCTCCGTCTTTAGCCCGAACTCGCGGAAGCGCGAAGCGAGCTCGTCGGGCCACGTCTCCGGCGCAAGCCCCATGCGCACTGCAAGACGCGCCTCCTCGACGCACCCGATGGCCACCGCCATGCCGTGCGAGACGGAATAGCCTGTAAGCCTCTCGACGGCATGCGCGACAGTATGGCCGCAGTTGAGGAGAATCCTCCTGCCGGTGCGCTCGAACGGATCGGAGGTCACTATCTCGGCCTTGACGGAAAGGCTTTGCGCTATCTCGCGCGCCGTCGGGAGCGCCGCGCCGCCCGGCGTTCTCGCAAGGGCGCCTATGACCTCGTGCTTCACCATCTCGGCCCTTCCCTCGGCAATGGCCTCCGCCGGGAGTGTGCGCAGGAAGTCCGTGTCCACGACGACAAGGCGCGGCGGATGGAACGCGCCTACAAGGTTCTTGCCCTCGGGCAGGTCGAAGCCCGTCTTCCCGCCTGTCGAGGCGTCTACCATGGAAAGTAGCGTAGTAGGGAAGTCCACCCACGCGACGCCGCGCATCCACGTCGCCGCGGCAAACCCCGCGAGGTCAAGCGTTACGCCGCCGCCAACTGCCGTCACCGTGTCGCCGCGCCCGATGCCTGCGCGGGCAAACGCGGCCCACAGTCTGGAGACTGTCTCAAGCGTCTTGTGGCGTTCGCCCGACGGAACGATGGCGATGGGAGAGGGAAGGCCGAAAAGACGCGCCACGTTCTCGTCCGCGACAATCCTGCGCTCGTCCATAAGCCCGCGGGCGATTCCGGTGCCCACGACGACGAGCGATTCGCCAGCCTCAAACGACGTCTCGACGCGCGACTTGAACGATGCATAGTGCGGCGCGCGCTCGGCTGACTTGTCGCCGAGTGGCCGCGTTCCCGGCGCGGCCCCCATCCGCCGCGCAATCTCCTCCTGCGAAGGCGTCGCCATGCAGAGAACGCTGCCGCATTTCTCGCACAGCTCCCGCGACGACGCGTCGAGAAGCGTCCCGCCGCCAAGCGCGACCACGGCGCCTACTTCCGCCGCCGCGACAGACTCCAAAGCCGCCTTCTCGACCTTGCGGAATGCGGCCTCGCCGTCCTCCTTGAAAATCTCGGGTATCCCGCGCCCTTCGCGCTCGACTATGAGCGCGTCAAGGTCGACGAACTTCCTCCCGAGCGCCTTTGCAAGGCGGCCGCCGAGAGTGGTCTTGCCCGATGCCGGAGCGCCGTATAGATATATGTCTTTCACTGCTGTCCCATGGCGTTTCAAGACACCATGTCTCAAAACAAGTGCGTAAGATAGCATAAGACGCCGCGCTTGTCAACAGCGGCGATGGGGGATGGGTAGTCAGGGGGCAGGAGTCAGGGGTTAGTCGTTAGTCGCTAGTCGTTAGTGCTTGGTTGAAAATGGAATTTTACAATTCCGCTCTCGAACTCGAACTCCAACTCGAACTAATCTCCAACTCCAACTCGAACTAATCTCAAACTCCGACGGCTAACAAAAGGGCTTCGCTAACGCTCCGCCTAAACGCTTCGCGCCGCAGAGCCACCCTTTGGGAGAAATTTGGGGTCTGTCCCCAAAGTGTCGACCTGCCAATTGCAATAAAAAATTTCATTGGCGCTCACTCTCTCTTCAAATTCTCTACAAACGCCTTTCTCAACCCCTCTTCCTGCGAGGGCGGGATTTCCGCAAGGCGGCTGTTCTCGTTGCAGATTTCAAGAGCGCTCTCGCACGAGACGGCAATCTTCCCTAACGCAATGCCCGCAAAAAACAGGTCTTCGGCGGCCTTGCGTTCATCCTGCGCCTTAGCGACTTCCCGGCTGCAGATGCTGTTCGTCACCGACACTATTTCCGCCGCGTCCTTGCACTCCACAAGCTCTACGCGCTTGTTCCAGCCCCAGAAGCGCCCCTTCTCAAGGTGCTCGACGGCGACTTTGCACGGGAAGTCGTTTGTGGCGGCAATGGAGTTCAGGCGCGCGATCTGATTTGTGCGGTGGTCGTAGATCACGTCAAGGTTCTCAGCCTCGCGCTCAAGACGCTTGATGTCCTTCTGATGCTGCGCAAGGAGCTTTTCGTAATGGAGCTTGCGCTCGTTCCATATCCGCCGCCAGCACTTCGCGTATCCATTCGGGTCCTTCTGCCGCGCCTCGTCAGTCCATTCCCACGGCAGTATCTCGCTTCCCTGGCCCTGGAGCCACGCATAGACCGCGGGTTCCGCCTTCTTCTCGGCCTCGGTCCACTTGGCGACTGGCTTTGCAAGGAGCTTCTCGCCGCTCTCGCCTTCAGGCCCGTCGAAGAATTGCGTTATCGACTGGCGGGGCCGCTCCACGGGAGGCCAGAAATGCACAAACACCCGATAGGCAACCGGCACCGCCATCATCACCGCAAGCGCAATGCACAGTGTCCACGCCAATTCCTTTGTCTCTTTTTTCATGCCCGATATTGTACTACACCAAACAGGGCAATGTCAAGACCCGCAGAGGCATTGCTCAGAGCATGCCACCTGATGCAGCACAACCACCCCGGGCTTGCATGAGATTTGCAAAAACTCCGAGGGCTAACAAAGGTGCTCCGCTAACGCTTCGCTTGGGGCTTCGCGGAGCATGAGCCGCATGGGGATTTGCCGGGAGGGGTCATGAGGGACTGGAGAAATTTGGGGTCTGTCCCCAAACTGTCCATTTTGAAATGTCGCATTATTCACAAATGGCAGGCGAATATTATGTAAATTGCCTGCGCAGTCGCAGGGTCTGTCCCCAAGTTTTCCAATCAACTTGTTCCGCCGTAGTGAAAACCGTCCCCACCCCCCAATTAAATCGTTCAGCACACATTTTTACCGTTTTCTCATCAGCAATCAGTCTGACCCTGTGGTCCCCGACCTTTTGCCGCAATTGCCGTCTATCTCGACCCAACTAGCCATTTCCAGAATGACTCGTTGTAAACTATCCACACACAAACGACCCGCTTTTCATGCGTCCCCACGACCAACTTGCGGTCTTGTGAGACAAATATGTCAAGAGCGCATTTCCTCTCTTGCGAAGCGGAATCAGTGGAGACAATCCCAAATGTGCTACCAAGCATATTCCACCTGCCAAACTCATTTTCCGCGATGCGCGTATGTATGAGTTCAAGCATTCTATCCCTTCGCGGCGAATCCACAATCTTGGACGTCAGCTCGTCACCGGACACTCCGACAAATCCCGTACCGAACTCTCGTTCTAACAGTACTTCGGGTTCAACCATAACGAAGCTCGCATTTGCAATGCCTCTCATTTCCGCCGGAAGCCCCCGTGCGCAGCCCTCAAACGGGAAGAGATCGCCACCGGTAAAATGACACGCAGCCAGCACGCTATTACAATCATCTGGACTGTACACGACCAAGCAGTCCAATTCAGGGAAGAAGAAAGTGTTCCTGCCCGAAGCGGAAGAAATACCGTTCGCGAGCAAGTTGCTGATGCAGAAGACATCGCCACCAATCACGTCGCAAGCCACAGTCTTCCCTCCGTGACGATGAAACGGCAAGCCAGACTGAAAACATGCGCACCTATGACGAGTTCTGGCTTCTGCATAAGGAAATGCCGAGAGCTTATCAAGAGGACCAACGTGCATATTATTGAAAGGAGACCATGTTTGCACCTTCATTCCCTTTGGGTACGCAAATACTTCCCTTAAATTAAGATGCGCCAAGAGGCCAATACACTGGTCATACGAGGAATATCCTATAATAGACAACGACACCGTCTGCCCAGCATCTATTCTGCGAAGTATGGCATTGGCGAGATTTGTGCTGCCTGAATATGGGAAAACCTCCTCTTTTGATTCGATTTTCAACCTACAAATCGGCGGAGAGTGAGCGAGGGGTTTGCAGCGCATGACTGGAGGATCAAACGAAACGACCACGCCCACAGCCATTACATGCGATAGAGAAGCCAGCAGCATATAAAGAAAGAAAAACAAACCGCACTTCATTTATTTACCTTCTTATAACAACATAAAAGCGGGACATCTTTGGAAAACTTGGGGACAGACCCCGCGGCTGCGCGAGCAATCTGCATAATATTCGCCCGCCCCCTAAGAATAATGCGATATTTCAAAATGGGCGCTTTGGGGACAAGGCCATCGTTTTCGGGTCTCGAGGTGTGGGTCTCGGGTTGCGGGTTTGCGCAACTACCTAACCACCTAACTACCGAACCACCTAACCAACGGCTGGGGACAGGCCCCAAATTTCTCCGATTCGCCGCCTGCACTCCTTCAAACGCGCGGCGGACGACGCGACTAATCAGGTGATAGCAGCGGTTGGGAAGATTCACTCTGCAACGTCTCATGCCGCGTATTATATCATAATTTCGAGTTCAGAGTTTAGAGTTGTGAGTTAGGAGTGAGGAAGTGATGAAGTTGGGGGTGAACCACGAAATACACGAAGCACACGAAAATGGGCGCAGTGCGTCAGACGCCCGACACAGATTCAGCGCGGCCGTTTTATCTCGCGAAAAGTTCGCGAAGTCCGCAAAGTTCCCAACTTCCTCACTTCAAACTCCCTCACTCTCCAACTTAATATCAGCCGTGTAGGGTGCTACCCGAGACCCGAAACCAGTTGCTTTCGCTGCTGGGAGTTCTGGAGTTTAGGAGTCTCCAAGACTCCGAGACTCCCAGTAGCGACAGCAACTACCCGCGACCCGCACCCCGAAACCCGCGCAAATATGATATACTACTTAAAGCGGAACGGCGGTTCCGCGGCGGTTGATAAACAAGGAGGGGAAATGAGAAACATGCTGATGATTGCCTGCCTTCTGTCCTTTGCGACGATGTGCGGATGCAGGACGGCTCCCACGCCAGAAGACAAAGCGGAGCAGTGGCGCAAGGCAGCGGAGCAGGGGCATGCGCCAGCGCAGTACTATCTGGGCCATTGCTACAACATGGGCGAAGGCGTGGCGCAGGACAAGGCAGAGGCTATAAAGTGGTGGCGCAAGGCAGCGGAGCAGGGGAATGTGACGGCACAGTTCATTCTGGGCGTGTGCTACTACATGGGCGAAGGCGTGGCGCAGGATAAGGCCGAGGCGGTTAAGTGGTGGCGCAGGGCGGCGGAGCAGCGAAACTCTGAGGCGCAGTTCTGGCTGGGCCATTGCTACTTCTACGGCTGGGGCGTGGCGCAGGACAAGGCCGAGGCGGTGAAGTGGTGGCTCAAGGCGGCGGAGCAGGGGAACTCTGAGGCGCAGTTCTGTCTGGGCAAGTGCTACTTCTTCGGCGAAGGCGTGGTGCAGGACAAGGCCGAGGCGGTTAAGTGGTTACGCAAAGCGGCAGAGCAGGGGCTTGAAGCTGCAGAACTAGTATTGAAGCGATTGGAACAGCGCGGCGGCACGGCGCCCTGAGGCGCAGGGTCGCGGGTTTCGGGTTTAGCGACATCATACCCCCTCGCCGCTGACGCGGCACTCCCCCTGTCTCAGGGGGAGAGTAGAGGTTGCCTCCCCAAGTGAAGTCGGGCACGGAGAGAGGGGCGAGGCGTATGGCGGAGGGAGAGACGAAGTAGTCAGGGGTCAGGGGTCAGGGGTCAGTGAGCGGTTAGCAGTTAGCCGCCACCTCGCCTGCGGCGCAAAACACGGAGGGAACTTATGACACGAAGACACAGAGTTTAGCCGTGTAGAGGGAGAATGAGAAAATTCCGCTAGGCCGGGGGCGGCCTTGCTACATCAGCTTCGCGACTCGCAACTGCTATTCCATGCGAAGCGTATCCATTAAGCGGAGTGGTGCATAGGGCCGACTGGCGCACGAGAGCATTTCGCTGGTCCGATGGAATTTTGACTGGCGCGGTGGAGGGCGAGTGCTCAGCACGAGCGTCAAAATTCCGTCGGGGGGACCGGCGAATGCGGATCGGGCGAG
>JAEEHL010000085.1 GCA_016280825.1 Verrucomicrobiota bacterium
GCACCCCTTCGGGGACGCCCGCCTCCCCGTTCGGCACGGCGCAGCAGGGGCGGAAGTACCGCCCTGCCATCGAACAACACAACTCAACAACGAAGTGTCAACTTTAAGCGGGGACTTGACAGTGCCTGGTGCTTGGTGAAAATGGAATTTTACAATTCCGCTCTCGAACTCGAACTCCAACTCCAACTCCAACTCCAACTCGAACTAAATCTCAAACCCAAACTTCAAGATCTCAGTACCGATCGACCTTTGCGACTTTTTGCGGCTAATAACACCCCTGGCGAGACTTAATCCTGTCCAAAGACTCCGCGGCTCCACGACTCCGCGTGGGATAATCCCCGCTAAGGAGCGTTAATTCGCTAGCCGCAACAAATCACACATGGGCGCAGGCGGCGCCGTCAGATCGAGATGGAGCCCGTAAAGACGCTCTTGACCGGGCCAGAAAGCGTGATGTTGGAAAACTCTCCGTCGGAGTAGTTGCCGTCGACGACGAGGCAGTATCCCTTCACCGTCGTCACCTTGACGGGAAACTCAAGCCCGTGCCCCGCCACTCCGACGACAGCCGCAGCGACCGCCCCCGTGCCACACGCCCCAGACTCCGCCTCCACGCCGCGCTCGTAGGTGCGCATCGAGAGCCTGTCCGGGGCGCGGTATACGACGAAGTCGACGTTCGTGCCGTCGGGCGCAAACTCCTCGGAGAGCCTTATGCGCCTCCCTTCGCCATCCACGTCGACGTCGGCGAGGTTCTCTACCGCGACGATCTTGTGCGGTACGCCCGCCACGACAAAGTCGCCCTTGAGGCCCTTGGGCGGCGGCATCGATATCCTGACGTTCGTGTCATCGACTATCTCGGCGTCAATCGTCCCGGCAAGCGTCTCGAAGCTCATGCACCTCGAGTCGACCGCGCCTATCTTCCGCGCAAAGGCAGCCACGCAGCGCGCGCCGTTGCCGCAAAGTTCCGCTTCGGTGCCGTCCGGGTTGAAGAAGCGCATCCTGAAGTCGGCGGAACCGGACTTCTGCACGAGGATGACGCCCTCGGCGCCTATTCCGGTGCGCCGCTCGCAGATCGTCGCGACAAGCCTGTGGTCGTCTGCCGGGAAGACGCCCTCCCTGTCGTCGACGAGGATGAAGTCGTTGCCGGCCCCGTGCATCTTCTCGAATTCAATCACTGCCACCATCTCCTCTCCTCCGGGAGCGTCTGCCCGCCGTTCAGCCGGACAAGGTCGCACAAGGCGTCCAATGCGGCGTCAAGGACGACGTCGTCGCGCTTGAACTTGTTGCGGCGGCGGCGCGAGCTGGACTCTTCCTCGTCCTCGTCGCCGCCCCCTTCCGGGTCGTCAAGCTCGTGAAGCTCGCGGTCGGCGGCCATCATCGCCCTCCGCGCCTTGTATTCGAGGGGCACTTCCTCCCTGTCGGCTATCCTGCGCATCCCCTCGACGTTCTCAAGGTGCTTCTGGTACCGCTCGCTGGCGCCAAGCCTTGCGGCCGCGGCATTTGTGACTGCGGAAAGGTATTTGTACATGTTCCAGCTGAGCGAATACGAGGCGGGGAGTATCTTGGTGAACGGCAACGCGTTCGGCAGCTTGTCCTCGCCTATGTCGAGCGCGTCCAGGAGCGACGGTAGCCGGAAGTCCGCAGGCATGCCCTCGATCTGCGTCGACTCGCCGTTAACCCTGTAAAAGCGCGACGTCGTTATCTTCATCGACCCGAAGGACGCAGGCCCCATGCCCATGAGCGACTGCACCGTGCCCTTGCCGTGGGTGCGGCCGTCGCCGAAGACGAGCGCCCTGCCCGTGTCGTGGAGATGCGCAGCGACGATTTCGCTGGCGCTCGCGCTTGCCCTGTCGGTAAGGACAATCACCGGCTTCTTGAACGCCACGGGGTTGCCATAGGGTATCGAAAGCGAATGCGGGCTCGAAACGTCCTTCACCTGCACGACAGGCCCTGAATGGACGAAAAGCGCGGAAAGCATCACTGCCTCGCGCAGGCTGCCGCCGCCATTGCCGCGGAAGTCGAGGACGAGCCCCTCCACGCCCTGGGAGTTGAATTCCGCGAGGTACTTCGCCACGTCGTCCGCGCACGACCTGTAGCCCGGCTCGCCCGGACGCTTGTCCATTGTGCCGTAGAAGCTCGGCAGGTAGACGTAGCCGAGCGTTCGCTCGACGCCGTCAAGCGCCACGCGCTCGACGCGGCCCGTGGCGGCCTGGTCTTCGAGCTTTATCTCGTCGCGCACGAGGTCCACCATCTTGCGCGTGGCGCCGGTCGCGTCGCCGCGAGGCAGTATCTCGAGCGTCACCTTCGTTCCCTTCGGGCCACGAATCTTCCGTATGGACTTCTTCATCGGCCGCCACGTGATGTCCTCCATCTCGCCGTCCTGCTGCTTGACGCCGACTATCCTGTCGCCCTCCTTGACGCGTCCGTCGCGGTCCATCGGGCCGCCTGGCATGACCTCCACTATCTTGAGCGCACCTTCGTCCATCTGCAGCACGGCCCCGACGCCGCACAGCGTGAGGTTCATGTCGATGTCGAAGTCCTCCTTCGAGGCGGGCGACATGTAGTCGGAATGCGGGTCGTAGGCGCGGGCGACGGAGCTCAGGTAGTGCTGCAGGACCTGCTCCTCGTCTGGTTCGGCCATCAACTGCGCATACTGGCGGTAGCGCTTGACGAGGTTCGTGCGCCCGGCCTCAACCGCGGAGGCGAAGTCGAACTTGTTCGTGGACTTCTCCGCGTCGAGATCGCCCGCGACGACCTGCGCGAGAAGCTCGTTCTTGAGGCGCCTTCGCCAGTGCTCCTCGGCGTCGGCCGCGTCGGCCGGCCAGGGTGCGTCCTTGCGGCGTATCCTGTACGTCTCGGCCTCGCCGAAGTCGAAGCCGGCCTTGGAAACGTAGTTCGTCGCGAAGGCCATGCGCTCGCCGAGCCGCTTCAGGTAGAGGTTGAATACGTCGAACCCGAAGCTCACGTTGCCAGCCTTCAGCTCGTCGTCGAGCGAGAGCCTGCGATGCGCGAGGGCGTCGAGGTCGGACGCGAGGAAGACGGAGTGGTCGAAGTCGTAGAATGTGACGAGGTTGGTCCACGCCTGCGCGCTCAGCCCGTCGTTCATCCGCGTCTTGAGCACGTGGTAGCGCGCAAGCATTCCCGTCATGCGCTTGGCGACCTCGTCGTAGTACTTTCGCGGCGCTACGTCCGCAGCCGCGCAAAGCGCAAGAAGCACGGCAGCCGCCGATGCAAGTGGCCTTTTCATGCGTTATTCTCCATGAGGCTCACGATCCGGCTCAGCTCCTGCGCCTCGATGAGGACGCGCTGCGTGGCAAACGAGCGCTTGAGCTCGCAGGAATTGAGCACCACCACCCCCTGCGTCTCGACGACATGCGGCGCGAACGTATCGGAGGCAAACGCAAGCACAGGGGTCACCTGGCCCTTCCAGCCGGCCTTCTCGAGCTGCTCCCTCACAAGCTGCGCCTCGCGCCTCGCCTGTGCGAGCGGGGAGCGCGAGGGGAGCCTCCCGCCGACGAGCACGTGGCCCTCCTCTATCGTGACCTTCTCCGACCAGAACTTCGTCTCCACAGAAAACACCCCCGCGGGCCCCACGACGACATGGTCGACATGGCGCGACATCGCCTTGAAGTCGTTGAAGACGTGGTAGCCCTCGGGAAGGTCCCCAAGTATCCCGGAGACCTTCTCCTCGCCGCGCGCTCCCTTGTAGAAGCTCTCGACCCGCCTAAGGCCCTTAAGGAGCATGAGCCAGATCGCGACAAGCGATGCAAGCGACATCGCGACCCCCGCTCGCGGGTGCGCGAAGATCGCGACTGCCGCCGAAAACCCGAACGCGAGCACCGAGAGGAAGAGCGGCCAAAGGCCGAATATAGTGCCTTTCACCCTCGCCCATTCGCCCGCTATGCCATGAACTACCGCCATTTTTCAGCTCCTTTCGCGCCCTCCGGCCCCTTTCTCGCGAGGATCATGAGCGAAGTGGAATGCTGGCCGAAGCGCGGCATCTTGCACTTGAGCTCATAGCGGTCCCGGACGGCCTCCCAGAAGGCGAGCTGCTTTTCAAGAGGAGTCTCCATGCAGGACGGCGCAGTTATGGCGAAGGAATACCCGCTAAGCGCTGCGACCCTGCAGGGTGACTCCTCGATCACCCTCTTGAGCCCCGCATCGTCAAGCCCTGGCGCGTTCTCGGCGTCGCCCCAATACGAGAAAGGCCCCATTTCAAGCCCTTCGGGAACGTGGCGCCGGGTCTCGATCGCAAGGTAGAGGTCCTGCGTGAGGAGCGTCTTGCCACCGGGGTCAAGCGCCTCTATGCGCGATGCGGCGTCCTTGAGGAGGGAGACGTCGGAGGCGTCCTTCCTTACCACCCAGAAGCGGTCGTGCCCCGCCGTGAAGAAGTCCTCGACGAGCGGCGAGCCGAAGCTCGACGCCCACGTCATGCCAAGGGCGAGAAGGACCGCGGGCGGACGCAGCGACGAGACCGCCACGGCCGCGCAGACTGCCACAAGCGGCATCACCGGCACCTGGTAGTCGTCGTAGGGGAACGGGGCACATAGCTGCAAAATGGCGCACGACGCAAACGACACGAGGAGAAGCGGCAGCCAGTCGCGGCGGAAGTCGGCGCGGCATGCGGGAATGGCGACCGCAAGGCCGAAAAGGACCCACATGGGCAGGTACCAGCGAACAAGGCGGCTCACGCTCCCCGCGACGAGCAGCGGGCTGAAGCCGCCGCGCGCCGCGTGGTAGAGCTGCGCGGCCACAAGGCCCTCGCGCGCCTTCGCGTCGACGAAATACGGCAGATACGCGGCAACTCCCGCAAACGCGCACCCAAGCGCGAACGCAAGGGCCGCAGACCCGCGGTTGCGCCTGTCCAGGACGAGAAAGGCAAGCGCTGCCGCAGGCACGAGCGCAAGGCTCGTGCGCGTGCAGGCCGCAAGCGCGAGCGACGCGCCGGAGGCGAACGCGAATGCCGTACCGCGCCTTTCGCGCGAGAAGGTAAGCAGGTAGAGCCCCGCCGCAAGGGCGAGCGCCGAGATGGAATACGTCTTGGGAATCGAGAGAAAGTAGACGTGGTAGAGGTTCGAGCCGAGGACAAGCGAAACCGTCACCGCCGCGGCCGCCTTCGCCCCCTCGCGCGCGATGCGCCATGCAAGCGCCGCGGCAAACAGGATGGAGAGCGCGCCAAAGACCGCACTGAGCGCCCTGCCGCCGATGATTCCCCACGCCCTCCACATCCACGAGAAGAACGAATAGACCACCGGCATCACGGGGCCTTGCGTGAAGAAGAAGTCGCGGTAGAGCGTCTTGCCCTCGCCCACGAGCTGCGCCGCGTAGAGATACCAGCCCTCGTCCTGGTTCAGCGAGCCGAACAGCACGGCGAAAACCGCAATCGCCGCGAACGCCGCGGCCGAGAGCCATGCATAGACCTTCACCGCACGGATCCGTTCGCCTTCGCAAGGCGCTTGAGCTTCGCCGCCTGGGCGAGCCTCTCCACCGCACTGAGCCGGTCGATGTAGAGAACGCCGTCAAGATGGTCGGTCTCGTGCTGTATCGCCCTCGCAAGATACCCGCTTGCGGTAATCGTCTGGGGCCGGTTCTCGGCGTCGAGATACGAGCATGTCACCATTGCGGCGCGGACGACCTTGCCGCCGATGCCGGGGAACGAAAGGCACCCCTCTTTCTCGCAGATCGACCCCTGCCTGTCCACGATTCTGGCGTTCCACATCATGAGGGGCATCTTCACGGGCGCGTTGAACGCGGCGTCCTCGGGCTCTTCGCACCCCTCCGGGATGTCGATGACGCAGACGCGCTCAAGCCGCCCGACCTGCTGCGCCGCGAGCCCCACTCCCTTCGCGTGGCGCATGGTCTCCACCATGGCCTCGGCAAGCCGCACGTCGTCCGGCCCGACAGACTTCACGTCGCGGGACTTCTCCCTAAGCACCTTCTCGCCATATTTGAAGATCTTGAGCAGCATCGCCTGCATCCCCCCGAAAGCGTCACCTCGCGCCAGTCGACCCGAAGCCGCCCTCGCCCCTATCGGTGCCGTCCACTTCGGCCGTGGCGAAGACCTCGGCCTTCGACACGGGCGCAACGACAAACTGCGCCACTTTGTCGCCCTTGCGGACGGAAAAGGGAACCTGGGAGAAATTCGCGAGTATGACGCCTATCTCGCCGCGGTAGCCGCTGTCCACCGTGCCGGGCGTGTTCAAGACGGTTATGCCGTGCTTCAGCGCAAGCCCAGAGCGCGGGCGCACCTGTATCTCCCAGCCCTCGGGGAGATTCGCCACGAGCCCCGTATGGACAAGAGCCCTTCCGCCCGACGGTATCTCCACGTCCTCGACGGAACGCACGTCCATTCCGGCATCGCCCCCATGTGCATACGAGGGAAGAGCCGCGTCGGGGTGGACGAGCCTGAAGCCGAACCTAACCACTATTCGGCGGCCTCCTCAGCAGTCACGGAAGCGCCGGGGTTCGGCTTGAAGCCAATGCGGCCAAGATACCACTTCTGCCACGCCTCGGGAATCTGGCGGCGCTGCAGCATCTGCAGGTCGGCGGCGATCTGGGACCTCATGACCGCCGCCTTCGCCGCGTCGCCGCGCTTGCGGTCGACGCAATAGACGACGAACCCGTGCCCTGGCATGGTGACTACGAGGTCGGAGACCCCGCCTTTGGAAAGCTTGGCGGCGGCGGAGAGCACGGCGCGCTGGTCGGGGAACGCGTTCTCGCGCATGTCGCAGACCGCGAACGTAAGGTTTGTCGACACGTTCTCCGCCTTCAAAAGCTCCTGGGCCCCCTTTGCCACTACCGCGTCGACGCTCGCCTTGAACGCGGCTGCCTTCGCGTCCCTCAATGCGCGGCCGCCGATGAAGGGCTTGGCCTCGTCGAAGGATGGCGTATGCGCCGGAGACACTTCCGCCCTCTCGATGAGCCAGACGGCCTTGTCGGAGCTCACGATGCCGTAGCGCAGGTCCTCGACGTCGGGATCGAGCTCGGAGGCGATTTCCTTGAAGTTCTTCGCCCCAGGAAGTATTGCCGACTCGCGCTTCATGAAGCCTTCCTGATACTGCCCGTCGAAGGAGAAGTAGTCGCTCGTCGCAACCTTGAGGGAATCCGCCGCGGCGATTTCGTCGAGCTTCGACGCGCCCTTGGCCGTTGGCGGCGTGCCGTAGACGCGCTGCGCGAGGTTTGTCTCGAAATACTGCACGGCGGCGATCTGCCTCAGCTCCGCCTCGATCTCGCCCTTCACCTCGTCGAACGCCTTTACCTTCTCGACTCCGTTGGTGTCGGTCGAGGTGTACTTGTCGCTCATGACGTCGTAGTGGTCGTGCATCTCGTCGTCGGTGACGGTCATCCTGGCGAGAAGTTCCTTGCCGGTGGCGTCGAACTTCACGTAGCGGAGCTTGACCCTCTCGGGAAGTGCAAGCGACTTGGAGTTCTCGTCGTACCATTTCCTGAGGCCCTCGTCGTCGACCTTCACCTCGGAAGCCGCCTTCTTGTCCTGCGAGAAGCGCACAACCTTGACTGTGAAGACGTCGGTCATGTCGTCGACCGCCTGCTCGAGCTCCGCGGGCGACGCCCAGCTCGCTCCGTTGGCAACGGCGTCGGCGATGCGCATTAGCTTCACGCGGCGCTTCAGGTAGTCCTCAAAGCGCTCCGGCACAAGCCCCGCCTCGGCGAGGCGGCTCGAGTAGAGCGAATAGCTGAACCCACCGCCCGACTGGAAGGCGCGGTCAGCGCGGATCATCGCGGCGACCTCGTCGTCGACAGATCCGCCAAGCCCGTTCTTCTCCGCCGCGTCGAGCGCCGCAAGGAATTCCCACGCCTGCATGTTCACCTCGGCGTAGGGGCGACTCGTGTCGCGGTTCGAGCCGAAGCCGCGCACGTCCTCGACGATGCGGGCGAAATAGGACGCCTCGATCTCCTTCTCGCCCAGCAGCCCAGCGGAGTCGCTGCGCGCCTCGCCACTGTCGCTGCGCAGTATTACGTCGTCGAAGCAGAAGAAAAGGGAAACCGCCAGGGCGAACACGCCCCACACCCACTTGTTCCTGATTAGCTTGTTGAACTGGAGAATAACCATTGCCGTCTTCCGTGATTCCTGATTTGTTGTTGAAAATGCCGTGTGCAGGCCGCTCCTAGAAGTCAAAGTCGTCGTCGGACGACTTCGACTGGGTCTTCTCCTCGGCCGGCTTGTCCTCGTCCTCGGCGGAGGCCTCGGCCGCCGGCTGCACAGCCACGTCGGCGCCCAGGACGGACTCAGTGGCCTCCTGCGCCTTCTTCGCGAGCTCAGCCTTGCGCTCCTTGGCCATCGGCGCCGTCTCCCCCGTGTTGACCTCAAACCGCTCCTCGACGAACGAGCAGCTGTTGCAAAGGACGCCGGAGGCGTCAAAGGTCATAGTCGTTACCGCGAGCTTCTCCCCTATCTTGGGCACGGCGCGGTGTATGCGCACGTTCGTCTGGGGCGAGATTTTCCAATCGAGGAACTTCTGCTCAATGGTGCTCACGCCCGTCTCGTAGTTCTTGACCTCGACGAGCCCCTGGTCGAGCTTGCACATGTAGTCGCCGCCCATGCCGGTAATGCAGGTGAAGAGAAGGTCCTGCGACATCCTGATGCGCACGACGTTCTGCGCCCTCATCTGGAGGATGTTGAAGTGGCGCCCCTCGATCGACATGGAGCCGCTCGAGCACTTGACGCGGACCTCGTCGCCGTCGCCCGTCATCCTGCGCACGTACTTCGACTCGCCCGAAAGCGCGCCTACCTTGAAACCGGGCGTCGAGACAAAGAAGAAGCCGTCCTTCATGTTCTGCGGCAGCTGCAGCTTGAGCTCGCCCTCGCCGAGCACGATTGTGCGCGTCATGTCGTCGAGCGGCTGTGCCTTGGTGCCGAAGCTTGAAAGCCCGTAGAGCGTCACCACGCTGTTCTTGCCGAACGTGACGACGAGGCGCGATGCCTGGGTAAGCGTGCGGAAAAGCGAACCAAGCGGGTAGAAGCGCTTCTCCTCCACGGCCTGCCACTCGGCGGAACCGGGTATCTTCACCTCGACGGTGCCGTCTGCGAGAGTGCAGACGGGGAGCGTGGTGAAATACTTGGGCGGCGGCGGGGGTGGCGGCTTGGGCAGGCCGTCCTCTCCCGTCTCCTCCTGGTCGGCGGCGTCCGCCGTGTCCTCGTCGAGGTCATCTGCCGGCGCATACTGCACGAGCGCCAGTGCCGCAATCGCAACAAGAAGTCTCTTCATCGTATCCTCCTGCGCCTATCCAACCAAGGCAGCGCCGTCGGACGGGCGGATGACGCTCGCCACCGGCTCGTCGCCATGACGCGCCTTGTATTCCTTCACGATTATCGAAGCTATCTTGTCCGCCGCCGCGGGGTCCACCAGCAGGCAGCAGCTGCCGCCGAACCCGCCGCCGGAAAGCCTCGCGCCATACACTTCGGGTATGGCCTTGGCGGTGTCGACGATGGTGTCAAGCTCCTCGCAGCTGTTCTCGAACCAGCTGCGGCTCGACTCGTGCGACTCGTACATGAGAGCGCCGAAGCCCTTGAGGTCGCCCTGCCCCAGAAGGACCGACGCCTGCAGAACGCGCTCGTCCTCGCCGATCGGGTGGGCGGCGCGGCGCGCGGCCGTCTCGCTCAGGCCGCCCCTGTAGAGAACCCACTCGGACATCGTGACGTCCCTAAGGTGCGTGACCTTCTTCCTGAGGACGCCCGCGAAATGCTTTGCCGCGTCCTCACACGCCTGGCGGCGGGAGGCGTACGCGCCGTCTACGAGCGCGTGCTTCGCGTTGGACTTTACCATCATGAACGCGACCTTGTCGCCGAGGGAGACGTTCTCGAACTCGTTCGTCCTGAAATCGCTCTTCACGAGGGAGTTCGCCTTGCCGTACATCGAGGAGGCCTGGTCGAGAAGCCCGCAGGGGCAGCCCGCAAAGGTGTGCTCGGCCTTCTGGCCTATCTTCGCAAGCTCCGTCTTGCCGAACGACGTGCCGTAGATCTTCTGCAGCGCAAGCGCCGTCGCCATCTCGAGCGCGGCGGACGAGGAAAGCCCCGCCCCGAGGGGGATGTTGCCGCCGAAGACGGCCTTGAAGCCCTTGCCCGCCTTCTTCGCGTCGCCGCCGAAGAGCCATGCGAACGTGCCGAGCGGGTAGTTCGCCCACGTGGGGCCGCTCTCCACCTTGCGAACGTCGGCGAGCTTCCCGGACCAGCCCTCGCCCATGTCGAGCGCGTAGAGCTCCACATCGTCGCCTTCGGCGGGGGACGCCGCGAAGAACGTGCCCTTGTCTATCGCCGCAGAGAGGACGAAGCCCTCGTTGTAGTCGGTGTGGTTGCCGAGAACCTCGATGCGCCCGGGCGCGTATGCAACCGCCGCGGGGGCGGCGCCGAACCTCGCCTTGAACTCGCCTACGACCTTGTCGTGAACATCCTGGTTGAGCATTGCGTCTTTCCTTTTGTTTCGTTTAGGCCCTCTTCGCCGGCCTGGAGAGGACCAATGCGTAGAAGAGGACGTACGCGAGAAGCCCTATCGAAAGCCAGTAGCTGTTCAGGATGCCGATCTTGTCGGCGAGGAAGCCCTGCACGGGGATGAGGATGCCGCCGAAGACCATCGACATGAAGATGCCCGAGCCCATCGGCACGTACTTGCCGAGGCCCTCCGCCGCCATGTTGAAGATGCCGCCCCACATGACGGAGGTGCAGAGGCCGACCGCAACCATGAAGGCCATCGAAAGCGGGAACTCCTTGCCGAAGACCGTGATCATCTTGACGGGCGAGAACATCGCCGCGAGGAGAAGCGCGATGCCGAGCGTCGCAAGGAACGACACCTGGACGCGAGACGAGACCTTGCCGCCGATGACGCCGCCAAGGAGACGCCCGCACATCATGAGGAACCAGTACGCGCCGCACACAACGCCCGCGACCGCGCCGCCCACGTACCAGGGCTTGCCGACCTCGGTCATGTAGAGCATGCCCATCGACGGGACGCCGACCTCAATGACGATGTAGAAGAAGATCGCCAAGGCGCCGAACGTGAAATGGCGGAACTTGAGGGTCTCGGCAATGTCCTTGAGGACCGACGCGCCGCCCGCAAGGCGCGCCGCCTTCTCCTCGGCCGTTTCCATGTGCGGCTCGGGAATGCGCGAAAGGGCCACGATGACGAACGCGAGCGCGAAGATGCCCATCGCGATCATGAGCGCGGGCGCGGCCTTGATGAAGGCCGTGTCCTTCGTGATCTCGCCGATGAGCCAGCCGAGGACGGCAGGCGAGAGCGTGGCGCCGACCGAGTTGAGCGAGCAGCCGAACTGCACGAGCTGGTTGCCCTTGTTGCCGCCGCCACCGAGAGTGTTGAGCATGGGGTTCACGACGAGGTTGAGCATGCACATCGAAAAGCCCGCTATGAACGCGCCGAGGACGTACACCGCGAACGAGCTCACGTAGCCGGAGACGAGCTGCACGCCGACGCCGAGGAAGCCGACCGCGACAGCGGCGAGCGCCGTGAACTTGTAGCCCTTGCGCTTCAAGATGAGGCCGCCCGGGATCCCCATGAAGAGGTACGCTATGAAGTTCGCCGCGTTGCCAAGTTGCGAAAGCGCGTTGGAGGCGTTGAACTGGTTCTTCGCTATGACGCCCATCGGGCTTGCGAAGTTCGTTACAAACGCTATCATGAAGAAGAGCGCGAACATCGTGATGATCGCCGCCGCATTGCCTTTCGAGCTGTTTTGTGCATCCATAATCCTTTACTCCCTTTTTATTTCTGCAAATTATAGCAAAATTGCCGCCGCCAGTCAATCATTCAGGGGCGAGGTCACGCCCGTGGGTGGGAGCGGGCGTACTCGCTTTTAAGCCTCTCCACCGAGACATGAGGGTAAATCTGCGTGGTGGAGAGATTCGCGTGGCCAAGCATCGCCTGCACGCGGCGCGGGTCCGCACCGCCGACGAGAAGATGCGTCGCGAAGCTGTGGCGCAGCTTGTGCGGCGTCACGTCAAGCGGCAGCGACGCCATGGCAAGATAGAACTTCATGCGCCTCTCGACATCGCGCGGCGAAAGCGCCTTCCCGGTGCGCGACGCAAACACTGGGGCAGACGGCTCCCCTCCCCCCGAAACGTCGCGCCACCTCCCGAGAGCCGCCTTCGCCTGTGCCCCGAGGATGACAAGCCTTTCCTTGCTGCCCTTGCCAACGACCACGGCCGTGCCGCGCCTTAGGTCAATCGAGCCCCAGCAAAGCCCCGTGGCCTCGCTGACGCGGCACCCCGTGGAATAGAGGAACTCGAAGACCGCGCTGTCACGGGCCGCCTCTGCGACGGGCACTGCGCCCTCCGCGGCAGCCTTGCCCGGGCAGGAGAGGAACCTCTCCATTTCCTGCGGCGCGAGCACCTTGGGAAGCCGCCGCGATAGCTTCGGCCCGTGCAGGGAACGCGTCGGATCGTCCTCGACATAGCCCTCCCTGGCAAGGAACCTGTACAGCGAACGAAGCGAGGAAAGGCGCCTCCGCACCGTCGCAGGCGACGCTCCGGACGATCCGAGCTTGAGAAGATAGTTCCTGACGTCGGCCTTCGAGACCTTCGCCCAGTCGACCGAGCCGCCGCCAGGCGCGATGAACGAGGCAAAGTCCCTGAAGTCGGCGGAATACGATGCAAGCGTATGGCGGGATGCGTTGCGCTCCGCCATTAGGTACGCCGAGAAGCGACTCTCGGCGTCAGGGCTCATTTTTCGCCCTCGTCCCCCGGTTTCGCGTCTTCGCCGCCTGACGCAAGGCCGATTTCGGCGGCCTTCCTGTCGTAGTCCGGGATCTTCGTGCGGTATGTCCTTGCAAGCTGCTTCAGGGCCGAGGCCTGGAGGGCCGAAAGCATCCCTCGCTGCGAATACTGCATGGCGAGCGATTCGTAGAAGCCCTTGTCGTCGTAGACGCGGCGCCCGCGGCGCGTCTTCGGCCTCCATTCCGTGACCTCCTTGAGGAGCGCCAGGACCTTCTCGATCTGCGGGTCGTACACCTGTTCTGGGAAGCCGCCGGGGACGAACGGCCCGAGCTTTTCGCGTATCTGCACATGGTCGGGCAGCGCGCCGCAGTTCTCGCCGACGCTGCGGGCTAGAATGCCGAACTGCTTCATCGTAAGACCCTTGCCCCTGTCGAACTGCTCGCGGAGGCTCTTAAGGAACGAGTTCTTCTGCAGCCCGGCAATCCTGTCCAGCGTCTGGAAGCAAAAGCGCACGAGATCCGGATTCGCCCGCTCTATCATCACCGTGCCGCCCGAAAGGAGCTTTGCGTCCTTGAGCCGCGCCTCGGCGTCCGGCACCTGCGAGGCGTACGACATCAGCACCCTCACGAGCACCTCGAGCTGGCGCAATGTCATCTCCTTGCCGCTCTCGAAGCCCCTCTTTACGCTCTCCACGAACCCCTTGTCGTCATAGACCCGCTTGCCCTGTGTGACGGGCGCCTTCCACTCCTTCACCTGGTCGAGAAGCGAAAAGACGAGCTTGAACTTCTCCGGCTCCGGCGCCGGCGGCTTGCATGCCTCGAGCGCGGCGGTGAACTTCGCGTAGAATTCGGAAAGCATGGCGTTCATCGGCTCGTTCGACTCCTCGACCTTGTCGAGCTCCGCCTCCATCTCGGCCGTGTAGCCTACGCTGAAAAGCTGGTTGAGCTTCTCCACGAGCCAGTCGCAGACGAGGATGCCCCTTTCGAGCGGAACGAGCTTTCGCTTGTCGGTCTTGGCGTATTCGCGCAGCTTCAGGGTCTCTATCGTCGCAGCGTACGTGGAAGGCCGCCCGACCCCATTCTCCTCGAGCGCCTTTATGAGAGATGCCTCGGAATAGTGCTTGGGGCCCTTCGTCTGCTTCTCCTCCGAAAGCCACCTCGCCGCGTCGAGCGCCTCGCCCTTTGCAAGCGCCGGCAGCGACTCCACCTCGTCGGAGTCGTCATCGTCCTCGTCGTCCTTTGCCTTTTTCTTCGACGACAGCTTCATCACCCTGAGAAAGCCCTCGAAGTCGATGTCCGTGACGGACGCCGTGAAGACGTAGCTCCTCACAAGCCCCGTCTTTACGGCCGAGAGGAAGACCGTGCGCACCGTAGTCCTCGCGTCCGCCATCTGGCTTGCGACAAAGCGCTTCCACACGAGCTCGTAGAGCTTCGCCTCGCCGGCCTCTAGGCCGCCTGCCCCCGGAAGGCTCTCCACGTCCGTCGGGCGTATCGCCTCGTGCGCCTCCTGTGCGCCGCCCTTCGACTTGAACACGTTGGGCTTGGCAGGATAGAACTCCTCGCCGTACTCGCGCTCGATAAGCGCCTTCGCCGCGTCGCGCGCGGAAGCCGACACGTTTACGGAGTCCGTCCTCATATAGGTGATGAGCCCCTGCTCGTAGAGGGACTGCGCGAGCTTCATCGTCTTGCCGGGCGAGAACCCCAGGACGCTCGACGCCGCCTGCTGCAGGGTAGACGTGGTGAAAGGCGGCAGTGCATGGCGCACCTTCGGCTGCGCCTTCACGTCGGAGACCTCGAGCCATGCTCCCGAAAGCTCGAGGAGCGCGTTGTCGACCGCATGCCTGTCCGTCAACGAGGGCTTCTTGCCGTCGACCCTCGAAAGCTTCGCCTCGAACGTCTCGCCCGTGCCGCGCTTCTTCGCCTCGACGCCGAGAAGGTAGTACGTCTCTGGCTTGAAGGCGTCTATCTCGCGCTGACGCTCCACGAGAAGCCGCAGCGCGACGGACTGAACGCGCCCCGCGCTCAGGGTGCGGTTGTTGGCGCAGTTGATGCTCTTCCAGAGCATCGGGGAGACCTTGTAGCCGACAAGCCTGTCGAGGATGCGGCGCGCCTGCTGCGCGTCGACGCGCGGCATGTCGATGTCGCGGGGCTCCTCCACCGCCTTCAGAACGGCGCTCTTCGTTATTTCGTTGTACGTCACTCGGCGGAACGGCTTGTTGCCCGCAGCGGGAGAGAGCACCTCCTTCAGGTGCCAGGCAATCGCCTCCCCTTCGCGGTCTGGGTCGCTTGCAAGGTATATCTCGTCGCAGCCCTTCACCGCGCTCTTCAGTTCCGCCACGACTTTCTTCTTTCCGTCGGAAATCTCGTAGGTGGGCGTGAACGTCCAGCCGCCCGCCCCGTCGGAGGCGATCTTGATGGCGCCGCTCTCCTTGGGGAGGTCGCGAATGTGCCCGACCGAGCTCTTTACCGTAAACTCGGATCCAAGGTACTTTCCTATCGTCTTCGCCTTCGCCGGCGACTCCACTATCAGCAGTTTCTTCATGTCTCTTTCGAAATTCAGCGTCAGACAAGCCCCCGCCTGACGAGGTGTTCTGCAATCTCCACGGCGTTCAGCGCCGCCCCCCTGAGGAGCTGGTCGCCGGAAACGAACATGTCCAGCCCCTTCCTGTCGTCTCGCGAAATGTCCTGGCGGATGCGCCCGACGAGGACGTCGTACTTCGCCGTCGCGTCGAGCGGCATCGGATACCCGCCGTTCAGCGGATCGTCCACGACCCTCACCCCTTCGCACTTCGAGAGCATCTCCCTCGCCTCCTCGGGCGTGATGTCGTTCTCGAACTCGAGGTTCAGCGACTCGGAGTGGGCGCGCGCTATGGGCACGCGCACGCAGGTGCACGAGAGCCTGAGCGCCGGGTGGTGCAGCATCTTGCGCGACTCGTTGAGCATCTTGAGCTCCTCGAGCGTGTACCAGTTCGTCTCGTCGAACTTGTCGATGTGCGGGATGAGGTTGTACATGAGCTGGTGCTGGAACGCCTTGACCGTCAGTCTCTCGCCCCTGGCGTATGCGCGTATCTGGTCTTCGAGCTCGTTGAGGCCAGGCTGCCCGGCTCCGGACGCCGCCTGGTACGTCGCCGCGACGACGCGCCTCAGGCCCTTTGCCTTGTGGAGCGGCGCAACCGCCTCGAGCATGATGGCCGTGGTGCAGTTCGGGTTCGCGATCACTCCCTTGTTCCAGTCGAGATCCTCGGCATTCACCTGCGGCACCACGAGCGGCACGTCCGGATCCTGACGAAAGGCGCGGGAGTTGTCGATCATTTTCGCGCCCGCCTTGACGACCGCGTCCC
>JAEEHL010000086.1 GCA_016280825.1 Verrucomicrobiota bacterium
GATCTTGTCCTTTCTCGCTATGCACGAATTGAAGATATTATACCAGATTTGGCGCTTCCTGAATAGACCGCAAGTTTCCCGCACAAATCGCGCCTGACAAAAATGTGCAAGTTGCCTCCTTTTCGGGAAACTGCGAAAATGGTAAAATATACAAAGACCCACTACCATCCCATAGGAATGGTGTGAATCTTGCGCAGAGGCGCAGAGACGCGGAGTCCTGACAGCTCCAAGAATCATAAATAACGCAAAGTCGCCTTGCCGGTTTTCCTGTATACTCTACAGGTATGAAAACAAACCACAACAAGGCGACGCCAAGAGTATACCATACTTTGAGGCAGATTGTTCAGCGAATCCCACTCTGTCTTCTCACCGTTGTGACCATGAATAGGTGGGTGTCTGAAGTCCTGCGGAGAAAACGGTATAATACACGCCCTACTGGAGAAAGAAAATGGTCAATCTGACAATTGATGGCGTTCAGGTGTCGGCGCAGGAGGGGGCTACCGTGCTCGCCGCAGCGCAGGCGGCAGGAATCGACATACCAAACCTCTGCTTCATGAAGGAGCTGAAGCCGTACGGCGCGTGCGGACTGTGCGTCGTGGAGGTCGAGAAGTGCCCGAAGCTTCTGCGGGCCTGCGCGACGAAGGTTGCAGAGGGCATGGTCGTCAACACGAAGGGCGAGCGGGCCATGAAGGCCCGCAGCCTTGCGATGGAGCTTCTGATGGGCGACCACGACGGCGACTGCCAGGGGCCGTGCAAGCTCAACTGCCCGGCGCACACCGACTGCCAGAAGTACGTGAAGGAAATCGCCGAAGGGCGCTTCGCCGATGCGACGGCGACCGTGATGGAGACGTTTCCGATTCCGGCGTCCAGCGGCCGCGTGTGTCCGCATCCGTGCGAGAAGCACTGCCGTCGCAGTCTCGTCGAGCAGCCGATCTCGATCGCCCAGCTCAAGTACTGCGCGGCAGACCAGGCGAGAAAGGACGGGACGCTGCGCGCGCCGAAGGTCGCCAGGCCTACGGGCAAGAAGGTCGGCATCATCGGCGGCGGGCCGGCGGGGCTCACCGCGGCGTTCAAGCTCGCGCAGTGGGGGCACGCGGTCACCGTCTACGACCAGATGCCGGAGATGGGCGGAATGCTGCGCTACGGAATCCCCGCGTACCGTCTGCCGAAGGACATCCTGAAGGCGGAGACTGACGCCATCGAGGCGCTAGGCGTCACTTTCGTCAACGGCTTCAAGATAGGGCGCGACGCCGAGTTCGACAAGATGCGCGGCTGGTTCGACGCGGTCGTCGTCGCAAACGGAGCGTGGAAGTCGTCCGCAATGCGCGTCAAGGGCGAGGACCTCAAGGGCGTCTGGGGCGGCATTGACTTCCTGCGAGCCGTCGCAGTCGGCGAGAAGCCCGACATCGGCGAGCGCGTCGCCGTCGTCGGCGGCGGCAACACCGCTATGGACGCATGCCGCACGGCGGTGCGCGTTGGAGCGAAGGAGGTCTACGTTGTCTACCGCCGCACTCGCAAGGAGATGCCGGCCGAAGACATCGAAATCACCGAGGCAGAAGAGGAGGGCGTCAAGTTCAAGTTCCTCTACGCGCCCGACGAGATCCTCGGGCGCGACGGCAAGGTCTGCGGCATGCGCCTTCAGGTCATGGAGCTCGGCGAGCCCGACGAACGCGGCAGGCGCAGGCCCGTCCCCGTCGCCGGCAAGTTCGAGGAGATCGCGCTCGACAGCGTCATCGCCGCGATCGGCCAGCGCAACGACCCGGAGGGCTTCGACGACCTGCCGAAGACGGAAAAGGGCACCATCGCCGCTGACGAGGGGAACTTCTCGACGACGCTCGACGGCGTCTTCGCGTGCGGCGACACCGTCAACAAAGGCGCGGGCATCGCGATAGGCGCGATCGCGCAGGCGAACGAGGCGGCGCTTGCCGTCGACGCGTATCTGCGCGGCGGAGAGTACAGGCCTGTGAAGCCGATACTGTCCGAGCGCGAGCTGACCGAGAGGGACTTCGCAGACCGCGAGAGGATCGCGCGCGCGGCGATGCCGCAGCGCCCCGCGGCAGAACGCGTCCGCGACTTCAACGAGGTCAACCTCGGCTTTTCGAAGGAGGCCGCGATGGCCGAGGCGAAGCGCTGCCTCGAGTGCGGCTGCCACGACTACCACGACTGCCGGCTCATCCGCACGGCGAACATGCTGCGTACCGACACGAAGCGCCTCAGGGGCGCGTTCCACCCGGGCTACGTTGAGACGGAGCTCGGCGTGATCGAGCGCAACCAGCGCAAGTGCATCACGTGCAACCAATGCGTGAGGGTCTGCGAGCAGATCGCCAAGAAGGGCATCCTAGGGCTCGTCGGCCGCGGCTTCACGACCGTCGTCAAGCCGGAGTTCGACGACCCCGCCATGATTGCGTGCTGCGCAGAGTGCCATCTCTGCGTCGACAACTGCCCGACAGGCGCGCTTCGTCTGATGTGACGGTCGCGAGACCTCTGCGGGAGGCGGAGGTTTATGGTATAATACGCCGTATGGAAGTGATTGCCACCGACATACCGGACGTCAAGGTGATAGTTCCTGACGTCTTCAGGGACTCGCGCGGATATTTCGTCGAGACGTACAACGCCGAGAGGTACGCCAAGGCGGGAGTAACCGCAGATTTCGTTCAGGACAACGAGAGCCAGTCCTCGCGCGGCGTCCTGCGCGGCCTGCACTGGCAGGCAGGCGAGCACGCGCAGGCGAAGCTGGTGCGCGTAATAC
>JAEEHL010000087.1 GCA_016280825.1 Verrucomicrobiota bacterium
GGACGCCGACGTGGCGTCGCAGCGGGTCGAGATGCGCTGCACCTGGAACAACGGCGCCGAAGCCGTCGCGGCGAGGCTGAAGGAGATGGCGGAGGCGCTCCCGTTCGCAGTGGCCGGCGGAACGCCTGCCAACGGCCAAACGGTTCGGTGACGCGATTTATGACGCAACCTAGAGATTGCGGCGCGCGATTTCGGCGACGTTTTTTATTGACGCAGCGGGCTTGGTGGTTTGACAGGGTAAATGCACATTCCCGCGGAAACGGGATGTGCATTTACCCTGTCAAACCTCCGTGGTCTTGCCGATGCGCCTGCCCCGTGCGCTTTTGGGGTATAATCATTGGCAGCATGAAACAGGAGGAGATACTCGATTTCCAGATCCAGGCCGTGTGGTGCGAGCCCCGTGGAGACGGCGGCGTGCCCGCCGTTTCCGTCTGGCCGAAGAAGCAGGAGGCCGAGCGGCGCTACATCCTGACAAACGCGCCCGAGTTCGTCGGTCCGCTTTTCAAAGGGACGAAGCTCGTCACCTGGTTCATCATCGACATGGCCGAGCTGCACCGCCTGCTCTTCCCGGAAAGCGCGGCGGCGGCGCTCGACGAGATGCTTCCGAAGGCCCGTCGCGGCATCTCCGCCGGTCAGCGCCTCTGGAACCTCTGGCTCTCCTGCCAGGCGCGGCTCGACGCCCTGCCGCCCTGGGTGCTTGACAATGTCTCGGGCATCTGCCGGGAGCGCGACGAGGACGGCCTTGCGGCACTCTTCGCCTTCCAGTCCTCGCGGCGCGGCGACGCGGAAGGCCGCAGGTGGTCCGACAGCTTTCCGGCCACCGTCCGCAAAGTCGAACGCCCGGCCCTGCCGCCCCTGGAGGACTGCGAACGCCTCGATGCCGAGGAGGCGGCCGCCTTTCTCGGTCCCGGCGGCGCATTGGCGGCACGGATACCGGGGTACGAGCCGCGCCCCGGACAGATCCAGATGCTTAAAGCCGTTGTCGAAGCCTTCAACACGGGCAGGCATCTTGTCGCGGAGGCCGGAACGGGCATCGGCAAGAGCCTTGCCTACCTTCTTCCCGCAGCGCTCTGGGCCAGGCTCAACGACGTGCCCGTCGTTGTGAGCACCAACACCAAGAACCTTCAGGCACAGCTTGTGGAAAAGGATTTGCCTGCCGTCCTCGGGATGCTGGACGACTTCCACCGCGGCGCGAATGCCTTCCCGCTCCGGACGGCCGTCATCAAGGGCCGCGGCAACTATCTCTGCCTGCGCCGCCTCGCCCAGCTCCTCGAGAATGGCCAGTTCGAGCTTTCCCGTCCCGAGCTGCGCCTCTTCGCGCAGACCCTCTGCTGGGCGGGGCTGACGACCGATGGCGACCTCGATGCGCTGGTCGGCGGCGCCAGCATCGATTCGGCTTTTCTCGCAAACATCACGTGCTCGTCGGAGGAGTGCGCGGGGCGCAGCTGTCGCCACTACCGCCGCTGCTTCGTCCAAAAGGCGAGGGAGCGTTCCCTGCGGGCCAACCTCGTGGTCGCCAACCACTCCCTCGTCTTCTCCGAGCTTGGCGGCGAGACGCCCGTTTCCCTGCCGGCACACGCCCAGGTCGTCTTCGATGAGGCGCACAACCTGGAGGAAACCGCCACCAGCTTCTTCACCATCGAGTTCTCCCCGGCCAAGCTCGCCGCCCTTCTGCAGCGGCTGGCGCACAAGCGCGGCAGGAAAAGCAGCCAGGGTGTCCTCTTCGTGCTTAGACGCCGCCTCGAACGGGGGGGCATCTGCCCCCGCGAACCCCACCATACGCTGCTGGAGGCGGCCATTGGCAAGGCGATGGACGCCGTTTCCGACGTTCGTGAGCGCGGCACGGCCGTTTTTGCGAAACTGCACCTTCTGGCCGGGCCCGACGGGGGCGCGGTTCGCTATTCCTTCGATCCGGGTACGGCGCCTAATCCCAAATGGGCCGCCGTTCGCGAGGCGCAGAAGGCTTTTCGCGACGCGGCGGACCGTCTGGTAGCGCTTCTCGATGCCATCGCCGATGTCATTTCAAAATCGCATGCCGAGGACGAACTCGACCTCGCCGCAGGCGACACGACGGATCTGACAGGGGCCCGTACGGCTCTCGTCGATTTCCGCGACATGGCGGAACATGTTCTCGCCGGCGATGACGACTCCTATGTCCACTGGGTGCAGCACGCCTTTGGCAACGCTGCGCTGGGACAGGCCTGCGCCGCCCCCATCAACGTAGGCGAGTTTCTGGCGAAAAATCTGTTTGACAAACGGCAGAGCGTAATCCTCTGCTCGGCGACGCTCAGCGTCGGCGGGCGTTTCGACTACATCGCTTCGCGCCTGGGCATCGACCGTGTCGACCGCGCCCGCCTTCAGTTCTGCGTTGCGCCAAGTCCCTTCGACTATGTCCGCCAATGCGCTCTTCTCATGCCATCCTTCCTGCCGGAGCCCGAGGCGCAGGATCGGTCATACGTGACGGAGCTCGCGGGCCTTATCGTTCGACTGGCCAGCAAGTACGGCGGCCGCACGCTCTGCCTTTTCACGAGCTACCGGATGCTCAGGGAATGCGCACGGCTCAGTGAAGAGGCGCTGGTGGCGCACGGCATACGGCTCCTCGTCCACGGCGAGAGCGGATCGCGGAATTTTCTCACCCGGATTTTCCGGCAGGGTGAGCGGTGCGTTCTCTTCGGGACGCAGTCCTTCTGGGAGGGGGTCGACGTCGTGGGCGACGCGCTCTCCTGCGTCGTCGTGGCGCGCCTTCCCTTCGCCGCCGTCGGCGATCCGGTTGTGAGCGCGCGCTGCGAGCAAATCGAGAAGGCTGGGAAAAGCTCTTTCTTTTCGCTTTCGCTGCCCGCCGCCGTGCTACGGCTGCGGCAGGGCTTCGGCCGCCTCATTCGCCACCGAAACGACCGCGGTTGCGTTGTCATCGCCGATACGCGCCTCGTCACCAAGGGCTACGGGCGGCAGTTCCTCAACAGTCTGCCCAGCCCGCTCCGCCAGTGTCCGGACATTGATGCGCTTCTCTCCTCCTTTGACCTCTGACCCGCATGCGCCGCCCCTGGGAAATCCCCGGCGCATTTCTCCCGCGCCTTGGGGACGGGAGCCGCCTCTTTCATGCTGCAGCCTTCCTGCCGCAACTGGGGACGTCAGCATCCTTGCGTCTGCCGCAGGGAGTTCCGCGCGGCAGGCAAGTCCCCTGTACGCCAACGGACTGGCCAAAGGCAATCCACATTTGCTTTTGATTCCCCAGTCTGTCCGTCCCGGAGCCACTTTAGGCTTGTCTTTTGGCTTCGATTTTAGGTAAAATCAAGAACAGTCCCAATTATGCATTGTCTTCGATGAGGATTCTGCCTTGAAGAAGTTTAGTGTTTCAATCTTGTCTTTGTTTTTCGTCGCGCTGATGTCCGTCCCGATGGTCTGGGGGCAGCTTCCCCCGGTTGTCGCGGCCTACGGTCGGGAATTCGCGAAGGAGGTCTTGGGCTTCCAGGCCGCCTATGCGTCTGCGACCAACCGGATTCCAGCCCGGTACGAACGCGATCTGGAGATCCTGCAGAACAAGTTCCAGCTCGCCGGCAATCTCGACGGCCTCCTCGCCGTCCAGAAGGAAATCGAGCGCTACAAGCGGGCCCGGGCCGAAGAGGCCGACCCCTTCGAGCTGGCGCCGGAAATGCCGGAGTCCGCAATCGTCTCGAAACCCGCCGAACTTCGCCAGCTTCAGGAACGCTACATCGAGAGCATCAAGGTGGCGGCGAACACCTTGAAGAAAAAACTCTCCGAAAGCGGAGAGCACCTCTGCTCCCAGATACGGGCCTCGCAGACGGCCTTGACAAAAGCCGGCAAAATCAAGGAGGCGATTGCAATGCGCACGGCGGGCGACCAAATCGCCGCAATCATCGAATCGGGGGACATCTCGGCACTGGTCGGTCCGCAAGGATGCTTCACCACGCAGGCGGGCGGTCGCGGTGCTTCGTCTTCTTTCGCCTCCGGAGCGGGCTCGGCCGCGAACTGGCGTCTGCGGGGCACAACCCCCTTCTCGCGCAATCTTCCGCGGTACGTCTCGCCTGATGTTCCGACCGAACTCGCCGGCTCCTACAACGCCTCCAGAGGCGTCTACACGATTTCTGGAAAGTGCACGGTCTGGGCGGCGCATGTCGAAGACATGCTTTGCGTCTGGAACGGACTCGCCTTCGTCTGGGATGTGCCATCCGTCGATGACCTCGCAACGGACATACGCATCGTTTCGAAGACGCTCTCGGCGGGTGCCGACAAAGGACCCCAGCTTGAGATGGCCGTACTCGGCAACGGGCAGAAGATCAAGTCCCTCTCCATTCCGATTACGGCGAGCGATGAAATCGTCAGAATCGCGCGAGACACGGCGAATCCTGCACGCTTTGCACTCTACTGGCCGCGCGGCAAGCAGTCCGAGACCTTCGAGGTTCGGTCCGGTGTGCGGCTCACCGTCCTCATCGGAGCCGTCATGCACAACTCTGGCGAAGCCTGCGACCTCTCGTTCCAGATTGGCGGCTCCAGCTCCAACTAGATCAACCTGCCGCGCATGGGCGCAACAGGGGCGGCACCCGCGCGCGGCGCAAGGAAGCCCACGTGATACCGGACTACGAAGAAGTCGCCGTGCGTTTCCGCCAGTTGCGCGAAGGACTGGCAGAAATGCGAGGCTATCTTTGACGTCGATGTGAGACGCCAGAAGCTTCAGCAGCTGGAGGCGGCCGCTGCCGAGCCCGATTTCTGGCTCGATCAGGCCCGCGCGAAGAGGATCATCGACCAGACGACGGCGGAGCGCGCCTTCGTCAAGCCCTACGACCGTCTTGCTCAGATCATCGAGGACTGCCAGATCCTTCAGGAGATGGCCGGAATGGAGGAAGATCCTGCCCAGCGCGAAGCCGCCGAACAGGAACTTGCCGACAGCATCGCCGAGGGCGAGAAGGTCTCCGCCGCCCTCCGCATGCAGTCGCTCCTCAGCGGACGGATGGATGCCTGCAACGCCTTCCTCACGCTCCACCCCGGCGCCGGCGGCACCGAAGCCTGCGACTGGGCCGACATGCTCTTCCGCATGTACCAGCGCTATTGCGAGAAGAGCGGCTACGAATGCGAGGTCATGGATCTTCTCCCGGGCGACGAAGCCGGCATCAAGAGCGTGACCTTCCGCGTCGCCGGCGCCTATGCCTACGGCCGCATGAAGGCCGAGCGCGGCGTCCACCGCCTCGTGCGCATCAGTCCCTTCGACGCCAACAAGCGGCGACACACGTCCTTCGCCGCGCTTGACGTCATCGCCGAGCTCGACGACGACATCGAGGTCGAGGTCAAGGAGGAGGATCTCCGCGTCGACACCTACCGGAGCGGCGGCGCCGGCGGCCAGCACATCAACAAGACCGACTCCGCCATCCGCCTCACGCACATTCCGACGGGCATCGTCGTCGCCTGCCAGTCGGAGCGCTCCCAGCACAAGAACCGTGCGAAAGCCATGAGCATGCTGAAGGCGCGCCTCTACGAATACGAGCAGGACAAGAAGCGCAAGGATCTCGAACGCTTCTACGGCGCCAAGGGTGAAATCGCCTGGGGGAGCCAGATCCGCTCCTACGTTCTCCAGCCCTACACGCTCGTCAAGGATGTGCGGACCGGCGAGCAGACATCGAACGTCGCCGCCGTCCTCGACGGCGACATCGGCAACTTCATAGACGCCTA
>JAEEHL010000088.1 GCA_016280825.1 Verrucomicrobiota bacterium
CCGCCGAGGCCATCGCCGACATCAAGACCGCGAAGAAGATGACGCTTCTCGCCACTAGTCTCACATCCTGCCTGCGCGGACTTCGATCAGGTCGCACAGCCTCTTGTAGGCGATGGACAGATCGTCGTTCGTCACCTGATACATATACTCCGGCGCGCGCGCCATCTCGCCCTCGGCGTTCGCGAGGCGGCGCTCTATCACCTCGGGGGAGTCGGTGCCGCGCCTCTCAAGGCGCTCGCGCAGGGCCTCCATCGAGGGCGGGTTGATGAAGATGTCCGTGAACCCCACGCGCAGCGGATCGTCGGGCGGAAGGTGGTGCATCACGTGGTGGCGCACCTTGGCGGCCCCGGCCACGTCGATGTCGAGGATCGCTGAGTTGCCCTCGGCCAGGATCTCGGCTATCGGGGCGCGCAGCGTGCCGTAGTAGTTGCCGTGCACCTCGGCGTATTCGAGGAAGGCGTCCTCGGCGATCAGCTCGCGGAAGCGCTCCACGGTGAGGAAGTGGTAGTCTATGCCGTCCTCCTCGTCGCCGCGCGGCGCGCGGGTTGTGCACGAGATGGAGTAGATGAGCTCGGGATACTGCTGCAGGAGCATGTCGATCAGAGTGGACTTACCACACCCCGATGGCGCACTGATCACGATGAAAAGCGGTTTCGTCTTCATATCTCCTCTTGAGCTCCAGTAGAGCCGCCGGCGCTTCGCCGTCGGAGAGGTCGTCGTTGATCTGGAAAAGGACGCCGAACGCCAGACCGTAGCGGCGGAACGGGGCGTCGTCCGCGCCAGCCGCGAGCGCTCCAAGCTGCGCGGCGAGGGCAAACGCCTCGCCCGTCTTACGCTCGCAGACGGATACGTAGGCTGCCGGGTCGAACGCTCGCCCCGCGCCGAGGAGGTCGTCCCCCTGCCCTTCGCAGAGGCGCAGATGCGACGCCACGGCCGCGCGCAGCATCTGCGGAGCCGCGGCGAAGCCGCTTCCGCAGATGAGGCCGTATCCATGCGCCACGAGCCAGTCCCCCGCCGCGATTGCCACGGGCACTCCGTGCTCCTTCCAGACCGTCGGCCTGCCGTAGCGCTCCTCGTCGCCGTCCTGGATGTCGTCGTGGATGAGCGACGCCTTGTGGAAGCACTCCACCGCGTCGCACACGGCGTCGATCGCGCCTTCGCCCCCGCCGCAGCGCAGATACGCCGCCCTGCACAGGCGCGGACGAAGCTTCTTGCCGCCGCGCCCGAGGAACTCAAGCGCTATCGCCCCGATCCCGCTCACTTCTTCCCGAACACTTCCACTTCGATGTAGTTGTTCACCGGCTCGGAGGTGGAGCCTGCCGAGTAGCAGCGCACGTAGCGGGCCTTGGGGAACTTGTCGTCCTTGGCGGCGGCCATCGGGCGCCCGTCGTTGCGCTCGCGGTACTCCTTGTCCTTGCCCGCGCCGAGCTTGGCTGTGTTGTCGTGGTCGTTGTTGAAGATCGTCTGCACGCCGTCCGTGAACTTGGGGTCGTTGGAGAGCTGCACGATCACGTCGCGGTAGACGCGCTCATCGCCCTGGTCGTGCCACACGCACACGGCTGAGATCTCATGCTCCTTGCCGAGGTCGAGCTGAACCCACTGGAGCCCCCCCGGAAGCTGGAGCATGGCGGTGGCGTCGGGCGTCTTGTCGCCATCGACTATGAACTCGTTCTCGCCCGTCACGGCCTCCTCGGAGGTGGTGACCTTGGTGTCCTCGGTTGTGAGCTTCGCGTCATAGCCGGGCGGCACCATGATCGGCGGACGCAGCTTGCCAGGGCCGGGGTCCGGCTCGAGGTTTGCGCTCTTGATCTCCTTGGGCGTGCCGCTCGAGTGGGGCGCGGGCAGCTCAAACTTGATGGCCACCTTGCCGTCGGCGAGAAGAGCGGCGGCTGCCAGGGCCACCGCGCCGAATGCGATTGTCTTTTTCATGGTTTCTTCCTTTTCTTTGTTGAAATCAACTGGGATATTGTATCAGATTTCGGGCACGCGGACAAGCCCGAATGCATTTGAAGGTTTCCCCAAATTTCTCTAGGCACTTGCCTATAACTTCAGACAGGATTACAGGATTTTACAGGATTGAGAGGATTTTTTGATTTTCGAAATCCTGTCAATCATGATAATCCTGTAATCCTGTCTGCAAAAACACGGAAGTTATCCCCATAAACATTCCCGTGTGAAGCGCGGGCGGCGGGTTAGGCACTAACTCGTGTGCAGTGTAGGTGCGTCCGATTTCCGGCGCTCAAGGGCCCTGGTTCGCGTGGCGGCGCTCTCCGCCTAGCCAGCTCTCGTCTCCCGCTTCTCCGCCCTCGCGCTTCGGCCCACCGGCAATGAACCAGGGCCGCTGAAGATGTGGACAGTAGCGATGAGATTACGTTGCGGACGAAATTCCAACCGCTCAATCGCAGTTAAATGCGACCCCCGCTCCTATTGTCCTGCTCTCCTATTCGTCTTATTCTCCTACTCGTCCTAGAGCGGCGGCAAGGGGTCACGCCGCCGCCGCAAGAAATGAGAATATGTTGCGGACGAAATCTAAGACACCCGGCCGGGACGGGGCCCGGCCCTCCCTCAAGGGCGATTCAGGGGCGCGGAGCGCGGAGCGGGCGAGAGA
>JAEEHL010000089.1 GCA_016280825.1 Verrucomicrobiota bacterium
AAGGTCTGTGAAGGTCGGCGTGGGGACGGCGTCGTCGTCTCTCAGGGTAAACGGGGTCCTCACGACTTCCCTGGACGTCATCGTGGAGACGAACGCGACCTTGACGCTCAATTCGCCTCTTGCCGACAACGTAGTCGGGCGCGACTTCATCGTCCGCAACGGCGGCAAGGCGACGCATACGGCGCTTCCGTCCTCCTGCGACACACTTGCGCAGGCGGATTCCTCCGGCTACCGCTTCAGGATAGACGTCGGCCGCGACGTCATCGTAGATGCAGGCGGTTCCATCGACGTCTCGAGCAGGGGATATGCAGGCGCCAAGGGACCGCTTGCCTACGGAAAGAAATTCTATCTGGACACCGACAACGACGGTGTCAATGACGTCACGCTGACCTTGGACACTGGCTGTCATGCAGGATACTTGACTACGATTACGGCTTTCTACCCAGTCTCGCTTTCCTACGGCTCGATGTTCGAGCCGACGACGCACGGCTCGGGCGGCAATAAAGACGCGGTCGGCGGCGGAGTGATAATCGTAAAGTGCGCGGGGGACATGGTGGTGAACGGCATCGTCCGCGCGCAGGGCATGCAGTATCAGGACGGCTACGGGCGCGCCGGCGCAGGCGGCAGCGTCTGGATCGACGCGGACGGCGAGGTCTCGGGCTCCGGCGAGATCTCCGCGCGAGGCGGGCAGATACCGTTCGACTCGGCCGCTTCCGGTGGACGCGTCGCGATATACTACGGGTCATGCTCGTTCAGCGGAGTGCTCTCCGCCTGCGCATCGCCCTACACGAGCCACAACCGATCACGTTTTGCAGGCAGCGGAACGGTGCTCAAGAAGGACAAGAACAGCGCGTTCTACGACGTCGTCGTCGACAACGACCAGTACTACAGAACGCAGAACTACACCGCCAACTACAGCAGCGGCTCTGCATACTGGGCCTATTTCGTGAAAGACGACAGGATGGCCTCTGTCGTGACGGACTTCCCGTCGAAAGACGACCTCGACAAGCTTGACCTCTTCAAGAAGGTACGCGTGAGCATTGGGCACCTTACGGCGCTCAACCTGACGCAGGACCTGAAGATAGAAGACCTGAACGTGATGGTGAACACGGGATGCTACGTTCGCCTCAACTACCACACGCTCAAGGTGCTTTCCTCGGACCACAAGGACGCAAAGGGCTGGGCAGGCGGCTCCGTAGAGCGCTCCACCCGCGAACGCGGCGAAATCATCTGGGGCGCGGGATTCGCGGTGACGGTGAGGTAACAAGGGCAATTGAAAACAGGATGAAATCATGAAACAGACATTGTTGATGGCGTTGGCGCTCGTTGTCGCCGTTCCCTGTGTACGCGCGGCGGATCCCGACACAGCAGCAAAGGCGGCTGCCGAGGCGAAGGCCAAGGCAGAGGCGAAGGCGAAGCGCGAGGCCGAGGAAAAGGCGAAGCGCGAGCGCGCAAAGAAGGAGGCCGAGGAGCGCAAGGCGAAGATCGCCGCGCTCGACAGGGAGGCGGGCGACTGCCGCATCACCTCCTGCTGGGACGCCTGGTTCAAGAAGAAGTGGGTTAGCGACAAAAACTCCGACAAGCCCCTGCCGCAGGCCGAGCTCGACAAGATCGCCGACAGGTTCATCGAGCTTCGCCGCCAGATACTGGAGCTTGCGCCGCGCGACACGAACGCGAGGCTCGAATACGGCGAGGCGCTCATGTTCCGCAAGCGCTATGCAGAGGCGCGCGAGGTGCTGGCCCCGATAGTGGAGAGCTTCGCGCAGCGCAAGATGTACGACCCGTTCGCAGCCGCGGGCGCCGAGTACCACATCGCCGAGACGTATTTTGCCGAGGGGAACCGCGAAAAGGCGAAGGAGGTATTGAAGTCGCTTGTCGACCGCCGCATATCCACGCGCAAGCGCGGCAAGGTAGACTGGGCGGACTACGGCTACACGGCCTACCGCTTCCTCTGCGGCGACGTGCCGATGACGGAGGGCCTGCCGATATGGAGCGGCGCGAAGGCGTTCCCCGAGGCGCAGAAGGCGGAGTACACCGAGAAGTTCGCGGCGCTTTCCGACGTGGCCGTCAAGCTCGAGGGCGTGAAGGCGGAAGACGCCCGCGTGAAGCTCCTTGTCCGCAAGCTCGGGGCGCGCGGCATTTCCGCCGCGGTCGGCGGCAAGGGCGTGTACAAGGTGACGCTCGCCCTCGACCCGAAGGCGAAGGTCGAGAAGGCAGAGGGCTACACGCTCGTGATCCGCGATAAGGAGGCGGAGGTGCGCGCGCGCGACCTGCAGGGCGTTCTCTGGGGCGTCGTCTCGTTCATACAGTGCCTCAAGGACGGCGAGAAGGCCGTCCGCATCTGCAAGATCGAGGACTGGCCCGACACTGCGCGGCGCGGCTTCCTCGAAGGCGGCATCTGGGTCGGCTGCACGGAGTTCGCGCTCTTCTCGAAGATGAACTCGGTCACGATACAGGGCCAGTACCCGCTCTACTACGGCAGGGACACTCCGCTCAACATCTACCAGTGCGCGGAGCTGGCGCGGCAGTTCAACGAGTACGGGCTTGAGCTCTACTTCGGCATAACGAACTACACGCAGGGGCTTCCCTGGGCGTACTGCTGGCGCGGCACCCTGCCCATGCGCATCGAGCGCTGCATGATGTTCGCCGAGATGGGCGCGGGCGTCTACTACCCGAACGACGACATGCGCTATCCCGCGCACCCCGACGACCTCGCGACGGGCAAGCGCCCCTCCGACTTCGACGCCGAGCACATTCTCAAGGTCTACAAAGCCGTGAAGGCCAAGTACCCGAAGTTCAAGATGATATACTGCCCGCCTTTCTACTGGGGGCCCGATTCCGACGCGCCGTACCCCGACGACAGGGAGAAGTACCTTAAGAGCCTGAGGATCCTCCCGCCCGAGATCGACCTCTACTGGACGGGCGGCCAGGTGAAGGGCTACAACAAGTTCAAGCGCCAGGTGGAGTGGTTCACGAAGCTCACCGGCCACAAGCCGACGATCTTCCAGAACGGCACCGGGCCGCACAACCTCCTCTCCTACATCGCCGACGAGACGGACTGGAACGGCTGGCACTACCCCGGGTTCTTCGAGAACGACATCGCGGCGTTCCACAAGAGCTCGCACGTCCCGACCGAGTGCCCGCAGATAACGACGCTCGCCGACTGCCTCTGGAACGTGAAGGGCTACGACAAGCGCCGCTCGGACGAGCGCGGAGTCGCCATGCTCATGAGCGAGAAGATGTACTCCATCCTCGCGCCCGGCATCCC
>JAEEHL010000090.1 GCA_016280825.1 Verrucomicrobiota bacterium
CGACGAAGCCGTCAACGGCAGCCCGACACTGCGAATAGGAGAAAGACGTACATCGAGCAACCGGAGAAGGCAAGCGGCAATCGCCAAAGCGATTTTGCACTTGACTTTTGTTCTCATAGGAGAACATGAAGAACGTGCAGAATATTGCGAATCTCTACACGTCTACACGCAAAAAGCAACAGGCTCTGAAGTCATCTTCTGCTTCGCGCAAGGTGTGCGGCAACGGGAACTGCCACAAGAAGCGCAAAGATGAGTGCGCCGACCGCACCTTCGGCGACGATGCCCCAGGGGAAGACGAAGTAGTGCGGCATCCCGCTCCACATCCGGGCGGTGCCGGCGGAGAAGTACCATCCGGCGGCGGCGCCAAGCGGAATCGCGAGGGCGATGCCAAGAAGCGCCGTCTTAAGCGCACTTGCGCAAAGCCGCCCCGCAATCTGCCCCCTTGTCGCGCCAATCGCCCTCAACACCGCGAACTCGCGCCTTCTCGCATCCGCCTCCGCGGAAAGCATGGCGACAAAACCGATTGCAAGTATCGCGAGAAAGACGAACGGCACGCGGGCGGCCTGGCCGATTACGTCCGTGCCATGCGCGAGAGTGCCGTCCGCTATCTCGTCGCGCGCGTGGAGGCGCACCGTCAGGTCCTCTGGGTTGCCGAGCGCGGCGGCGATTTCCCCCTCGACGATCCTGCCTGCCTTGAATGCGCCGTGCTCTGCAAGGAAGCGCCCCTTGTATTCAACCCAAAGGTGCGTCATCCTGACGGATGGCGACGGCCTCGGGTCGAGCCCTTCGATTGTGTCGAACGAAACGAACACCGGGCCGTCCGTCATGGGCGAGGTGCCGTTAAGCCCCCTCAATAGCCCGCGGCTCGTGACCATGTGCCAGTTGACGTCCACTACGCCCGCTATCGGGATTTTCACGACCTCCTTCTGCGGCCCTCTCCCCGTCTCGACGGCGAGCTCGTCGCCTGCATGGAGATTCCTCGCGTTCGAGATCATAAGCGAGATTACGCATGCACCCTTCTTCGCGATCGCCTCGGCGCACTGGGCGTGGCTCCCCTCGACAAACTTGAACTTGGGCAGCCACTCGGCGGCGAGAAAGAGCGCGTTTGCCCTTCCGCGCCTCCCGGAGGGATCGCCGCGCCGAGACGGCGCCCGATCCCTCGGCGGCTCGTCCTTCTGCCCCGCAAAGTCAAGCTGTAGCGGGTAGAGCTCGCTGATTCTTTCAACGCCTTCAAGGCCGCGCAGCTTCTCGACGTCAAATGAACTTGCACCGGAAGGAAGAAGCGAGACTATCGCATCCGGCCACTCCAGTGAGGGGATGAATCCGCGCATGAGACTCGCCCCCCAGACTTCCACGGCGACAAACGCGCCAAACCCGAAGGCGAACGCAATCGCCATTGAATGCCTGCGGCGGCGGGGACGCACCGAAATTGCGTCAAGCGGACGCACCGAGAGCGCGGGCCTTAAAGCGAAAAGGACGGCAACAATCGCGACGACCGGCGCGGCAAGCGCGGCGACGGCAATTGCCCGGAAATCGAGGAACATCCCGACAGGGAACGCGACCTTGTCCAAGATCACGTAGAGCTTCAGCGCCGCAATCGAGGCAACCACCCCGAAAAGAAGACCTGCAAGCGCAGAGAGGGCCGCCTCCTCGGCGACGAAGACGACGACGGAAAGCCGCCCTGCCCCGATCGTACGCAGAATCGCAATCTGCCGCCTGTTCGCCTCGACCGAAAGAAGAAGCGAGTTTACAAGGAGCGCAAGCGCTGTCAGTATCGCCGCGATTAGCATAAGCGGGCGCGCGTAGTCCATGCGTCTCGTCTCGTCGCTCTTGAACGCGGCGGCCACGCTCTCGGAACGCGGCGTGAGCACGTCCTCGACGCCCGCGGGCTCGCTGCGCCAGAATGACACCGTGCCGTGGCGCTCCGCCGCGAGTCTGCCGAACGCGGCATCGTTTGCAAAGACGTCGGGGAACCCGCGCGGCAGCTTGCACTCCGCAAGATACCCGACTATCCGAGCCGTCATCGTGCCCTTGCGGCCGACGAACTTCACGCTTTCGCCTATCTCTGGGCACTTGCCGCGCCCAAAGCGGCGAAGCGCGTTTTTGCAGCATACGACCTCTGGCTCCTGGGACGCGCCGTCCACCCAGCGGCCTTCCACAAGCGGCGCAGCGGAATACGAGGAGCCGTCAGGCGCCTTGGCCACAACCGCCCTCGCAGGCGGCCCCTGGAGCACGCGCCCTCCCGGCCTCAGGTCGATTGTCACGGCGACGGCGGAAAGCTCGAGGTCGGCGCCATGCGCCTTCGCGTCGAACTGCCATGCCGCCCACGGCGCGGCGGCCCGCTCGGCGAGGGCCGGGGCCTGCGCCGCGTTCGTGGAGGCGAGCGAGAAGACGAAGCTTACGGCCCCTGCCGCCGCCGCGACCCCCGCCGCTGCGCAGACGAAACGCGCCTTCGCCCGCATGACGCCCTTGATGACAAGTTTCAGCATTGTCTCTTCCAGTCGCCTATGCGTAGGTCTCAAGATAGAGGCGCGATATCCTGCCGGCGTCATGCTCGGTGTCGAACGTCGCCGCTATCCTGCCGCCTTTAAGAAAATGCACCTTGTCCGCGCTCGCCGCCACCATCGGGTCGTGCGTGACGAGCAGGATCGCCGTCTTCTCAGAGGCGTTCAGCTTCTGCAGCATTTCGCAAAGCCCCTTCGCGGCGGCCGTGTCGAGGTTGCCGGTTGGCTCGTCGGCGAGAATCACGTCGGGGCGGGCGAAGAGAGCGCGCGCCACGGCGACGCGCTGGCGCTCGCCGCCAGAAAGCTCCTGCGGGAACGCCCTGCGCTTCCCGGCGAGGCCGAGAGATTCAAGAAGCGAGCCAAGCCGAGCGCCGTCGATTCTGCCGTGGTCGAGCCTCACTGGCATCGCCACGTTGTCCTCGACGTTCGCAGTCTCAAGAAGGTTGTACGCCTGGTACACCACGCCGACATGGCGGCGGCGGAACTTCGCCGCGGCGGAATCGCCCATCTTGGTGACTTCCTCGCCGCCCACAAGGACGCTGCCGGAATCGGCGCGGATAAGGCCCGCCGCAACATGGAGAAACGTCGACTTGCCGCTTCCGCTCGGCCCCATCAGCGCGGCAAATTCGCCCGCGCCCACCGAAAGGGAAAAACCGTCGAGGACAACCTGCCGCCCGTACGAACGGCGCACGTCTTTCGCCTCAAGCGCGTTCATGGTCAGTTGCCAAGCTCCGTCGTCCAGTTCATGCCGTATTCCGCGGCGCGGTACGTGTTGCCGGCGCAGTCGAGGACGCCGGCGAGCCTGCACGCGGAAGGAACGCCCTGCCCGCCCGCCTTGAGCACGAACACGGCGAGGTAGTAGCGGTAGTTGCGCTTGTCGTAGAACGGATTGTACGGCGCCTCGCCAAGCCCGAACTGGCTGCGGACGCAGCTTGCGTTCCTGCCGATGCCGAAGACGACGAGCTTTGTCGAGGCAAGCGCGCTCGACGCGGTAGTGGCCTGGAACGTGGCGTTCGTGTAGCCGAGCGCAAAGCCCAAATCGTCATAGATCGCTGACCCCGGCTGGACTACCGCGACGGGCGAGCCCGCCTTCAGGTACACCGGGTAGAACGCGCTCATGTCGGGGCGGAAGCCGGGACCGCCGCCTTCTATCTTGAGCCCGTCCTCCGAGACCGCGATTCCGTTTTCCGTCTTGACGGCCGTGCAGTAGCCGCCGCGCGTAGCCCCATACGCCTGCGCGGTGGATGGGTTGTGAAGGTAGTAGTACGACACTCCCGCGTTCTTCAGCAGCGTTACGTCGCTTTCCGTAAGGTAGTAGATGCCGAGAGACTTGTAAAGCCCCGTGTTGCGGGTGCCAAGGTTCTTCTCCTGCGCGTCGGAAAGCCCCGGCACAATTCCCGTGCCTGCGCCAGTCGCGTTGTATGTCGCGGCAAGCACCTTCCACGAGCCGTCGTATATCCCAAGCCCCCCGTGGACGGCGCGGCAGTCGATGGCATTGCCCGTAAACGCCTCGCCCCACTCGAACGTGCCCGCAGAGCCCGTCCACCTGCCGCTCGCCTCCGCGTCGACAAGGGAGTCGAACCCGTCGAAGAACTTCTCCACCCCCTGCTCCTTGCAGAGGGTCTCGTAGGTTGAAAGCGCGGCATACACCCGCTTGATGTTGGCGAGGTTCACCTTCTTCGCCTGAATCTCCTTGATGTTGCCGTAGCTGTGTATGCCGACGACGGTCACAAAGGAGAGAATGGCGATTACGATTATAAGCTCGATTAGCGTGAACGCGCCCCGCATGGACCCCCGACTTGTACGCATATTGCCACCCCCTGTCATTTGCAAAGTTCAAGCGCGAGCATCGCGAACGACGTGCAAAGGACGTCGTCCGCCTCCCAGAAGCGGTTGTTGGAGTTCACCCATCCGCCGTCCTCGCGCTGGAGCGAGAGGAGCTTCGCCGCAAGCTCCCCCTTCCAGTCGACCGTCTTGCCGTCCGGGGCCTTGAGCTCGCCAGCCCCCGCCGCCGACAGGGCGCGCGCGACGATGTCGTAGTAGTAGTAAAGCCCCTGAGAGCCCATGCCGGGGTTTTCGTCGACGCTCCAGAACTTCGAGCAGTATTCAAGCGCGTTCCTCACCCTCGGGTCGCCGCGCGAGAGCTTCGCGCTGCACATCGAAAGAACCGCCGCGTAGCTCATCGAGCCGTACGCCCTGAGGCTGACGCGCCCTGCCGAGTTGGTGGCCGAGCCGCCCTGCGGGGTGCGCTCGTTGTATGCCGCGCCGCCCTTCTCGTCGCCGTCCTTCTTCTGGAGGTTCTCGACGAACGAAAGCGCCTGCGCCCAGTTTATGTCGACGCGCGCCCCGCCCGTGCGCAGCTCCTCGAGCGACGCCGTGCGGGCCATCGCGTCCATCGCGTAGCTCGTGTTCGAGAGGTCGGCATAGCGGCGGCGCGACACCTTCTCGTAGCCGAAGCCGCCCGCCATCGTGTCGTCGCCGGTGAGCTGCGAAGAGGCGATGAACTCGCGCGCCTTCAGCATCACGGCGACAGGAGCTTTCTTTGACTCGTAGAGCGACGAGAGGCAGACGGAGGTGTTGTAGTTGCCGAGCCCGCCGCCGCCGCGCCCCGGCTTTGGCACGTAGAAGCCGCCGTCTTCGCGCTGCGTGGAGAGGACGAACTTGACGCCCCTATCGATTGATGCGTCTGCATCAGCAGCGCCGCTCCCCGAAAGCGCCCATACGGGCAGCGCCGTCAGGGCCGGCATCTGCGGGTCGCTCCAGTGGCCGTCGGCCTGCTGGCGGGCGAGAAGGAACGCCGCGCCCTTGGCAATCGCCTTTTCAACAGCGGCCTTGTCTGCCGCGCCAAACGCGATTGCCGGCAGGATGGCGGCAGCCGCGACGAGAACCCCCTTGTTCATGGTCAAAGCCTCTTTATGATGTGTTCAGCCGCACGGAGCGTATTGCCCTCGCAGTCGAGTACGCCCGCAAATTCCGGAATCGCCTTCGAAACGCTGCCCGAGCCGACCTTCTTGAGCCTGAGAAGGAGGATGTAGCGCGAATAGAACTTCTTGTTGGCAAACGTCGCGCGCGGCGCGTTCTCAAGCCCCGCGTCGGACTTGCCGACGATTGACGCGCTTTCGCCGAGGCCGAAGGCGACAAGCGGCCCGCCGGCGGCGGCAACTTCGGCGCGGACCTTTGTCTCGTCGTAGCTCTGCCCCCAGTTAAGCGTGTTCATCAGCTCCTGGCCGCACGCCTGGTAGATGGTGCGCCCGAGATCCGTCATCGGGTTTACCGCCGCGACGACCATGGAGTTCGTGAGAATGGTGGCGACGCAGGCCGAGTCGTTTGGGTCAAGGCCGTCGGATGCGTTCGGCACGGTGCCGTCGCCGTAGGTGCGCGCCTTGGGATAGTGCGCAGCGGGGTAGCTGCTGGCGGCGGCGTCTGCATACGCCGTGTGCGCCATGACGTACCTTAGCCCCATCGTCGTGTCCAATGCCCTGACCTCCGCCTCGGAAAGCGAATACGGGCAGAGGACCCTGCGGAGATCGGGCGTGAGCCCCGCATTGCGCGTATCGCGGTACGCGCCGTCAGGGTCGTCCTCCTTCGGTCCCGAGTACAGCCAGTCGGTGCCAAGGCCCTCCGGCACCGTGGACGAGGCGTACCCGCCGGAGAAGTCAAAGTCGCCGGCATGCGAATTGAAAATCGGCGCGCCGCCCGACTGCGCGTACACGAGCGAGTCGAGCCTGTTGAGCCTGCCGCCGGCGGCAAGAAACGCCTCGACCGCCCTGCCTACGGACTTCTGGCTCGCGAACGAGACCTTGCGCGCTGACGATTCGCGGACGCCGCCAAGCTTGTTCACCGCAAGCGTGGAAACGATCGCGATGAGCGCAATCACCATCAATAGCTCAATGAGCGTAAACCCCTTTTTCATGTTCATTCCTTGCTGCGTTGTGCGATTTGCCCCGTTTTTATGAGAAACGCCGCCCAAAACGCGCAGGTTCACCGTGAAATTCCTGGGGGTTCCCGTCATTCGTAGCGCCTGACGCGCAAGCGGGCGCCAAGGCCCTCCGCTATCGCGCGGCACCTCGCCTGCTTGGCTGCGTCGCACACCGGCTCGCCGACGACGGTAAGCACGACCTCGGGGACGGCATTGACGGCATCGCGGGCGAACTTCAGAAGCGCTGGATACGCCGCCGCTCCGAACTTCGGGCGGCACACGGCTTCGTATTCCGCAGGGTCGTCGGTGTTGAGGCTTATCGAAAGGCAGTCGACCTTGCCGGAAAAGAGCGCAGCAGTCGGCCTGCCGTTCACGAGGTCCGAAAGGCCGTTCGTGTTGACGCGCACTTGAGGCGGCGACTCCAGCGCCTTCAGGTGCGCCGCCGCCTCAAGGAGGACGTCAAGGCGCTCCGTAGGCTCGCCGTAGCCGCAGAAGACGACCTCGCGGAAGCGCGAGAAGTCCCAGCCGCCAAGGCTTTCCAGAACCTCGTCAAGCGTCGGCTCGCGCTCAAGCCAGAGCGAGCCCGAGCCATAGACTCCGTCAGCATTGCGGCGAAGGCAGAACGTACAGTCGCATGGGCAGCGATTGGTAAGATTTACATACACTCCCTCGCCAACCTGGTAGGTGATTGTCATATGGTCAATTCCCCCAGAACTTCCTCGATGGCAAGGCCGTCCTTCACCGGCAGCCCCATCTCCACCGTCCTCCTCACGGCGGACGCCGTGAACGCGCTAGCCTTGCGCACGGACGAGAGGAAGTCTGCGCCGTTCACCGCGTCACCGAGTATTACCGCGGAAAAGACGTCGCCCGTGCCGCTACGGTCCGCGCCGATCTTCTTCTCCGCGCAGATCGCGTGCGGCTTGCCGGGCTCATAGACGAAGTTGACGAGCATCTCGCCGCGCGGGATCCCCGAGATGACGCACTTCGCGCCGTTGCGGGCGGAAAGCGCCGCGCATATCCCCTCAAGCTCCCCGTCCGTGAAGTCGGTCCTGTACGGGACGCCCGCTAGGATGCACGCCTCGGTGAGGTTCGGCGTGATGATGTCAGCGAACGAAAGAAACTCCTTCATCGACGTGGCAAGCTCGTTGTCGTAAGTGGCGTAGAGTCTGCCGTAGTCGCCCATCACGGGATCGACGCACACGACGGTCCCCTCGCCCCCGAACGCCGCGACAAAGCGCAGCACGAAGTCGACCTGCTCGCGCGAACCGAGAAACCCCGTCTGTATCGCGCTGAACGAAAGGCCGAGCTTCTTCCACTCGACTATGTAGTCGTCGAGACGGGAGGTGTTGTCCGTCCAGGAGAACGACCCGAAGCCCGTGTGGTTCGTGAAGAACGCCGTCGGCACGGGGCAGCACTGCACCTTCATGGCCGAAAGGACTGGAATCGCGACCGCAAGCGAACAGCGCCCGAAGCTCGTGAAGTCGTTGATGACCGCCGCCTTGCGCTGGCGGTTGTGGTCGTCCTCTCCATCAAGGTACCTCATTTTCCGAAAGCCTCCACGATGGCGGGCGTTATGTCCTTGAGCGACGACACCTTCGCCTTCAGCCCCTCCGCGCCAGGCCCGCAGGCGATGAACGGCACGGGGTTCACGGTATGGCCGCGCTCGGACATGTTCTCGATGTTGCCGTGGTCGGACGTAAGGACGAGCGTCATCCCGGAGGGCTCGAGATAGCGGCAGAGAGCCCCGAGGAACCTGTCGTATATCCTCAAGACGGCGCAGGCGCGCGCGAAGTCCATGGAATGGCCGGAGACGTCGGTCTGGAAGAACTCGAAGAACGTGAAGTCGTGCTCGGCGGCAAGGCGGTAGAGGTGCTCGGCGGCCTTCTGCGGCGATATGACTGGGATGTCCGGAAATCTCTCCTGTATGGTCTCGCGCGTTAGGTCCTGCATCACGGCGCGGTCTTCATAGAGGTCTTCTGCCGTCCTCACGACCTCTGGCGAAGTAAGCGCCATCACGGTCGTCACGGACTTGAACCTGCGAAGCTTGAGCTCGTCAGGGGAGTCGACGAGGTATGCATCGGAAAAGCACACCTTGCGCCCGAGGCGCGAAAGCTCGAGAAAGAGGTTGTTCTTCTCGATTATCCGCCTGAGCCCCGGCCCTGGAAAGCCCTCGCAGTGGCGGCCCATTTCAGCCGCGCAGTTGACGCCGGTGAAGATAGTCGCCTGGCCGGTAGCCGACTGCGGCAGCCCCTCGACGCCAAGCCGGGCGTCAATCGGCTTTGAATGCCTCGCCATGAGGCGGCACAGCACCGGGCATACCTCGGGATTTACCGGGTTGTCCGGGAACGGGCCGCGCACGCCCACGCCGTCAATGAATAGAAATACTATCTTCACCGAAGCACCCACTACCTCCTGGTGCGGCCGAGAACCTTCCTGTACCTCTCGATGAGGGCGTTTGTGGAGGCGTCCTGCGAGAACGACTGCCTCTCCCCCGTGAGGTCCGAGAGGACGCCCTTCGCGAGCACCTTGCCGAGCTGCACTCCCCACTGGTCGAACGAGTAGATGTTCCAGACGACGCCCTGCACGAACACCTTGTGCTCGTAGAGCGCGACAAGGGCGCCGAACGTCTCCGGGGTGAGCTCGTCCGCAAGAAGCGTGTTCGTGGGCCTGTTGCCCTCGAACGTCTTGAAGGGCACAAGGCCCTCCGGCACGCCCTCTGCGCGGCACTCGTCGGCCGTCTTCCCGAACGCGAGCGCCTGCGTCTGGGCGAAGAAGTTCGCCATGAGCTTGTCGTGGAGGTCGCCTACCGGGTTGTGCGTGCGGCATTCGCCGATGAAGTCGCACGGCACGAAGCGCGTCCCCTGGTGGAGAAGCTGGTAGAAGGCGTGCTGGCCGTTCGTGCCCGGCTCGCCCCATACGACGGGGCCCGTGTCGCAGCAGACGGGGCGTCCGTCCTTGTCGACGCACTTGCCGTTAGACTCCATGTCGAGCTGCTGAAGGTAGGCGCTCAGGCGCGAAAGGTACTGGTCGTACGGCAGGACGGCGTAGCTCTGCGCCCCGTAGCCGTTTGAGTAGAGTATGCCCAGAAGCGCCAGGACTACCGGCATGTTGCGCTCGAAGGGCGCCGTCCTGAAGTGCCTGTCCATCCGCGAGTAGCCCTTGAGCATCTTGCGGAAGTTCCTCGGGCCGATGGAGATCATGAGCGAAAGCCCGATTGCCGACGGCAGGGAATACCTGCCGCCCACCCAGTCCCAGAAGCCGAACATGTTCTCGGTGTCGATGCCGAAGCGCTCCACTTCCTCCGCCGCCGTCGAGACGGCGACGAAATGCTTCGCCACGGCGCCCCTGTCGCCAAGCCTCTCCACGAGCCACGAGCGCGCCGCCTCGGCGTTCGACATCGTCTCCTGCGTCGTGAACGTCTTCGAGGCTACGATGAAGAGCGTCTCGGCGGGCTTCACGGCCCGCAGCGTCTCCGCAAGATGCGTCGGGTCCACGTTCGAGACGAAATGGCACTTGATCGAGCGCTTCGAGTACGGGGTGAGGGCGACCGACGCCATCGCGGGGCCGAGGTCGCTCCCGCCGATGCCGATGTTGACGACATGTCGTATCCTCTTGCCGGTGAACCCGCGCCACTTTCCGGTGCGCACCTTGATCGAGAACTCCTCCATCCTGTCAAGGGTCTTGCGCACGTCGGGCATTACGTCCCTGCCGTCGACGAAGACCTGCGCCTCGGGATCGACGTTGCGCAAGGCGGTATGCAGCACTGCGCGGTTCTCCGTGGCGTTTATCCTCTCGCCCGTAAACATCCTCTCTATCTCGACGGCGAGGCCGGCCGCCCGCGCCATCGCCATGAGATGGCCCATCACCTGCCTGTCAACGAGGTTCTTCGAGTAGTCGAGCGTCCATCCGGCCGCGGAAAGCGTGAACTTGCGCGCCCGCGCCGGGTCCTTGGCGAAAAGCTCGCGCAGCGTCTTTCCCTTCGACGCCTCCACGGCCTTCTGCAGCTCTGCCTTGCATTCGTCGTTCATTTCATGGTCCCCCTTCAAAATGCGTCATTTCGCCTTGCGCCTCGCCGCAGTGCCCGGTATTCCGAGCCTGTCACGGTACTTGGCGACGGTGCGCCTCGCCATGGCGAAGCCGCCTTGGCGGAGTTTCTCCGCAAGCTTCTCGTCGGAAAGCGGAGACGAGGCGTCTTCCTCCTCCACGAGCTTCTTCAGCCTGTCCAGGACTGCCTGCTGTGAAACCTCCACCCCGTCTGACATCTTCACGCCCGAGGAGAAGAAGCGCCTCAGCTCCACGGTCCCGTAGGGGGTGGAGGCGTACTTGTCGCGCACGGTGCGCGAGACCGTCGGCCCCGACACGCCCACTTCGCGCGCGATTTCAAGCTCGGTCAGGGGGCGCATCGCGCCAAAGCCCTTCCTGAAGAATTCCTGCTGGCGGTCGAATATCGCCTGCGCTATCGCCTCGATCGTCTGCTGCCTTTTCTCTATCGCCTCGCGGAATGCGTTCGCGGAGGCAATGCGCTCCCTTACGTATGCCTTCGTCTCGGGCGTCTGCGCAGGGTCCGAGAGCATCTCCAGGAACTTCTTCGAAATGCGGATCTCCGGCAGCGACCTCTTGTCGGTGAGCGCGATCCAGCTGCCGTCCTCGCCTTCGACGGCGTGAACCTCCGGGTTCACGTATTCCACGCGGTCCTTCTCGCCGGGGAACGCCCTTCCCGGATGCGGGTTAAGGGTGCGCAGCTCAGCGAGCGCGGCGCGGTATTCGCCTTCGTCGAGCCCCAGTTGCGCGGCGACCTTCCCACCCCTGCCGGCGGCGATGTCCTCGAGGCAGGAGTCAACCATCTTCCTCACGGTCTCCTGGCGAGGAGAACCGTCGAGGCTGTCGATCTGCGCGAGAAGGCACTCCCTCGCCGTGCGCGCGCCGCATCCCGGCGGGTCGAACTCCATTATCGCGCCAAGAAGCCTGTCGACGTCGTCTTTCGTGCAGCCGAACGCCATCTGCACGTCGACGACGGAGCCCTTGTAGAAGCCGTCGTCGTTCAAGTCCGCCACAAGCACCTCGACAAGGGGCCAGTCCCTCTCGGGAACGTCGGAAAGCGGCAGCTGCGCAAGAAGGTGCTCCTGAAGCGTCTCCGCCTTCACCTGGTTGTCGAAAAACGCCTGGCGCCGCTCCGCCGCCTCCTCGTCGTAGTTCGCGCCCGGGGTGAAGTCGTCGTCGGGGTAGTCCGGCTCGGCCTCGCGCTCGCCAGCCTCGCGCTCAACTTCCGAAAGCGGAGTCTCAAGCGTGTGCTCCACTCCCTCGATTGCAGGGTTCGACACAAGTTCCTCCATGAGCTCCGCCCTCAGCTCGGGGAGGTTCTTGGCGAGGAGCTTCAGCGCCTGGAGCTGCTTTGGCGCAATTGAAAGCGTCTGCTTCTGGCTTATCTGCTGCGAGAGCATCAGGTGAGGTCGCCTATCGCGGAATGGATGTTGGCGAAAAGCCCTGCGAGCCTTGCCTTCGGCACGGTCGAGAACGCGATCCTCACAAGCCCCGAAAGGACTATCGTGCCGGTCGAGTATTTCTCAACGAGGTGCCTTCTCAGCGCCTCCGCGTCAACGCCCTTCGGTCGTACGCACATGAAGTAGCCGGAGTTGAACGGCATCGCCTCGAACCTTTCGGCATACTCCGGGTGGCGGGCGAAGATGCGCCGTATCTCGGAGTACCTCGACTTGAGGACGGCGAACTTCTCGCGCTTCTGGCGGCGGTACTGCGGGTCGGCGAACGCAGCGAGCGCGAGCGCCTGGCCTACGGAAGTGACGTTCGAGACGCCGCTCCTGATGTTGCCCGCGGCCTTCGCCTCCAAGGCCTTGAGCTGCGCCTCCGAGGCGCCCTTGAACGCAAACGATATGAACCCCACCCTGAGACCCCAGACGTAGTCCTCCTTCGTCATGCCGTCGAGCTTCACCGCGAGCACGTTCGGATGGAGCGCAGCGAATTCCGCAAAGAGCGATTCCGCGTGCACGCCCTTTTCGTACACGAGGCCGAAGTACGCGTCGTCGAGAAGGACGACGATGCGCTTTCCGGCGCGGGCCGCCGCCCCGACGGCCGAGACTATCGCCTTAGCGTCCTCCAAGGTGGCCGTGTAGCCCGTCGGGTTGTTCGGGAAGTTGAGGATGAGGATTTTCTTCTCGCCGGGCGCCATGAGCGCCTTCTTCATCGCGGCGCTATCGAACCTGCCGCGCCTGAATGTGTTGAAGTGGCTCGTGCGGCAGCCGGCCGCCTCGCCGAAGACAAGCTCGTAGTTGTCCCAGAAGAGGTCGGGCGACACCATCTCGTCCCTAGGCCCCGCGAAAAGCTCCGCCGCGATGCGCAGGGAGTGCGTCAGCGCGCCCGTCACGACGGGCAGCGAGTACTCGACCTTCTTCATCGAGGGGTTCTTCTCCATCTGCAGCGCCTTCCACTTCTCGCGCAGTTCCATGTTGCCGAAGCTGCCCGCGTAGAGGAACGCCTTCTTGTCGAGAGCGAGGTTCCTGCTGAAGCATTCCATGACGAGGGGGGAGCCGTCCTCCTCGAACGCCATGCCTATCGTAGCGTTGAGCCTGCACTTGCGCGCCTGCGCGCTCTGGCCGAGTATCCCGCCGTAGGGGAAGTACATTCTCCTCCCTTCGGGGGAGAGGAATGCCGCGGCCGCGCCAAGCTCCCTGTTTAGTCTCTGTGCCAAATCGTTCATGACCTTGTATTATATCAAAAATTCGGGGGGCAAAGAAGCCCATCGCCGGCATTACCCCAGTTTGCCGACCAACGACGAGGTGGAATACCCGTCCACCCTCTTCAATGTCACCGCCTCGCCGCCATACGACGCGACAAACCGCGCCTCCGGCCACTTGTCGATGGGGTAGCCCTCCTTCGCGATGACGTCGGGACGTATCGCCTCGACTACGCCCATCGCCGTGTCCCCGTCGAAGACGACGACTGCGTCCACAAGTTCCAGCCCCGCGAGGACGAGCGTCCTCGTGCGCTCGTCCTGCACGGGCCTGGACGGACCCTTGAGGCGGCGGACCGAGGAATCGGAGTTCACGGCGACGACTAGCCTGTCGCAATGCTCCTTCGCCTGGCTGAACGACGAAAGGTGGCCGCAGTGGAGGCAGTCGAAGCAGCCGTTTGTAAAGCCGACTTTGAGCCCCCCCGCCTGCCATGACCGCACCTTTCCGGCAAGCTCCCCGAGGGTCATCACCTTGCCCTCGAAGGACATGGGGGTCGAACGCCCCCCGGCAAATGCGGCCTTCAGCTCCTCCGGCGAAACCGTGGCCGTGCCGACCTTGCCAACCACTACGCCTGCCGCGGCATTGGCGACCTTCATCGCGTCGCGGAACGACGCCCCGACCGCGCGCGCCGCCGCAAGAACCGACATCGTCGTGTCGCCTGCGCCTGTGACGTCGCACACTTCGCGGCACTCCGTCGGCAGCCACACGGCCTCGCCGCCACCGCCAGGGACGTAGACCATCCCGCGTTCCGAGAGCGTGACGACCGCGTTCTTGATTCCGGCATCGGCAAGAAGCCCCCTTGCGGCGGCTACGACCTTCTCCATGAAGTCGGGCGCGGACGCGTCGAACTGCACTCCGCACGCCGCCTCAAGCTCGACGCGGTTCGGCTTCACAAGCGTCGCGCCCGCGTACTTGCGGAAGTCGCGGCCCTTGGGGTCTACGTAGACGCATTTCCCGGCGCGCGACGAGACCCCTATCGTGCGTTCGCAGAAGGAACGCGAAAGGAGGCCCTTGGCGTAGTCGGAGAGGACGACGAGGTCGAAATCCGCAATCCTCGCCTCTATCTTGGACACAAGCTCGTCCTCCTCCTCCTGCGAAAGGGGGGCTACGACCTCGCGGTCCATCCTCAGCACGTGGTTGCCCTTCGCGACGAACCGCGTCTTCTGGATCGTCGGCAGCGAGCTGGACCTCACGGCGAGAAGCTCGGCCCCGCACTCCGCCGCGAGCGCGGCGGCCTCTTCGCCCTCCTGGTCGCATCCCACCCGGCACGCGAGCGCCGCAGTCGCGCCGAGCGCGCGGAGATTGGCTATCACGTTGCCGGCGCCTCCAAGCATACGGCGCTCCGACACCCACCTGAACACGGGAACGGGAGCCTCCTGCGAAATGCGCCCTACGTCTCCCTGCACGAAGCGGTCGAGCATCAAGTCGCCTACGCACAGTATGCGGGCGCGAGAAAGCGATTCTGTCATTTTTCCACCACCTTTCCAATGGCGTCCACGACGGCATCGAGGGAGATGTCGCCGATGTCGGCCCCGTGAAGACTCGCCACCTTGTCGTTGCCCTTCGGCGCAATGCGGCCGTAGTAGCGGTCGATGAAGAGGATTACCGTCCTCGCGCCCGCTATGTGCGCGATATGCACGGGCCCAGTGTCGTTGCCCACGACGACGGCCGCCCCGTTGGCGAGGTCGGGAATGTCCTCTATCGAGCTTTTCCCGAGGAAGTCGACGGCGTGGGGGTTGCCGGAGCATATCTCCCCTACCTCCTTCGCCTCTGCCTTCGTGCCGAGCACCACCGACTTTAGGCCCATCCCGGCAAGCACCCCCGTAAGCTCCCTATACCGCGAGGCAGGCCAGCGCTTGTGCTCGTTGCCCGCCGAGCATCCCGGCACAAGGAGGGCGTACCTCTCCGGCAGCACGGAAAAGTTCTCGTGTCCGCCGTGGCACATCGAAAGGTCAGGGGGAAGCCACTCAACGTCTTCTCTCCTGTTGCGCCAGAACCACGGAACGTACCTAGGCTTCCTGGTGCTCGTCCTGAACACGAGGCCGCCCTCTGCAACCCGCCCCCAGCGCATGGCGTTGCCGGTTGCAGCGAGCGCAAGGGGGTAGTACCTGCAAAGCGTGCGGTTGCTCGACTGGAGGTCGTAGATGACGTCCCACCTGCGGTCGGCTATCGTCCTCTTTATGACGCGCCACCATGTCGAGAACCTGTAGTCCCGAGAATCCTCGACTATCTCGTCGAAGTACCCCATGCTCCTCGCCAGCCCGACGAGCGACCTTTCCGTCACAAGCGCAACATGCGCGTCCGGGTGCCGCCTGCGCACTGTCTGCATGCGCCCAGAAGCCATCACGAAGTCGCCAAGGGCGCCATGCTTTATCACTAGGACAGCCTCGGCCATAGCCCTACTCCCGAAAGATATTGCCTCGCGTGGAACCACCCGTCCTCTAGGTTCGCCATGAGCGTATGGCGGCGCAGCCATTTGCGCGACCGGAGGACGACCGGTCGCGACTGGGCACAAGGCGCAATCGGCTGGTTCGCCTCCGCCTTGACGACCTGCATGACCTGCGCCCAGAAGTTGTATTTCGAAAAGAGCCGCGCCTTCGCCTCGCGGACGGCGTCGATGCGCCTTGACCATTCGTCGGCGGCAATCGCCGCCTTGATGATGCGAATCGCCGCCCCGGGGTCGTCCGGCGGGATGGGGATGAACGACTCGGCGGGGAAGTCCTCGGCAATGTCGGGCGCGCCGGAGTAGAACGGCAGGCATTCGCACAGGTAGGCGTCAGACAGCTTCTCCGTCCAGTAGTGCGGGCCTATGTGGTTTTCGAGGACGACATGGTACTTGAACGAATCCATCGCGTCGCACTTTCGCTCGAATTCGTGGACGCCGTGGCCGTACCAGACCGCCCCGGGGACCTCCGCCACGAGCTTCTTCAGGAGCTGGATCCTGTTATGGTGCTGCGTCCACCTCATCGCCTTCGACGAGCAGATGGCCGAGACGGCATTCGTCTTCTGCGGAATCTCCGCCGCCCTTTCCTCCTCGTACGTGCGCCCCGTGAACCACGGAAAGTACCCGCGCCCCAGATGGTAGTGCGGATGGTCCTCGGCCTCGCGCGGGCGGTTGGTGAGAAGATGGCCGAACTGCCGCGTGAACGCGCGGCAGTAGTTCTTGATGCTGACCGGCTCCCATGTCGCGAGGATCGTGCGCTCGCGGGGGCACGTCACGCGCACATCCTCGGCTAGGTCGTCGAAGACGACAAGCCAGTCGTATTCCCCGCAGGCGGGGTCCTGCGTAAAGACGCAGCCCGGGGCGTACTCGAACGGCGCCGACACGAAAAGTGCGTTCTTGGATACGATCTTGATCGTCACTTCGCGCCTCCAAACAGGCTCTTTTCCGGATGGAAGTCCGCACTTTCAAGCGACGCGAGGTCGATTGCCAGGTGAACGACATCCTCCAGCCTGTACGACTGCTTCGGCTGCGCCATCCGCGCCACGAGGTCGGGCCTCAGCTCCTTGAGCCGATCCGACACCCAGACCTGCAGCGGCACCGAGGTCATCGGCAGATTCGCAATCTGCCCGTGGCCCAGGATCTTGTCGTCGGTGGTGTCGAAGCAGTCTTCGCCGTGGTCGCTGAAGTAGAGGAGGTATTCCGCAGCGGTCGCGCCGCGCGCCTTAAGGCGCCTTACGAACTCCGCGATTACCCAGTCGGTGTAGCGGATCGAATCGTCGTACGTGTTCAGAAGCTCCTTCGCGGCGGCGGAAAGGCGTTCCTTGCCGGGCGGGTCATCGGTAAAGTGCCGGAACTCAGGGGGATAGCGGTTGACGTATGCCGAGTGGCTGCCGATCATGTGCAGGAACACGACCTTCCTCTTCGCAGGGTCCGCAAGCCGTTTTTCAAGTTCGGGTATGAGAGTGCCGTCAAGCCCCGAGCTTGCGCTTTCAAAGCCCTTCAGCGCGCTAAAGTTGAAGCACTTCGACTCGTCGGCATGCCCCGCCATCGCGGTGATCGCCGTGTCGCCCTCCTCGCCGAGCGCATACTGGTTGGAGAGCCAGAAGGTCTTGAACCCCGCGTCCTTGAAGTAGTCGACTATCGAGCCTTTCCTGTAGAGAAGGTCGGGTTCGGCGTCGGTCGCGAAGGTAATCGCCTTTTCGAGGCTCGGGAGCGTCTGCGCATACTGCGAGCGGACGCCGGTGAAGCTCGCGACGTCGCCAAGCGCGGCGGTAAAGCAGTTGGTGTCGCGCGCATAGCCGGCATAGCCGCAGTGCATCGAGTTGGCGCTCTCGCCGATGCAGATGACGTATGTCTGCGGCGTGCCGGGCGGCAACCTGGACGCTATCCCCTCGAACGGAGGCGCGGCATGCGCGGCAATCTGCTTCAGCAGGACGCGGTAGCGGCGGCTGTAGAGGAAATAGTGGTAGAAGACGCTCACGAACGGGTTGAGCATGTAGCTCGGCTTGTGGCGCGCGCCCGACTTGAAGCAGTTGCGGACGAGCGGGACGGCGAGGACGGCAAGCCCCGCCGCGACGTACCACCGCTCCGCGCCGAACGAAACGGGTGGCAGCCACAGCCAGATGGCCGCGACGGGCGCGAGATAGACAAACCATATGAGAAGCCACTGGGCGAGCGTCATGTTGTTGCGGATGTATTCGGATATCTCGCCCCTTGTCGTCACGAACATCGAATACCATGTGTTGATGCCCGCGCGAGCCCCGAAGAGGTGCACGTGCCAGATTTCGCCGAAAAGCATCCATGCGAAGACGAGGTGGACCAGTGTCAGGTAGATTTTCGCCGACGACGGGAAAAGGACGAGCGGCAGCGTCACAAGGCCGAGCGTCGGCAACGTGCGCAGGTAGTCCTTCGCAACCGTCTTCATGAATACGCGGTCGGACAGCTTCTCGCGGCTCATCGACTTCATCGTCGAATAGACGAGCGGCAGGAACGCCATCGCGGCGAGATATGGAACTGCGTAGAGCATTTCAGTCAGTCGCGGCGCAGCTCGACGGAATCGGCGCGCGATATCTCGACGACATACGCCCTTGCAGCGCTTGCCGCCCTGACGCCCCTGCCGGCCGCTTCGATGTCGGACAGAAGCTCCGGCACCCTCTCGTTGTCGACAAGGAAGTTCTTGATGAGCTTCGTAAAGTATTCAAGGTACGGCTTGTTCTTGGGAAGGTCCCTCCACTTCTCAAGCGCGGCGTGGGCGGACTTCGTGTCCATGGGGTCGCCTTTAAGTATCATCGTCTGCTGGCGCATCATCATGACGTCCCGGAGGCGCGCGACCTTGCTCACCCATTCGGTGCACGCCTTGTGTGCCGCGGCTGCCGCGGCCTGCGCCGGCGTCTTCAGGCGCGAGAGGTCGACTCCGGCGGCGAACTCCTCGGCGGAAAAGCGCCCGAGCTCGCGGCCGTCGGCCTTAAGCGCCCAGGTCCCGGCGGGAAGGTCCTTCACGACGACCCTCTCCGCGGCCGCCCGCGCGACCAGCTCTTCCGCCGGGGAAAGCGTCTGCACGGCGGGAGCCCCTTCCATCGGAAGCGGCAGGAACTTGGCGTTGTAGGCGAACCTCACGCCGCCGTCTGCAAGGAACTCCACTCCCGCGCTCTTCTTCTTCGGGTCGGCCGAGACTTCCTTCGCCGGCGCGACGTCCTTCAGAAGCCCGAGCGCGTCTGCGGCGACAAGCCCCATGTGAAGCCCGCCGACCGCGTTTGGATGCACCCTGTCGGAGCGGCAGAGGTGGATGGAGGCGAACCACTTCTTCTGAAGCTCCGTCATCGGCGCGTAGAAGTCAATGAGCGGCAGGTTCCTCTCCGCCGCGAGCTCGCGCACGATTCCCGCAATGCCGAAGAGCGCGCGTTCGTTGCGCCCTTTGCAGGGCGGCGTCTTGAAGACGGTCGAGTATTCGTCGTATGGCGAAGGCGTGACGAGCGTCACCTTGACGTTCGCCGCAGCGAGCTGGTTGAGGATGTTGTTCATGTAGGAGCGGTACCGCGCGAAACGACGCGCCCGCGCCGCCTTCTCCTCGTCCGTCGGGCTGTCGCTCGTCCATTCCTTGCTCCCGGAGTCGTTCATGCCGAGCATTACGAAGGCGCGGTCTGGCCTCTGGGGAAGGATGTCCCACTCTATCCTGTGCTTCACGTTCCACGTGCTGTCGCCCGCGATGCCGCAGTTGAGGAACTTGACCCCGCCGCCAAGCCGTGTCTCGACGAAGAACTTGAGCCACCCGACCCATATTCCGCCGTGCGTAATCGAGTCGCCTATGAACGCTACGCGCTCGCCCTTCGCGAATGGCGCGGGCTTGGGGAGCGCCCTTTCCGCCGGCACCGACGCGCTCGCGCCCTCGTCGCCGACATCGCCCATGTCGACCTCCTCTACGCGCCCCGGGAGGTGGAATCGCACCTTGATCCTGCGCGTCGCCGGCATGCCCCTGTAGCTGCCGACGCGCCTGCCGACCGAGATGACGACCTTGCCGTCCGATGTCTTCACTGAAATTGGCGTCAGCGCATACGCGCCCTTGCGGTATTCGAGGCTGTCGCCGTCGTCCTCGTAAAGTTCGCCCGTTCCGTCCGAGGAAGGCCATACCTCAAGGATCACCTCGTCGTTCCAGCCCTTTTCGATATACGACTTCTTCGGCCATGTCGGCAACACGGCGCCGGAGCGCACATAGAGGCCGCCGCCATGTAAGCAGTCGATCTTCTCCTCGACCTCGCATGGCCCTACGACCTTCGCGCCGGTCTTCCAGTCGTGCCAGACGCCGGGCGGAATTACGGTGATGTTCGTGAACGCGCTCACGAGCAGGTCGTCGCCCAGCATGTAGGTCGTGGGGCACTTGTCGTACGCGGGATTGTCGGGATAGACGATGGGGAGCATCCTCATGAGCGGCCAGCCGGTGCGCGAGCACTTTGCGGCCTGTGCGTATAGATAGGGCGCAAGGCGATAGCGCAGATTCCAGTATTCGCGGATCGCGTCAAGCGTCTCCTGCCCGTAGAACCACGGCTGGAGCCAGCCGTCCCAGTTGTTCATCTGCGCCCACGGGAGAAGCACTCCGTAGTGGAGCGACGCGGGGTCCTTCACGTCCATGTCGCATGACTGGTTGGAGTGGCCTGAGACGGCGAGGTTCAGGACTGACATCAATGAGCCCTTTCCGCCGCCGGTGTCGCCAGCCCAGGTCGCCACGTACTGCTGGATGCCGGCGTAGCCGCCTGCGGAATAGACCATCGCGCGCCGCGAGGTGTAGTCCTCGTAGCCGCGGCCCATCTGCTTTCCGTAGATGAGCGGATAGAGGTTCTTCACCTCCTCGTGCTTCATGCCGTTCGCCCATTCCCTGCGCGAAGGGCCGAGCTGGTTGGCGCCGTCGAGCTTGAAGCACCGCGCGCCGCGGTCGACGAACTTCTTCAGGTGCTCGAACCACGGCAGCGTTCCCTCGGGATATTCGTCCTCGACGGCGCGCTCGATGACCTCCATTCCGGCGATGCCGTAGGGGTATTGAAGCTTCTCGTCCTTCTCGCCGGTGATGCGGTTGTCGGTCCAGGCGAGGTCGCCCTTCCGCTCGGCCCTGGCCTGCGCCGCGCCCGGCTTCGCGCACCCGGTCGCGCACTGCTCCTCGTAGAGGGTGAGGTCGTAGTTGCAGCAGAGCCAGAGGCTGAGCTTGAAGCCTATGCGCAGAAGCGAGTTGGGCCAGGTGAAGTCGGCTGTCGGCGCCCAGTAGGGAAAGCTGAACTTCGAGCGGTCGAAGCGCTTGTGCACGGACTTGTCGTAGAATTCCGACATCCAGCCCGGCTCCAGGCCAAGTACGTCGCACGGCAGGCCGTAGTCGCGGAAGTGCCGCGCGTCGTTCATGAGGTTGAACTGGTCGATGTGCTGGTTGCAGACGAATGAGACGCCGAACGCAAACGCGGGCAGCAGCGCGGAGCGCCCCGAAAGCCGCGTGTACGCGTCGAGAAGCTCGGGGTAGCCCGAGCCCACGAAGAAGTAGTAGTCGACCGGCCCCTCCTCCGCCTCGCAGAACATCGCGTCTCTCTCGCGCGTGCCGATGTCGAAGTAGTTGATCCAGGTCGAGTTGAGGAGCATCCCCCAGCCGCCGCGGCTCACGACCATCGGGACGGGGATGTTCGAGACGTTGTTCTTGACGAAGATATGGTAGCGGCCCGGATTGCGGTTCAGGTTGGCGCGGCTCGTGTCCCCGAGCCCGTAGATCCTCTCGCCGTCTAAAAGGGAGAAGCGGATGTCGTAGCCATCGCCAGACTTGGCGGGCAGCGTCTCGACGTCGGCAGGCGAGACGAGCGAGCGGAAGCGCACCGCGCCCTTCTTCGCGTCCACATAAAATTCCGCCTTGGCCGTCGCGCCGCCCGTCGCCGTGCGCCTGAACGACTTCGGCGCCTGCCAGTCGGTCTTAAGAATGGAATACCTCGTAAGCCCAGATTCCGGCCACTCGCCGTTCTCCATGCGGCGCACCCGGAAGAGCCCCTCGTCAAGCACGTCCACCCTTACCTTGCCGCCGTCCAAGAGGTCGTATTCGCAAAATGCCCTCTCGACCGCAGAGCACGGTAGAGCGACGAACGCAGAAATTGCAAGCGCGTGAAGCGCCAGAAGTCTTAACCTATGTGCTAAATGCTTTTTCATGTCGAGAATTATATCAAAAATGAGATTCTCTCTCAAATGGTATTTTGCAGGAGATCTTGACAAATTTTTCTATTGTGTCAGAAACGTGAATGTGATATACTACGCACAACTTGACACAAAAAGGAAAATTGTCAAAATGAAAAAGTCAGTATTAGCAGCTGTTACAGCAATGGCCATTGGTTCGGCGTTTCCGGCCGGTATCGGCATCTACGAGGCGTCAGCGCGCGGCAATGCGCTCGGCGGTACGCTTGTAGGCTCGACCAAGGACGCAACAGCCGTCTACTACAACCCTGCGAACATGTCCGAGATGACGAATGCCGCGCTCTATGTCGGCACCACGTTCATCAATCCGTACTGCGACACCGAGGTTGACCATGTCGGCCAGCCGAAGATGAACGCAGGCTGGTTCCTCGTGCCCACCTTCTATGCAACCATTCCTCTCCCCTTCGGCTTCTGGTTCGGCCTCGGCGGCTACAGCGAATACGGCCTCGGCACCAAATACGGCGAACATTGGGCTCTCGCAGGCGACACGGTCAAGACGACAATCGAGCAGTATTCGATCAACCCCGCCCTCGCCTACAAGATCACCGACTGGTGGAGCGTTGCAGCAGGCCTTAGGATAAGCGATGTCGACTTCAAGACAAAGAAGCATCCGTACGACGGCAACTCGTTCTTCTACGCGCCGCTCGGCCTGACATTGGGAGGCTATCCCGACGCCTACCACCTTTCCGCGAACCTGAAGGGCGACGACATGTCGCTCGGCTACAACCTTGCAACGAGCTTCAGGATTACCGACAGCCTTTCGCTCGGCATCCACTACCGCTCGCGCATCGAGCACCAGATCAAGGGCCATTTCAACCTCGCGGGCGATGTCGACACGCCTGCAGGCTCCGTAGGCCAGGGCGCCCGCCGTTCCGCGAAATTCGACATCACGGCGCCACAGTCGGCGACGGTGGGCCTGAACTACGAGGTCCTGGATACATGGCGCATCGGCGGCGCCGCGACGTGGACCGAGTGGAGCACGTTCGACGCGATAGACTTCAAGATACCCGGATACGGCTACAAGCTGCCGCTCAAGTGGCACGACGTCTGGCGCTTCGGCATCGGCAGCGAATACGACGTCTGCGACGCGCTTTCCCTCAGGCTGAGCTATGTCTACGACGTCGACCCCACGTGCCACCACGGCACGACTATGCTCCCCTCGGGCAACAGGCAGATTATCGGCTTCGGCCTTGGCTGGTGGATTCTCGACAACCTGCGCCTTGATCTCGGGTACAGCTTCATAGTGATGCACAGGGCGAACCGCTTTGTGAACGTGAACACCCCAAGCGGCGACATCGAGTCGCACCGATTCTCGACCGACAACGGATATTCGCATCTCGTTTCCGTGGGCGTCGCCTACATGTTCTGACGTCCTCCACTGGGATGGCGAAGTCGATCAACCACAAGCGGCGGCGGCGCGAAATCAGGGCGAAGAGCCTTGAGCTTTTCGCCAAGTACGGCTTTGCCGCCGTGAACTTCGGCATGATCGCGAGCGAATGCCACGTCTCGCGCACGCTTCTCTACACTTACTTCAAGGACAAGCGCGCCATATTCAACGAGTCCATCGACGAAGCGACCTCGTGCATCGCCGAGACGTACCGCGAGGTGAAGGCGTCGCGGCAGGGCGCGGACGCGAAGCTCAGGCAGCTCTGCATGGCCGTCTTCGCGCTTCTCTACGACAGCAGGGACTTCCTCTGCGTCATCATCGATTTCCTGCGCGACCGCCGGAAAAAAGGGCGCAAGGTGCCGGTCGAGAACGTGCTCAGGCACACGCTGGGGCTGAAACGGATAATACACTCCCTTATCGCCGAGGCACGGCATCGCGGCGAATACGACGCATTGCTCAACATCAACCGCGCAACTTCGCTCATCTACTCGCAGTTCGAGGCGGCGATCCTGCGCATCGGCATTTCGGGCGGCGCGGAAATCTCCGATTCCATCGGCGCCCTCAACACTATACTCCTTTCGTTCCGCGGCCAGCGCGCCGGACCCTAGCCCGAAATCTCCTTTTCGCCCCCGGTTCCGCGTATCTTTATGTGGAGCTCGCGGAGCTGCTGCTCGGTGACGTAGTTCGGCGCGCCCATCAGGAGGTCCTGCGCCTTCTGGTTCATCGGGAAGGCGATTACCTCGCGGATGTTCGGCGTGTCGGTAAGGAGCATCACCATGCGGTCCACGCCCGGGGCGATTCCTCCGTGCGGGGGAGCTCCGAACTGGAACGCGCGGTGGAGGGCGCCGAACTTCTTCACGACGTCGTCCTTCGTGTAGCCCGCGATCTCGAACGCCTTGTACATGACCTCGACCTGGTGGTTGCGGATCGCGCCCGAGGAAAGCTCGATGCCGTTGCAGACGACGTCGTACTGGTACGCCTCGATGGCGAGCGGATCCTTGGTATTGAGCGCCTCAAGCCCGCCCTGCGGCATCGAGAAGGGGTTGTGCGAGAAGATGACCTTCCCGGTCTCGGGGTCCTTCTCGAAGAACGGGAAGTCGACTATCCAGCAGAAGCGGTAGACGTTGTGCTCGCGGATGTCGTTCGTGAGGTGGTCGGCGATGTCCGTCCTGACGAGCCCCGAGAGCCGATTGCACTCGTCGACGTCTGCGGCCATGAAGAAAAGCGCGTCGGTCGGCTCCATGCCGGAGATCTTCTTCATCTCCTCGAGCTGGTCTGC
>JAEEHL010000091.1 GCA_016280825.1 Verrucomicrobiota bacterium
CCTTCGCCGTCAAGCGCCCAGACGTACGTGCCGCGGTCATCGAGCGCGACGGCGTTCGGCGGAACAGCCGCGCGCGGCGTCCCTGCCGCCCTGAAAAGGGTTGCCATCACGGTCTGGCCTGCAAGAAGCGTCCCGCGCGGGTTCTCGACAAGCGCGAATATCCTTACGGAGTCGGTCGCGGACTCGGCGGCGTTCTCCACGTACTCGACCCTGCCGGTCGCAATGGTTTCGCCGCCGGCGACGCGGGCAAGCCTGACTGCCCCTTCCTCCGCCATCCGACGAGGGTCTGAGGAAGCCGCCGCGTCGTAGTCCGCGCTCGAAATCGCAAACGACACCCTCACGGGATCGGTCTGGACGATGCGGACAAGCGCGGGGCCGCCGCGAGTTACGAAGTTGCCCTCGGTGAATGCGGTCGAGCCGGCCCTTCCACTTATCGGGGAGACTACCGTACAGTGCTTCACGTCGTCCTGCGCAGCGAGGAGATCCGCCTGGGCCGCGGCAAGCGAGGCGCAGTAGGCGTTGTAGCTGGAACGCGCCCTGTCGAGGTCGTCCTGCGGCACGGCGCGGCTCTTGACGAGCTCGGTAAAGCGCTCCGTCTGCATCTTGGCGTATTCGAGGTTCGACTTCACCCCCGCTACCCTTGCCTCGGCGTTTTTAAGCGTGGCCTCGTACTTGACGGGGTCGATGCGGTAGAGTACGTCGCCCCTCTTTACCTCCGCTCCGTTCCTGAACCCGACTTCGAGGATCTCGCCCGACACCTGCGGCACGAGATTCACCTCCGCCACGGGCACGACCCTCGCGGGATACGTGCGCTCCCCGAGGTCGACCACTTCCTCCACCGCGCCTGCAGGCACCGTCACAGCCGCCGCGCCCGCGCCGCCCGCCGCAAGCAATGCAGCCGCCAACGCCAGAAATGTCTTCACGTCCTGAACCTCCATGGATGCACCTCACTAACCCAGAAGCTTCCTGCAGCACGACTCAAGCGCCTTGCGCCTTGCGCCGGCGGACTTGCGTACGGCGGAAATGCGGTAGCGGTAGAGCGCGCGGTCAAGCCCGAAGCACGTGCCTTCGTGCTTCTTGAGCGCAACGGCGGAATCCGGGTCTTCGCCATCGAGCATTCCGAGGTTGTCGCGAACGCGGTGGTAGGCGTCGCGCCAGGGAATCCCCTTGGCTACGAGCCTGAGGGCGACGTCGGTCGCGAACACCCCGGGCGTAAACGCGCTGCGGCACGCGTCCGCGTCCACCTTCATCCCCTTCACGACCCTCGCAAGGATGCGAAGCGTCGTCCGCGCGATCTCAAGCCCCTTCATGTAGAGGAGCTTGCAGTCCTGGAGGTCGCGGTTGTAGCCCCCCGGCATCGCGTGCAGGAGCGATATCGCCGCCGTCTGCAGCCCGAGCGCCTGCGCCGCCTTGGAGCGGATGAGCTCGAGGACGTCGGGGTTGAACTTCTGCGGCATGATCGAAGAGCCGGTGCAGTACTCGCGCGGCAGCTTGAAGTACGCGAACTCCGGCATCGAGAAGAGTATCATGTCCTCGGCAAGGCGCGAAAGGACGGCCATCAGCTGCGCAATCGCGGAAAGAAGCGCCGCCTCGCATTCGCCGCGCGCCATCGACGCGCCGAAGCAGTTGTGGATCGTGCGGGAGAAGCCTAGGAGCTTCGCGGTGCGGGTGCGGTCGAGCGGCAGGGGGACCCCGTAGCCCGCCGCGCTCCCGAGGGGGTTCAAGTCCGCAAGCCTGTACGCCGCCTCGAGGTTCTCCACCTGGTCAAGCGCCATTTCCGCGTGGCCTGTGGCCCACATCTCGACCGTGGAGGGCATCGCCGGCTGCAGGTGCGTGCGCCCGACGAGCGGCACCGGGCCGGCAGCGGCGCCGAACGCGCAAAGCTCGGCTGCAAGGTCGCATATCTCGCCCTCGACGGCGAGGATGGAGTCTTTCATGTGGAGACGCGTGTCCACGGCCACCTGGTCGTTTCTGCTACGGCCCGTGTGTATCTTCTTGCCGAGGCTGCCGAGCTTCTCCGTAAGGACGCGCTCCACCGCCATGTGGACGTCCTGGTCGTCTTCGCGTATGGCGAAGCGCCCTTCCGCCGCCGACTTCACGACGGAGGCGAGTGTCGCCCTCACCTTCGCCGCCTCGGCCTTGGTCACCACCGGCCTTGCAAGCCCCTTCATCTCGGAGAGCATCGTAACGTGCGCCGCCGTGCCCATGCAGTCCCATTTGACGAGGGCAAGGTCGAGAACGGGGTCGTCGCCCACGGTATAGGCGAGGATGTCGGCGTCGACAGTGCGGTCCGTAATCGTCTTCTTCATTTTACCATCTCCTTGAGTTTGCCGTCCGCCGCGTCAAGCGCCGAGACAAGGGCTTCCCTGCCGTTCTTTCCGTCATAGGCCGCGAGTGCGCGGAGGAAATCGCAGTATGCGTTCACCATCCCGGTGAACTCGTCTCCGTGGCCCGCGCCGAACACGGCAAGCTCGGAGCTTTTCACGAACGCCGCGAACCTGACGGCGGGGTCGACGGCGGCCATGTCTATCGCCTCGCGGAAGCTACACGCCCAGTAGCGCCCGCAGAACGGCACGGCGTACTGCTGGGGGTACAGCATGAGGCGGGAGGAAAAGGCAAGGGCGTCGTCCATGCGCGCCTTCCCCGGGTTCTTCACGCGGCGAAAGAGCTTCAGGTAGTCTTCGTCGCCCCTGCCGCGCCGGTATTCGCCCTTCTCGCGCCACGCCCTCAGGTCGTCGTACTCGTCGTCGAGCCTGAGCTCCGGGTCTGCGAGGCGCATGACCTCCTCCACGCGCGCGTCGTCCGCATCCTCGCCGTTCACCGCGAGGAGAAACCCCCTCGCGACCTCGCGCCTGAAGGCGCGGAGGTCGGCGTACGCCGGGGACGGCAGCGTTATGCGGGTGTACCGCGAACCGTCCGGGCGCGCGGCGCGGGACGCCGCGACAGCCGCGTTTGTCTCGGCGGAATCGCCGAGGAATACGAGTATGCCGGCACTCTTGAACTTGCGCGGCTTCAGCCCAAGGCCCTCGTAGAGCCCCCTGCACGTCTGCGCGGCGCTTGAGGCGACCGGCAGCTGGAACTCGCGCCTGACGTCGGCCGCGCACATCCCGGAAACCTCCACAAGCCCCTCGCACTTGATCGCGGAGGGCGCCCTGAAGCGCTCTACGAGATCGGCGCGGGAGATCGCCGCCGCCAATATAGTGACGGCCAGCAGCATCAGCGCACCTTCACGATCAGCAGCAGGAGAAAGGGCATCACGACCAGCTGCATGAGCGTGAAGCGCATCAGCACCTGCGCGTTCGACCAGCCGAGCTTCTTCTTGCAGTGGTCGTGGAGGGGGAATCTTATGCGCCTTATGAGCGCGTCGTCGTCTATCTGGAAGCCGAGTCGGGCGGCAATGCGCAGGAGAAGGAGCTTGAAAAGGCCGCCGCCGCCGTTCACGAGCACCACTGGAGCAAGCGCGACCACGATAAGGGGATTGCCCGTCATGAGGGAGGCGGTGGCGATGAGAACGCCGAGATAGCGGCTCCCGGCGTCACCCATCAGGAGCGCAGAGGGCTCCGCGTTGAACCAGAGGTACCCGCCGAACGCGCCAGCGACGGTCATGACGACCATCGCCCAGCGGGCGGCCTCGGCGTAGCACGGGATGAGGAAGTAGTGCGCTACGGGCCTGTAGCCCACGACGACGTAGAGCAGCACCGCGAGCATCACGAGCGTTATCGCCGTAAGTGTGCCGGCAAGCGCGTCCACCCCGTCGGAGCAGTTCGTTGCGTTCAGCGTGAAGAGTATGATGAGCGCTGCGGACGGTACGTACGCCCAGAACGGCACGTGCCAAACGCCCTTGAAGAACGGCAGCCACACGAGCATGGTGCGCGAGCCGCCGGCGGAGACGTCGCTGTGGCCGAGGAACACGAAAACCGCAATGACGACCGAGACGGCCACGTCGAGCGCGAGCTTCCTGCCCTCGCCCCACGGCTTCGCGGCGCGGTCGTCGAGATAGCCCGCGACCATCGCCCCGTAGAGCGCGATGACGCACATCATGTCCCAGAACGCGAGGGGCACGAAAAGCGCGATCGCGGGCAGCGCCACGAGCGAGACGATCATCCCCGCCCCGGTGGGCTTGCCGGCGCTCAGCTCTCCGCCGGTGTCGCGGCAGATGGCCTTGCCGCGGTCGCGCGGGAGGAGGCGCGCAAAGCGCGAGAGGGCGAACGCCGTGGCGAACGCCGCGGCGAACGTGCCCGCGGCGAGAAGGAACGCGTGCGACTTGAAGAGGCGCAGCGGACCCCACCAGGAGGAAAGAAGGTCTGACAGGTAGTACAGCATCCTACCTGCCCAGGCGCTCGCCGGAGTAACGCGCCTCCCTAAGCGGCCTCCACCACCACTCGTTCTCGAGATACCACCTGACCGTGCTCCTGAGGCCCTGCTCGAAGCCGACTTCCGCCTTCCAGCCGAGCTCGCCTGCGAGGCGCGACGAGTCAATCGCGTAGCGCATGTCGTGGCCAGGCCTGTCCTTCACGAACTTAACGAGGTCGAAGTGGCACTTTAGCCCCGACGAGGCGGGAACCGGATGCATCTCGTCCATCACGGAGCATATCGCCTTCACGACCTCGAGGTTCGTCTTCTCGCAGTGCGCCCCGACGTTGTACGTGCGCCCCGGTGCGCCCTTCTCGTTCACGAGGCGCAGCGCGCGCACGTGGTCGTCGACGTAAAGCCAGTCGCGCACGTTGCTCCCGGAGCCGTACACGCCGATGGACTTCATTTCAAGGCAGTTCAAGATCGCGAGAGGAATCAGCTTCTCGGGAAAGTGGTACGGGCCGTAGTTGTTGGAGCAGTTCGTGAGGAGCACGGGAAGACCGTACGTGTCGTGCCATGCCCGCACGAGATGGTCGCTCGCCGCCTTCGACGCGGAATACGGCGAATGCGGCGAATACGGGGTTGACTCCGTAAAGTACCCCTCGGCGCCGAGCGCTCCGTACACCTCGTCGGTGGAGATGTGCTGGAAGGTGAAGTCGCCTTTCTCCCGCCAGTATCCAAGCGAGACGTCGAGAAGGCTCGCCGTTCCCTCCACGTTCGTCCGCACGAACTCCATCGGCCCGTCTATCGAGCGGTCAACATGGCTTTCGGCGGCAAGGTGGTAGATCGTGTCGGGGCGGAACGAGTCGAACGCCTTCTTGACGGCGGCCCTGTCGCAGATGTCGGCGACGAGAAGCGAATAGCGCCCCTCCACCTCCCTAAGGGACTCTTTCACCCCAGCGTACGTGAGCTTGTCGAGGACGAGGACGTCGGCCCCGTCGCGCACGAGGGAACGCACAAGGGCGCTACCGATGAAGCCGCAGCCGCCCGTCACGATCGCGCGCCTATTCTTCATCCGCAAGCTCCTTGTCGGGAAGGCTGGCCTCCTTTTTGCCGTCGCTGTCGTTGTCCTTGCCCTTGCCCTTCTTCGGCTTGTAGCCATATCCGTACCCGTAGCCGTAGCCATAGCCGTAGCCGCCGTAGTGGCGCCTGTAGCCGTAGCCATGGTGCGTGGACGGGCTGAACGCGTCTGCGTTGGAAAGCTCCACGTCGTTTACGATGACGCCGAGGATGTTCGCGCCAGCTTCTACGAGGGACTTCGCGCAGTACTGGATCGGCTTGAAGTGGGTGCGGTCCGGGCAGCACATTATGATGACGGAGTCTACCGCCACCGCAAGCGTCACCACGTCGCCTACTATGCCGAACGGGGGCGAGTCCACGACGACCCTGTCGTAGTGCGAGCGCGCCCATTCGAAGAACTCGCCAACCATGCGCGAACCGAGGATCGTCGACGGCGACACCCCCTCGGGCGGCAGCGAGGCGATGACGTCGAGCCCGTCCACCGACGACTTGTTCACGAGGGAGTCGAAATCCGGCTTTGTGCCGCCGGTGCACGCAGCCTGCATCACGTGCGAGAACGACTTCTCGTTCGTGAGCTCGAATCCCCATATCCTCGCAAGGCGCGGGCGGCGCATGTCGAAGTCGACGTGCAGCGTGCGCTTGCCGGCCATGGCGTAGGAGATCGCGACCGACGACGAGGTGATCGTCTTGCCCTCGCCCGGCTGCGTCGATATGAACAAGAGGCAGTGCGAAAGCGCCTCGTAGCGCGGGGAGTCGAGAAGGTTCCTGAGCCCCGCCACCGTCTCGGAGAAGCGCGAGTACTTGTCCTCCACGAGGAACTTCGCCACCTGCTCGCGGTTCTTCCTGCGCACATGCGGAAAGACGGAAAGCACCTTGAGGGAAAGGCGCCCCTCGATGTCGGAAAGGTTGATGACCGTGTCCTCGAGGTTGTCGAGGACGAGGACGAAGAGAAGACCCGCGAGAAGCGAGAGCGCGAGGCCAACGCCGAAGATGACCACTGGGTTGGGCAGCACCGGGGCGGTGGGTATGTTCGCAGGCCGCCCCACCCGCACGATCTCGTTGTTGCTCTCGGCCTCAAGGCGCGCCTTGTTCTCGTCCATGATAAGGCCCTCGAGAACCCGGTTCGCGACCTCGAAGTCGGCCTCGAGCATCCTGAGGCCGGATTCCGCCAGCACTATCCGCTGCTCGCAGGAGGAAAGCTCGTTCCTGAGGTCGAGCTGCTTGTTCTTGAGCTTTATGAGCTGGTTGCGCACCACCTGCAGCGACGAGCGCCCCGACATGAGCGCCCTCTGCACTGCGTCGAGGAATCGCTGCCTCGCTATGACGAGCTCCTTCTGCCTCGCCACGACGAGCGGGTGGTTCTCCGTGCAGGAGACGAGCAGCTTGGCGTGCTCGGAGGAGGCGTCCTGGAAGGCGCGGAACTCCTGCGCGATGTCCTGCGCGCGGGGGATGCCCGCGGAGAGGGTACCGAAGCTCTCCGGCTCCTTCTGCACGTCGTCCAGGAGCTTCTCCCACTCTATGAGCTGGGTCTCCTGCGTCTCGAGGGTGAGGATGTCGGCCGTCGTCTTGGAGAGCGACTGCTGGATTGTGTCGCGCATGGACCTCAGGTTGTCGACCTTGTTCGCCGTGCGGAAGTCGCGTATCTGCGTGGCGAGCTTCTCCACCTCGCGGCGCTTCTTGTCGGCGTTGGCGTGGATCTGGCTTACGGCCTTGTCGCAGCGGAGCTTGTTCTCCTCGTCGGTGAACGCCTCGATCGACTCGGCGTAGGCGTTCGCGAGCGCGGCGGCGAGAGACGGTATCTTCGAGCGCGTCGTAATCGTAATTATGCGGGAGTTCTTCAGAAGCTCGAGCTTGGAGGTGGCGAGCACGGACGCAATCTCCTCGTCGGAGACCGTGGAAGCGGGATGGTCGCTCCTGTACTGCTGCATGATGCGCGTCACTATCTTGTCGCTGCGCCAGTCGGAGATGCGCGTGTTGAATATCTCGCTGTAGGTGTTGCCGTAGTCCGGCATGGCCTGCGTAAGCGTGTTGTTGCGCGTGGTAGTGCGGCGCATGTCCATCGTGAACTCGCTCTGCGCCTCGTAGATCGTGGGCGAGATGCGGTACACCGCAAACGATATGATGAGCCCCACGAGCTGGAAGACGAACACCGAGAGCCACCTCTGGGATATGACGCGCAGCATTCGGCCGAACGTAATCGTGCCGACGATGGAACCGTCGGAGCCGGCGCCTGACGACCCCCCGTATACGCCGCCGTACGCGCCATACGCGCCGTACGACCCGCCGTATGCGCCACCGTACGCGGCGCTTGCCCCGTAGTACATCGCCCTGCTGCCGGCGCCGCCGGGATACGCGGGCCTGTCGGCCCCGTAGTAAAGCGGCGACTTGCTGGAACTTCCGTAGTATAGAGGCTTGTCGGCCATGTCCTTATTCCCCCTCCCCGGCTTATTCGCCCTGCTCCGGGCGCTTTCTCCTGCGTATCGCGTTCGCGCCGACCGCGAGAAACGCGCCGGTCGGCAGCAGCATGTCCACCCGCCAGCACGAGCCGTCGGTAAAGGCGCACGCAACGACAAACGCCGTCACGAGCGCCGGCAGCACGAAAAGCGGATGCACCATCGACGAGAACGAGCGCCCGTCCGGCGAGAAATGGCTTATCACGGCGCCCACGAGCCGGGCGCACCACGTCCACACGAGGAAGCCGAAGACGACCGCGAGGAGAACCGAGCCGACTATGCCGCGCTCCACCGCCAGAAGCCACCACCCGCTCATCGGCGACATCTGGGAGGCGGCGAGGGTGTGCCAGTCGGCCGGGGACATCGCAAAGCGGAGTTCGAGCGGGAACGAGCCAAGACCGCTTCCGAGCCAGAGGCTCTTCTGCCATATCTTGAAGGAGATGGCCGAAAGGAGGCCGCGCTGGGAGAAGAACTCCTTGGGGAAGAACCCGCCCCCCGTGAACCCGGCTACCTTCGCCGAAACGAGCGCGGGGTCTGCGAACTCCATTATGAACAGGGTGGGCAACACTATCGAAACGCCCGCGGCGAGCATGAACTTGAGCGCGGCGGAAGCGGAGACGCGCCTGACGACATGCACGGAAAGGACTACTATGGAGATGAAAAGCGCTATCGAGAACGCGGCCAGCGTGGACGCGGGGGAGAAGACGAACGCGGCCGCGAGGTCCCCGCACATGGCCAGCGTCACCAGGAGGGCGGCCTTCCTCCAGTCGAACTCGAAGGCGCAGGCTATCGCAAAGGCCGACGCTATGTAATACGACGCGAATACCGTCCCGACGAACGAGGGTTCGGTGCGGCTGCACTCCGCAAGCGCCTCCGCCCACTGCACCCCGCAGGCCCAGCACGCGACAAGCGCGAACGCCGCAATGCCTGAAAGGACTGAAAGCGAGCAAAGGAAGAACGCGCGCCCCCCCCTGCCCAGAGCGTGCCTGCACGCCTGCACGAGCACCGTAAACGCCACCGCGCAGGAAAGCTCGAGAAGCCCCTCCCCCTTCGCAGCCGAGGGAAGGAACGAAAGCGCCGGTTCGGAGATGCGCCAGTCGCCGAGTTCTGCGTCATAGACCATCTCGATGCCGCCGTTCAGCCAGCGCAGCGCCGAGAACGCGACAAGCACGAGGCTGGTCCAGAAGAGCGGGTCGCGGAGGACGTCCCCCAGCACCCTGCGCCTCGCGTCGTGCGCAAGCTCGTCGGGCCTTATCGACGGGCACATGAGGACCCATGTCGCGCAGACGAGCGAAAGCCACAGGAGAACATGGGCGACGACCTGCTTCGGAAAAAACGGCGACATCAAGAGCGGCGCAGCCGTCAAAAGCGACAGATGCGCCGCGAGGGCGTACTTTGAGACGAATTTCTGCACTTCGATTTAGTAGCTCAGCCTCAGGCCAACCGTTCCGCGCATGCGGTCGTAGTCGTAGCGGTTGCCTATCGAGCTGGAGCCTCCGCTCGTCATCGAGGTCTGGTACTCCGCACGGCCGAAGATGCCGACGAACCTGTTGATGTTGTAGTTGATTCCGAGCCTTCCGGTGATTATGTCCTCGTCGTAGTTGCCCATGGCGGTGGAGGAATACTCGCACTCCTCGTGGCGGTAGCTGAGGTCGATCGTGCTCGAGACCTTGCCGCGTATGAAGCTCTTGCCGACGCCGAGGCTCAATGTGCTCGCGAGGATGGAGCTGGCGTACTCGCGCTCCGAGGGCTGATAGTAACTCGACCCGAGGAACATGACGCTCAGGGTGTCGGACACGCGCCAGTGGGATGAGACGGAGTAGGTGACGTTGTCGCGGTTGCTGAGGCCCTTCATGTAGTCAAACCTGCTCCAGCCGGCGAGGACGCGGTAGGAAATGCGCTCGCTCAGGTAGGAGCCGACGCCGCCATGGAGCGTCCAGCCCGTGGAGGTGCTTTTCACCTTGCGTGTGGTGGTGTCATCCCAGTTGCCGGTGAGGTCGCGGTCGTTGTCCTGCCAGTACCACTGGTACGAGCCGGAGACGATGAAGTCAAGCCAGCGCGAGACCGTGTAGCCAAGCTCGCCGCCGGCCTGCAGGCGCTTCCAGCCGTAGAGCGGCGCGTACTTGTTCACGTTGTTGTCGTAGTCGAGCAGGTAGTAGCCGCCGTAGCCGTGCATGTGGAAGTTGTTCGTGAACCTGTGCCCGACGGCGCCATCGGCCTGGAACATCTTCCTGTCGCGGCCAATGCCCCTGCCGCCGTGGTTCGACATGTCGTCGTCCTGCGAAACCTGCGTGAAGCGCTCGGAGACCATGAGGCTCCAGCCCTTGCCGACCGACTCCGGCTCCTGCCAGCCGAGCGAGACGGTTTCGCCGTAGGACGACGAGTTGAGCTGGCTCGAATAGCCCTCGTAGGCGTGGTACTGGTACCAGGCGCGCGCCACGGCGTTCCAGTTCTCGGCCGAATAGTCGAGGTCGAACGCGGGGCTCACGATCCACGTCGAGCCGCTGCGGTCGCTGCGGTCGGAATCGATGTTGGTGTCGTAGGTGTACGACATCGACACGTACGGCCTAAGGGTCATCCTCTGGCCGATGCGGATGCCGGGCGCGCGGTCGATAAGCTCGGCCGACGCCGAAAGCGCTGCAGCACAGGCGGCAGCAGCCGCAATTGCTTGCTTCTTCATTTTCATAATCTCCTGAAAATCATCTCCTGAAAGACGTTAGGGAACCTGGCCCTGGTATCCATGCGGCGTGTCGGGCGTATCCGGCACGGGGCGGCTGTGGCCGGGATAGAACTTGGCGTCGGGGTTGAGGGTGCGCGGAATCCTGTCAAGGCCGTAGTCCTCGGAAAAGAAGGGAACTGCGACACCGCCCGAATGCAGCGTACCCGTCGGCGTAAGGCCCCTGCGGCTGAGCGGGCTCGAGGAGACGCCGCCGCGGGTGGTAAGGTCGGCCAGCATGACGTCGATGACCTCCGGGCCGATCATGTTCATGGTCATGAGCACGTCGAACGTGTCGTCGTAGTCGGTCGCGCCAAGCATCGGCTCGTACGACTTCGCCACGCCGTCGCCCATCGCCGAGCGTATCCACTCGGTGCTGGCCATGTCGCGCGTGTCCTTGGAGGGCAGCATCTCCACCAGCCTGTCCTTGAGGTCTTCGGGGGTGCCGTTCGAGGCGCGGAGGAACATGAGTATCGCGAACGTCTCGCGCACCCCGGAGTCATCCGTCTTCTCGCAGCGCGCAATCACGGCCGCCATCGCGTTCGAGGCGATGCCCGCGAACTCCTCGTCGCTGTACGTGCGGGCGGGATCTGCCGCGCGGTTGAAGAGCTCCGAGGCGAAGCGCTCGTTCAGGACCGTAAGCGCGGCCGGCGGCACGGTCGCAAACGTCTCCGCGAGAAGCGCGGTCTTGTCGGCGGCTCCACGCGAGCTCAGGAATGCGCGGTTGACGGCCACGAACTTGACGGCCTTCTCCTCGTCGGTTCCGCGCATCTTCGAAATGGACGAATTGATCTCGCCGAGAAGCGACTTCTGCTCGTCGGCCGAAAGCCCTGCCACCGCCGGGCCGATGTTCTCCGGGCTCTCGATGAGCTTGCCAATCTGCCCGCGCACGTCCGCAAGCGACCGCTTGCCCTGGGGGGACTTCTCGCCATCCGCCGCGAACGCCGCCAGCGCCGCGCACGCGATTATCGACAGTATCGTCTTTTTCATTGCCACCGCCTCCATTGTTTATTGTACCTCAATACCACGTTTGCGGCACCCAGACGACATCTCCTGCACGGAGTACCATGTCCTTGTCGGGGCGCCCTTCCTTGCCGATTTCATCAAGATCCACCTTGTACCGCGTCTGGTTGCCGTCCTTGTCGCAGCGAGTTATCCTTATGCTCGTGCGGTCGGCATACGGCTTGAGACCGCCGGCGGCCTGCAGTACCTTCGTAACAGTCATGTCCATCGTGGGCGGCATGTTCACCGGCCCGGGGGTGCCCACCTCGCCAAGCACCGTCACAGTGCCCCACGGCGAGACGCCGCGCCCGTCGTAGGGCGGGAACGTCACCGTTATCTTAGGGTTCTTGTAGTAGACCTCGTAGGCCTTTACAAGCTTCTTCTTGAGGGCGTCGAGCGTAAGCCCGTCGCACGCCACCGGCTCCTGGAGAAGATGCTGCAGCACTATGTCGCCGTTCTGGTCTACCATGCACGTCATGGTCACGGGCGTAGTGGCCGCCGTGCCGACCTGAACCACCAGCGAAACCCCTGGCCGCACGCGCGGACCGTCCCACCAGGTGGCCACTACCGTCGGGTCAACCTGCTCGTCAGGAGAGAAAATACGGGCTATCGTCTCGCACCCGGACAAAGC
>JAEEHL010000092.1 GCA_016280825.1 Verrucomicrobiota bacterium
CGAGGAGCGCACCTCGATCAACGCGGCCATCGTCGCGGCGGTCGACAAGGCCTCCGACCCGTGGGGCATCAAGGTGACGCGCTACGAGATCAAGAACATCACCCCGCCGCGCTCCATACAGGGCGCGATGGAGAAGCAGATGCGCGCCGAGCGCGAGAAGCGCGCGATGATCGCGGGGTCCGAGGGCGAGAGGCAGTCGAAGATCAACCGCGCCGAGGGCGAGAGGCAGCAGGCGATCGCGCTTTCCGAGGGCGAGCGCGCCCGCAGGATCAACGAGGCGGAAGGCAAGGCGAAGGAGATCCTCCTTGTCGCCGAGGCGCAGGCCACCGGCATCCAGAAGGTCGCCGAGGCGATCAACGGCAAGGGCGGCCTCGAGTCGGTGAACATGCAGCTCGCGCAGCAGTACCTCGCGCAGTTCGGAAATCTCGCGAAGACGAACAACACGATGATAATCCCGTCCAACCTCGCCGACGTCGCCGGGGTCCTGAAGGCGTGTACGACCGTAATAAAGAAGGTCGACTGACCTCTGGCCGCCGCGCGCCGGGCGTGAAGGCGGTCGTCGTCTTGAGTGGCGGGCAGGATTCCGCCACCGCTCTTGCGATGTGCGTTTCGCGGCACGGGGCGGACCGCGTCGCCGCGATTACGTTCGGATATGGGCAGAGCCATGCGCTCGAGATGAAGTACGCGCGTGCGCTTGCAAGGCGGTTCGCCATATCGCGGCACAAGGTGCTTCGGATGGGCTTCATGCAGGACATCTCCGAAAGCGCGCTCTTCCGCCGCGGCTCGCGTATATCGCGGCGCCCTGGCGCGAAGTGCCCCAACACGGTCGTCGAGGGGCGGAACGCCTTCTTCCTTCTCGCCGCGTCGGTCTGGGCGAAGACGCTTGGCGCGGGCGAAGTGTGGATAGGCGTCTCTGAGGCGGACTTCTCCGGCTATCCCGACTGCCGTGAGGGCTTTCTTCGCTCCATGGAGAGGTCGGTGCGCCTCGCGCTCGACTACGGGGTCAAGTTCGTCGCTCCGTTCATGCACAAGACGAAGGCGGAGGAGTGGCGCATAGCCGAAAGGCTCGGCGTCCTCGACATCGTTGAGAAGGAGACGCTCACCTGCTATAGGGGAGTGCCCGGCCGAGGCTGCGGCAAGTGCCCCGCCTGCCGCCTGCGCCGCAGGGGCTACGAAGAATTTCTTGCCGCGAGGCAATAATTCGCGACTTCGCTCGTTTACCCTATTATACACAACAACGCGCCGCAAGGTGCAGAAAGGTCAAGTCAATGAAGAAACTGTGTTTTGTTGCCGCCCTCGTTTCGGCGGTGGCGTTTGCCCAGGAGCAGCAGGCCCCCGAGCCTCCGTGCGGCGGCAAGGGCGCGTGCGAGCAGGGCCGTCCCTACAAGTTCGGGCGCAAGGGCCCGCGCAAGGGGCCTGAGCAGTGCGGCCAGCAGCAGTGCGGCCCGGAGCAGGGGCCGAAACGCGGCCCTGGGTTCATGGGGCCGATGGAGGGCCCGTGGGTGCTCAAGATGTTCGCAGACCCCGAGAAGCTCGAGAAGGCCGGCGTTACCGACGCGGCGGTCCGCGAGAAGCTCGTCGCCACGGTGACCGAGCTCAAGACGAAGGGCGACGAAATCCAGAAGAAGGTCCGCGAGCTTTCGCGCGAGCAGGCCATGCTGATGGGCGAGCTCATGAAGAACCGCGGCGCCGACGCCTCGCAGGTGCTTTCGAAGATCGACGAGATTGCGCAGCTCCGCGCAGAGCAGGGCAAGCTTTCCGTCCAGTCGATCCTCGCCGTGCGCGACAATCTTACCGACGAGCAGATCGCCGCGGTGAAGAAGCTCCTCTTCGAGCGCGGGCGCGACAGGATGAACCGCAGGGGCAAGGGATTCGGCGGAATGCCGCCGCCTCCCGCGCCGCAGGAAGAGAACCGCTAAGTCGGCATGCCTGCCGCGTCAGAGATTGATGACGACAGGCTCGTGAGGCTCTTCGTCGCCGGCGATCCTTCGGCGATGGAGAGCCTCTACTCGAAGTACAGGGCGCAGGTTTATTCCTGGCTAGTGCACACCGTCGGCATGGAGGACGCGGGCGATGTCCACCAGGAGGCGTGGCTGAGAGTCGTGCGCTCCGCTTCTTCGTATCGCGGCGGGAACTTCAGGGCGTGGCTCTGGCGGATAGTGCGAAACCTCGCCATCGACAGGTCACGGCTTGCGCGGCCGCAGGTTTCGCTTGACGAGCCGCTTGGCGGCGAGGAAGACGGCCAGACGGCGCTTGACATGCTGGAAAGCGAGGCTGCCGGCGTCCTTGAGCGGATGGATGAGCGCGAGCGGGCGACCATCCTTCGCGACGCGATAGCCACGTTGCCTCCGCTCCAGAAAGAGGTGGTGCTCTTCAGGGTCGACGCGGAGATGACGTTTGCAGAGATAGCGGCGCTGACGGGTACGCCCCTGAATACGGTTTTGGGGCGCATGCGCCATGCGGTCAAGAAGTTGAAAGGGGCGTTTGAAAGGGGGATCAATGGATAGGTTTCACGACAATGTCCTTGCACGGTTGCCCAAGGCGGAGCCGCCGCCAGGCGTGGACGCGAACGTGATTGCGGCAATAAGAGCCGAGGCTCGCAGGAGCGGCATGCGCAAATTTTCCATGCGCGCGCTCATGGCGGCCGCATTCGCGGCGATATTGCTTTCAGTCGTGAACTTCCGATTTGGTGCCGGTCTGAATGAAGTCGATACATCTGCCATTGCTGAAGAAGAGGGGGACATAATGCTTGACATAATAGGGCTTGCTTCGTCGGCAGACCTTTACGATGTTTCCGACGTTGACGCGGCAGATGGGTATGTTCTTGGGTTGCTTTAGCCCAAGAACCGTAGTTTTAGTTTTCAGCCGTTGTTTCGTCCTCGCTTTCGCTTCGGGTTGGCTCGTGCATGCACGAGCCATCGACAGGCGGCGGGTACCTCGTGCGCCAACATCCGCCCCGCCCTTGTGCATTCTGCCGCCTCCGAGGCTCTGCGTGAGATATAGCTGCGCTCAGCGAGACGACTTTCAAGGCGCTCAAAAGCCCCAATCCCCGCGATTTACGCAAAAATGGCGGGTTATCGCCCGACGGCACGCGAAAGGGCGCAAATCCAGGAAAATGACGGCGAACTCGCATTTGAATTTGACAGAGTCGGGGAGGGTGTGCTATAATACGGAGCGAACAATATGGAAAGGGCTTTGACATGCGCATTCAATTGAAATACGTGGTGGCTTCGCTTGTCGCCACTTCCTCGTTTATTCTTTTCGCAGGCGAATGGACGCTTTCTGGCGGCGTCTTGACGAGCAGCGACGGGCAGTGGTCGTTCTCGGGCGCGAGCAAAAGCGGGAAAACGCTTACAGTCGGCGCATGCACGAGCGCCGCGGCGGACGGCATACTTGACTTCCGCGATACAGTTGTTGACGGCAACGCCATAACGACGATTACCATTGCAAACAACACGACCTGGGGTTCGGCCAATATAAAGGAGTTTTACTGCGATACGCTAAGCAAGGTAATAGCATCGCTTTTCTCAGGCAGCACTACGCTTGAAAAATTTCAGGTTGCGGCCCTGTCAAACTCTGGGATTCAGGCAAGTGCGTTCAAAAGCTGTTCGTCTTTGACAACGGTAAATTTTGGCGGGAGGATAACAGGAGTTGCAATTGACTGCTTCAACGGCTGCACAAAACTTGACGTTGCGGCAGAGGATTTGATCTCGCCAAGCATCTCTGGGATGGCAACGAGGGCGTTTCAGAACTGCAAGAAGCTTCATGGCAAGCTGACGCTTAACAACATTAACTCTTTTACCTCGGCGGGTTCTTGCTTTGCCGGGTCGGGGATAGAGGAATTGGCTTTGTTGAGCGAGAACGCTGCCTTTACGACGTTTTCAACAGGTGGCTTTACAGACTGTCTTTCGCTTACAAATGTGACAATCAAATCGACAAAGCTCACTACGATTCCCGCGCAGGGGGTTTTCTCCGGGTGCGCTGCGTTGAAAAAAGTTACGCTTGACCTGCCGAACCTGAAGACTGTCGTCACAACTGGATCGAATGCAACAAAGTTGTTCAACAATTGCAGCGCAATTTCAGAAGTGAAGATATTCGGCGAGCCGTGGAAGGACTCGAGCGACAACGAACTCGTGAATGCAATGCTTACAAAGCACGTCCTCATTGCCGTTCCTCAGGTCGCCGCAACTACCGATGCCCCTAAGAAGTGCACGGTATACGCCATCAGGCATCTTTTCAGGGACTTTGCATCCGCGATGTCCGGCAAGGAGCCTGACCATGCACCGCCGAAGTGCTATGGCGTCTATGCCGACTTGGATGCCAAGCGCAAGGCCTATATGGCGCAGTTGCCAGACTACAAGAGCGGCATGTTCGTCTCCGTGCAGTAGGCATGTGAGTTTCAACGGAAAGGAGAAACAACAATGGCTGACTATCTGGTCGTAGACCTGAAGAGCGGCGCATGCGAGGCCAGGAACGGTTCCGCCGCGCTCTTCAACAAGGACGAGTTCAAGAAGACTAAGCTTGTGCTGCGCCATGTCCCGGCAGGCGTGTACGTGTGCGGGCGCGACCCCTCGTTTTCGCGGGCTCTCGGCGTGCCGTTCTACACGAAGATAGAAAAGCCGTTTGCCATCGGGATATTCCCCATAACGCAGGCGCAGTACAAGCTTCTTGCGGGCGAGAACCCCTCGTCGTTCAAGAACGCGGCGGATTCCGCCATGCGCCCCGTGGAGCAGGTGCTCTGGGCTGACATCCGCAGGAAGGGCGGCTTCCTCGACAGGCTCTCCGCGCTTGCGGGCCGCGAGTTTGCGCTGCCCTCCGACAACAAGTGGGAGGTTGCCTGCCGCGCGGTCCCCGCGAGGGCCGGCGAGGAGACCGTCGCGGCGTTCATCGACGGATGCCACTATTTCGACATCGACAAGATCATGTGGTACTCCGACAACTCCGGCAACGAGACGCACGTCGTTGGCGGGAAGCTCCCCAACGCATGGGGGCTCTACGACATGCAGGGCAACGTGTACGAGTGGACGTCGTCCGAGAAGGAGGCGGACTACAAGGGCACGATAGACAACCCCGCAGCAGACGCCGAGTGCGCGCCTGGTGCCATGCCGCGCTTCGTCTCGGTGCGCGGCGGCTCATACTGCAGCGAGGGCCTTAAGTGCCGCATCGCCAACAGGGGCGCCTTGCCGCCAGACACGCTGTCGCGCGCAATCGGATTCAGGGTAGTCATGAAGGGCATTTAAAGGAGGGCATGAAGATGGAAATGAACCGCCGTGATTTCTTTGCCGCGTCTGCGGCGTTCGCAGCTTCCGGGGTGGCCTTCAGCGGGTGCGCAAGCGCGCCGAAGGGCGAAGTGGCCGCCAAGGCGCCCGTCATTCAGGGCTTCGACGAGGAGATGTGCGCAGTGCCGCCGCCGGGGGCGAGGCCGTTCGTGCCGTTCTCCGACAGGAAGGTGCGCGTGGGCATCGCGGGCTGCGGAGTGTGCTCCTTCGGCGCGGCATTCGAGTACGACAAGCACCCCAACATCGACGTCGTCGCCGCGACCGACCTCGACCCCGTGTGCTGCTCGGCCCTCGCCCGCGCGCTTAAGGCGAAGCGTACCTACCAGTCGTGCGAGGAGATGATCAAGGCCGAGGCGAAGGCTGGCACGATGGACGCGGTGTACATCGCGACCGACGCGCCGAGCCACGCGAGGCTCGCGATCATGGCGCTCGAGCACGGGATGCACGTCTGCGTCGCCGTGCCTGCCGTCTTTGGCATCGAGCAGGTCGAGGACGCGCACAGGATACTTGAGCTCGTGCGCAAGACGCACCTCGTCTACCAGATGAACGAGACGACCGCCTTCAGGCCCAACTGCTACGCGATGCGCGAGCTGTACAAGGCCGGGAAGCTCGGTACGATCGTCTATTCGGAAGGGGAGTACTTCCACCCGCATCCGCCGAAGGCGTCGCCGTCCCTCGGCATCGGCTCGTACGGCGGATGGCGCAGGGCGCTGCCGCCGCAGTACTACCCGACACACTCGAACGGCTACTACACCTGCGTAACGGGCAAGGCGTTCACGGAAGTCTCCTGCATGGGGGTCAGGAACAGCGAGCGCCCGTACAAGGGCGGCGACAACCGCTACGGCAACGAGTTCGCCGACGAGTGCGCCCTGTTCCGCACCGAGGAGGGCGGCATGTCGCGCATGATCGTCTCGTGGGGGACGTCTGGGCACGGCGCGGAGGACGGCCGCGTCTACGGCACGAACGGCTGCTACCGCGACGGGAAGTTCAAGACATGGGGCGGCCCGTACGCGGTGAAGATCGACGACGTGGACACGGTGAAGTACGCCCTGCCGCCCGGCATGCGCGGCATGGGCCACGGCGGCAGCCACGGCTACCTCACCGACGACTTCATCCGCGCGATTCTCCTGAAGCGCTCGCCTGTCGTCAACGTCGAGGTCGCGCTCGCCACAACTGTCGCCGGCATAATCGCCCACCAGAGCGCGATGAAGGGCGGCGAGCTAATGAAGATACCGCAGTTCAAGCTCTGAGGCCTCGACAGCCCACCAGGCGCTTTCCGCCGTCCAAAAAAAATCGAAAAAACCCCTTGCGCTCGGCGCGCGGATTTGATATACTACGCATCTGTTCGCCCGCGGAGGGCGGCTCGATCTTTGAAAGACGCCGTATGGAAGCGTGTCTTGCGAAAGAGACACGGAACAATTGTGAAGTTTGTGCGCAAGGCCA
>JAEEHL010000093.1 GCA_016280825.1 Verrucomicrobiota bacterium
CTCCAGAGATTCAGGTCGCGATGCCGGGGGCGAACACGACGATATACGCGAAGTTCATTACGAAGGCCGATGCGAAGAAGTCGCTTAAGTTCACCTCGTCCACCAAGGCTCTCGCCACGACTCCCAAGAAGAGCATGTCCGGCTACGAGTTCAGCCTCTCCCTCGGCGCGGCGTCCGCCACGCTCGTCACGTTCTCGGCGAAGGGGCTTCCGTACGGGCTCAAGCTCGATCCGGCGACAGGAAAGATCACCGGAACGCCGGTGAAGCCCGGCTACTACGACGTGACGATCACGGCGAAGGACGCCGCCGGCAACACGGTAACCCAGATCGTGAAGTTGACGCTCGGAGTGCTCTCCTGGTCGAAGGGCGACTACTACGGCACGGCCTATCCCTTCGGAAAGGGCGACCGTCCGGGGTACTTCACCTTCAACGTCGCGGCGAACGGCAAGGTGTCCGGCAAGGTGACGTACAAGGGCAAGGCGTATTCGTTCAAGTCCGAGTGCAACTACAGCTCGAAGCTAAGGCTCCTGTTCAAGCCCCAGATCACGATCGGCAGCAAGACGTTCTCTCCCGGATACATCACGATTGCGCAGAGGAGCCTTGCGCTTGGCGGCGTCGTCGAGGAGGGCAATGACGACAACGGCCTCGTGCTCGTCCAGAGGCCGACGGGCGTCGTGACGGAGACCGGGCAGCTCGCCGAGCTGATCGGCCAGGAGTTCGTCTTGACGAAAGACTCGAACTACACCCCCAATCTCATTGACGGCGACGAAATCGTCGTGCGCGTCGTGGACGGCGACGAAGTCACCATGAGGGGCACGATCAACGGAAAGACCCTCTACGGGCTTTCGGCTCCGCTGCGCGTCGAGAACTACCTCAAACGGGGCAACGGAAACTTGTATATCCTTTCCGCCTATCTCTTCGATGAAAGCCTGAACTACTACAGGACGATCAGGATCCAGGCGACGCTGTATTCACAATGGAGCGAGGAGAGAGGAGTGTATTACGTGTTAAATTCGAGCTGCTACATCATGGAGGAAGAGTGAGCCAATGAAAACGGCCGCGACGGGGCGCGGCCCTCCCGCATCGCGCGGGCATAGAGAGTAACATCATGGGAGGGGCGCGCCCCGTCGCGCCCGCAACAAATAACCAAAGGAGAGACAGATGAAACAACTGGGAAAGATCGCGTTCGCCCTCGCGGCGGTTGCTCTCGCCTGCACGGCGCAGGCGGGCTCGCTGAAGTGGACCAAGGGCACTTACGTCGACAAGGTCATGAGCAAGGCCAAGAAGGCCGGCAAGCCGGTCTTCATGATCGGTGGCCGCGAGGATTGCATTAACACGACGACAACCCGCGACCAGTCCTGCGAGAATGCGTCTGTGCGAGCCGCTCTCGGCGACTACTTCCTGTGGTTCTGCAACTGCGACGAACAGCGTGACGACTTCTGGTACTACGCCACTCCATACAGTGACCCAGACAATGGTATCATGCTGCCGCTCTGCGCCGTGATAAACCCGAACAAGCCGGACGTCTGTGCAGCAGCAACTTCAGGTCGCCAGGGCCCGTCTGACCTGCTGTCGCTTCTCGACAAGGCGGAGAAGAAGCTGTACAAGACGGTGACGCTCAACGCGAACGGGGGCACTGCGGCGAAGTCGAAGGTCAAGGCGCTCGTCAACGGCAAGGTCGGCACGCTGCCGAAGGCCACGCGGAAGGGCTACAGGCTCTCCGGCTGGTTGACCGCGAAGAGCGGCGGCACGCAGGTGACGGACGCGACGAAGGTGAAGAAGAACGTCACGTACTACGCGCAGTGGAAGAGGAACAAGTACACGATCAAGTTCCACAAGAACGGCGGAACCGGCTCGATGGGCAGCATCACCGCGTCGTACGGCAAGACGGTCAAGCTTCCGGCGAACGCCTTCAAGAAGTCCGGCTACAAGTTCAAGGGCTGGGCGACGAAGAAGAGCGGCACTGTTGCCTACAAGAACAAGTCCGAGGTGAAGAACCTCACCGACAAGAACGGCGAGACGGTAACGCTCTACGCGGTGTGGAAGAAGTAACAGCCGTCGGCGACGATGCTTCAACAACAAAGCCATCTTGGGAGGGGCGCGCCCCGTCGCGCCCACAGCAAACAACAAGACCAACAATAAAGGAAACCTCTAGATGAAAAACAAGTTTCTGAGGCAAGCGGTCAAGGCCATCGCATGCGCGGCGGTCGCGCTTTCGTGCGCGGTGGACGCGTCGGCGGCAGTCGCGAAGAATGCCGCCACGAAGACGAAGATCTCGTTCACGTCCGCCACGAAGAAACTCGCAACGACGCCCGCCAAGGCGACGGCCGGCAAGTCGTTCTCGCTGAAGATCGGCGTGAAGCCGGCCACATCCGGCCTGAAGTTCATAGTCAGCGGTCTGCCCAAGGGGCTTTCGATCGACAAGACTACGGGCGAGATCACCGGCAAGCCTACCAAGCCCGGCAACTTCATCGCGACAGTGACGGTGCGGGCGGGCTCCAAGGTCACCCCGATAACCCAGCGTGTGAAGTTCAAGGTGTCGGTTCCGTCCTGGGCGAAGGGCACGTTCAACGGCTACGCCTTCCCCGACGGAGGCAACAAGCCGGGCGGCTACCTGACGTTCACGGTCGGCTCCACCGGCAAGGTCTCCGGCAAGGTCACGTACAAGGGCGTTGCGTACCCGTTTACCTCGAAGTACACCTACTGCTCCGCGAAAAAGGCCAAGTTCACGCCGGAGAAGATGAAGCTCGGCACCAAGACGCTTGATCCGGGCCTGATCACTGTCAAGGTGGTGGACGACTTCGGAAGGATAAGGGATGTTTCCGTCGTCGAGGCGGTGAACGTGACCAGCACCTACATCGCGCAAAAGCCGGCTGGGCTGGTCTGCCCTGGCGGGGTGTTCGAGAGCTTCAACGGCTACAAGTACACCTTCAAGGCGCGGGACGAGGGCTCCGGTCTTGGCAGCGACGATTCGCTGAAGGTCAAGATGGAGAACGACGCGGTCATGGTCAGCGGCTTTTTCGGCGGCAAGAAGCTCGCCGAAAGCAGCATTCCGCTGTTTGTGACCGGCTACAGGAAGTCCAGTTCGGGCGACATCATATCCTCCCTGAGCGTATACATCTACGACCACAAGGCAAAATACCGCAAGTGGCTGTTCTTTGACATAACGATGAACGGCGACAAGCTGATGAACTTCGATACCCTGTTCCGCGACTGAGCTGAGGAGGCGTCTCCGCAAAATGGCCACGGTCGCGACGGCGGCCGTGGCTTTTTCTGTATAACGGCCCCGGCGGACGCCTCATAGCCTGAAACGCGACGGGGCGCGTCCCTCCCTAGATTTTGAATTGTCCCATATGTTCGCTGTTGCTTTCGCGCGCGGAATTTAGTATAATTGTCTCCATCATGAGGCAGATGCTATCAGCAGTTTTTGTGTTTGCGGCCTTGTCGTCGATGCGCGTCTCCGCGGAGGAGGCCGCTCCCGCCGAGGAGCCGAAGGAGAACCCCGAGCTCGAGGCGGAGGTTAGCTACGTCGAGGCGCTCGTGAACCACGGGTACCCCGACTTCGCCGGTCCGGTCATTGAGGAGACCAAGAAGAAATGGCCCGAGACTGAGGTTCGGTTCTTCGCGATCGAGGTCCGCGGCATGCTGGCCCTCGGCAATTTCGAGGAGGCCGAGAAGAAGATCGCCGCGCTTCCCGACAGGAAGTCCACCAAGTACTGGGCGGCGAGGCTCGAAGTCGCGAACAACTACTTCGGGCGCGGCCAGAAGGCCGAGTGCATGAAGATATACGACGAGTTCTTCAAGGTCTTCCAGAAGCCGCCGGCCGACATCCGCAAGTTCTACATGGACGCATGCTACGCCTACGGCCAGCTCCTCGTCGGCGACAAGCAGTACGCGAAGGCGGCGGCCCGCTACGAGGCGCTCCTGTCGCAGCTCCGCGAGGGCGACGAGCTTTGGTGCAACCTCGGCTGCGAGACGGTCGAGATATACCTGCGCCTTGCCGAACAGACGGCCGACCCCAAGCAGAAGAAGGCGCGCGACGGCTACCTCAAGGCGGCCACCAAGATCGTCGACAAGCTCCTCTGGCAGCTCTCGAAGCCCGTCTTCTTCGGCCGCGCCGTGTCGATGAAGGCGCATATCGAGCAGATGAAGGGCGACGTCGACCGCGCCGCCGAGATCATCGACGAGTACAAGCCCCAGCTCCAGGAGCTGCACGACCAGATCGTGGAGTTCGACCCCGAGGGCAAGCAGGGCCTGCTGCGCCTGTCGCCCCTTCCGGAGTGCATGTACCTGCAGGCGAAGATGCGGTGGGACGAGGCGAAGGCCGAGGCCAAGAAGACGAAGCGCGACGACGACCGCATAAAGGACCTCATGTTCGGGCCCAAGGGCAAGAACGGCAAGCGCGTCGGCTCGAAGGGCGCGTTCAACATGGCCGTCAACGTGTTCCTCAACTACGAGTCGAGCGCGTGGGCGCCGGCGGCCGGCGACCTCTCCGAGGAGATCAAGGCGTTCGCCGAGAAGCAGTACAACGCCAAGATCAAGACGAAGGTGACCGCAGAGCAGATCGCGAAGGTCCGCGCGGCGCAGTTCAAGACTGCGAACGAGAAGTTCTCCGAGGGCAGGTACCTCGAGGCGATAGACGCTTACAGCTCCGTCCTCTCCAAGTATCCCGAGGTGCAGGAGTCCGTCGTCGCCGTGGAGCGCGTGGCCTCCGCCTACCTCGACCTCA
>JAEEHL010000094.1 GCA_016280825.1 Verrucomicrobiota bacterium
CGACGGCAGGGCGCTCAACCAGGTCTCCGTCTACAAGTCTGGCGGGGCGGTGTCGCTTTCCGATTCGTTCTCGTGCGGCATCCTCGATATCCGCGCTACGGGAGCGGCGTCTGTGCTCTTCCCCGCAGCGAAGACCGTCTCGGCGAACGTGTTCCTCGCCGCGGGCTACGTCGCCGGCGCGGCGGTTCTCGAACTTGGGCCTGCAGGCGGGTCTGGAACATGGGGGCTTAATGTCGGCGAAAAGGGGCTCGTCACTTCCGCTGTCGTCACTGGCTGCGACGCAGGCGGCGGTGTCGCGGTAATTGCGGACACGAGGTCGACTCTCTCCGGCTGCTCCAACTGGAGCCAGCCCGGGAGCGTCCACATCTGGAACGGGGCAACGACAGGCGGCGACTACGGGGCAATCGCGAACTGGACGCCGAACGACGGTCAGATCGCAGGCTCGCGCCTCGCCGCGGTCGCATACGAGGCGATGACCATTTCGCAGACTGCGTCGGCCTCGCCAGAATCGCTCGACCTCTTCCCGGGCGAGTATTCCGTCGCCTTCAACTCGACGGCCACGCTTTCCGTTAACGATGGGCTTGAGGCGCGCACCAACGTCGCCATGTCGCTCAGCAAGCCGGTGACGGCCGGCGGCAACGTTGTCTTCCGTAGGGGCTCGTCGCTCACGCATGCCGCCCATGCGTCGGGTGACGCTTCTCAGCAGAAGTACGCCGTGAACATCACCTCCGGCGGAAACGTCACCATCGAGCCGCAAGTGTCGGTAAGCGTCGTCGGCAAGGGTTTTGCAAAGCAAAAGGGCCCCGGCTACAATACAAGCGGCGCGAACGGCCCCTGTGTCGCGCACGGCGGAAGGCGCCTTGGCTGGAAGAGCGGATACTCGTCGGCAAACTGCTACGGCTCGATACTTGCGCCGGTCACGGTCGGCTCCGGCGGATACGGCATATCAGGCGGCGGCGCGGTCAAGATCGCGGCTACCGGCAAGATTTCCCTCGGAAGCAACATAAATGCCTGCGGCGGCTCTGCTCAATATGCTCCTTCCGCCGGCAGCGTGTTCCTCTCCTGCTCGCGGCTTGAGGGAACTGGCTCTCTCTATGCATACGCGGCAAACTTCAATTCCTCGCACGCCGGTTCCGGCGGAAGGATTGCCGTCGTGCAGACGACGGCTACGGACTTCTCTGCGTGGTCGGGCGTAGCCGACGCGCACGGAGCGTACTCCAGCGATCTTTCGAGGTGGGACAAAATCGGCGGAGCTGGGACGGTGTACCTGAAGTGCGCGGGCTCGAACGGTCAGGTGATTGTCAAGAACAGGGTTTTCCTCAGCGAGCAGGAGACGCAGATTCCGATGGCGGACGACGGAAACGCGGCGACGGCGTATGCGGACGTCGATTTCCTTGTGCCGTCCAACATGACGATAAGCCTTCTCGGCAACACGACGATCCACGACCTCGACCTAAAGGCGACGACGTCGCGCCTCAAGCTCAACGGATATACGCTGACAATTAAGAGCGGGCGGCATCGCGACGGAAAGCGCTGGGGCGCGCCGTATTCGAGCCTCGTCACGGAAGGCGGCGGAACAGTCGTCTGGATCGGCAAGCCCGGGTTCTCGGTGAGCGTCCGCTAACTTGCGGTGCAGGCTTGGTTGTCCTGTTCCTGTATTCCCTTGCTGTGTCGATATGCGGCCACGAGCAGGGGCAACCGAGATGTACCTTCGGGCGCGAGGTCGGCGTGTCGGATGCGCGCAACGCTCCAAGCTCCGGTTTGCCCTGCGCCACGACTTCACTTGGATAGGCAACCCCTGTTTCTGCTAGGATAGTGTCCTGAAAGCCTAGAAATGGATTTCAACTGCTTTTTTTAGCTTTACGGCTTAAGCGGAAGTTTTTTTCTCCGCGACGGTTTTCGCGGCGGTTTTTTGATATAATACACGACAGATGAAAGGGCACGTATTGACAGACGCGCTTCTTGCGCAAAGGGCAGGACATCCATGTCTTCCGGCGCTTGCCGCAGTTGTGTGCGTTCTCTCGCAGGTCTGCTTCGGGATGCACATAACCCTTGGCATGGGCAAAGGCAAGGCTCCTCAGATGGATGTCTGGAGCGACCCCACGGTCTTTCCCAGGTTCCGGTCTGAAAGCAACGAATACGGATATGTCGAAGTTATCACGGGCGAAGTCATGCGCTGCGTCTTCTACCGACATGGCGTGCCCCAGCCAGAATACGAGTGTCAATATGCAACCGGGGCGACAAAGTTTGTAGAGACCTCTTTGCTCAACGGGAAGCTCCACAGGACCGCGACATGGACGTACGAACGCGACGGATACGTGACAATGGAATTGATGGACGACAAGGGGAACTTGCTCGCCAGGGACAGGAGATTCGAGCGCAAGAGCGAAGACGGGCAGCATACATACATCAGGGAGGAGAAAGGCGATGTCATAGTTGAAAAAGAATGCGTCAGCATTCCCGGGTACGGCAGTGTGCTGGAACTCGAATCCCGTGGAACTGGCACGAACAGGGTATGGACGAGAACCACTCCGTATATGTCAGGGCCTGCAAAGGGCAGATGCCGATCGACTATCGACTCCGATGGATATTGGGCGATCTACGAATACGAGCCGTTTGACGACGGCAAGCTCACGCGCAAGATCAAGATTACGGAGCGCAAGGACGACGCAAAGGCCATCACAAACGCAACAGGACTCGTCGTCGCATTCCGCGGGACTGCCGTGGTCACGGAAATGTCGTATACGCCGATCGAGCGCGAGGAGGAGGACAGGATGATTGGGGACTACGATCCTCGCGTCACGTTTAAATACGAACTTACGGACGACGGGCGGAAAAAGCCCCTTTCGCGGCGGTACCACGCCGGGTTCGTGCGCGATGGTTCGCGGTATGACATTGACGAAGAGGCCAAGACGCCTGATTCGCCTTATGGGGCCGAGGGGAACAAACGCTGGACGCGCTGCTATCACTGGAACGACAGTGTCGGGGGCAGCCTCAAGTATGAGATATCCCCCGACGGGGAGATGGACGTATACGATACGCGTAGATTCCGCGACGGCGGCACAGCTGTCCGCATTTGCGAGAAATACAAGACGACTGTCGGGCACCCCGAGCCGACGCCGTACGAGACGCTGATGGAGCGCAGTATATACGATTCACGCAATTTTCTGCTCCGCGAAGAGAAGTGGATAGTACTCGACGGCGGCGACAGGGAGCTCGTCGAATGGAAGAGCTACACTCGCAACGTCGACGGCAATGTGCTGAAAAGCGAATCCTCCTCCGGGAAGGTCGTCGAGAATGAATGGAGCCGCTACAATCTCGTGAGAAGCGTAGACGAGTCGGGCGAGGTTCGCAACTACACATACGACGCCATCGACAGGATGACGCATGCGGACGCTCCGGTGTTTGACGAAAACATGCGGTATGACCTCGGTTCGCAGCTTACAAACCTATATGGCTCGGTATTCGGCAGACGGCACGATATCCATTTTTTCCACGATGACGCCGGTACGTTGCGGGACGTGACGAGCGACGAGGGCGACGTGGAAAAGACGGTCGAAGATGCAGACGGCTCCACGAAGACCTATGTCAACGGACAGCTTGCAATGACGCTTGTGCGGGCTTCGGACGGCGAGACGACGGTTTATTACGGACCGAAGGGAAGGGAATCCCCGCGCTGGCGTCGGTCGGTCTACGATTACGAGCACAAGATGTGCATCTACACCTATCCGTGCGTAGGAGGCGAGGTCGTGTCAGTGACGAACGATTTCGGCGGCACCAAGGCGGCAATGCGCGAGAGGTCAAGGCCGCGCGTAAGGTATGTGAAAAGACGTGGCGTCTGGTGGGCGGACACCGAGATGGACGGCAAGGTCACGCGCAGGCGCATGCATCCGTCGTCCGACGGATTCGACGAAACGGTCTATGTCGACGAAAAGGGATTCGAACGAAGCGTTTCCACGAAAGTGGACAGGGCAGCTGCGGAAACAGTCACGATTGAAAGACGGCCAGAATCGGGACTGCCGTCTGTCTCGGTCTGCACGAATGGCGAGCTCGCGCTACATGTTTCGTTCTCTGGCGTGACGAATGTCTATGAACGAGGTTTTCAGGGGCGCCTCGTCGCGCGTCGCGACGGTCGCGGCGGGGTTGAGCGCTGGACCTATGACGCGCAAGGCAGGGAGGCGACGCACACCGATATGAACGGGCAGCGGCGCGAATATGAATACGACGCCAGGGGTCGCATCGTATGCGTGCGAGAGGACGGGCGTCCGCCGCACCGCTACATACGCGACTCGTCCGGGCGCGTCGTCGAAGAGACGGCGGGGGAAAAGTCGGCCTCCTGTATATATGACGAATATGGCGACATCACCTCCGTCGAGTGCCGTCGCGGCGGGAACACATATATGAAGATCGGTTTTTTCCGCGACGAGTCGACGGGGCTTGTCACTAACAGGGTTGTAAACGGATGTGGCGTCGGGCGCAGCTACGACAAGTTTCTGAAAATGGTTTCGATAGACGGCTTGGATATCGAGTCGCGCATGGCTGCGTTCACGAACGGGATTGAGGTAGTTCGCGATGATTTCGGACGACCGTTGTCATATTCCGTCTGCGGTCGCCGCATGCTTGAGAAGTCGTATGATGCCCGCACCGGGCGAGTCTGCGCATTCTCCGTGGCTGGAATTGATGGCGAGGCGAAGCTGTCTTATTTGGATGGATCCGACCTCGTCTCGTCCATCGTGTACCCAAATGGAGTTGTTGCCGCCCTTGAGTATGATGCCGAAGGCGAACTTGTGAAGGTTTCGTATGCTGGGCTGCCGTCTGTTGGCCGCGAGTTTAGACGCGTCAGCGACAATGAGGACGACCTTTCCGTAGAGAGTCTGGAGGACGACGATTCTTCCATTGTCGCCAGGGTTGGAAGGGTGCCACTTGCAGAAGACAGGTTTGTATATTTCGACTTCAACGGCTGTTTCGAACGCCCCGTAGCCGAAATTGGCGAAGACGGCAAACCGAGATGGTGTTTGATTGACGCAGACCTCAAGGCAAAAGGGGTCTTGCCATGAGCGCGACGATGCGTAGGTTGGCGATGCCTGTTGCCGGTTTCGCGTGTCTTCTCTTTTCCGTGGCGGCAGAGGCAAGAGATGCGATCGACTTTGGCGAGCTTCTTCCCGGCTCCGATACGGTCAGGCGCTTTGAACTGAAAAACGACGGGACAAACGGGTGGATTATGGTCAGCGTCACTTCCGGGCCAGGCGTGAATGCGACGATCTGCGCCGACACTCTCATGCCAGGGGAGAGTGTTCCTGTATGCGTATCCGTAAGAACAGGTCCCGGATCTGGCATGTTTGAATCCTACTTCGAAGTCCATGCCGCTGGACGCGAGCCGGATATGGCGAGGTTCGTCGTCCGCGGCAGCGTAGTGGACGGCGATTCATCAGGGAAGAGTCTTGTCGAAGACGGGAGGCGAGTGACCTGGAAATGCTCTTCCGAAGTCGCCAAGGTCGCCAAGGGCGTCTTCGACGGCAGCTGGGAGTCCGCAGCAGACTCCTTGAAGGTCGAGCTGCTATGCAAATGGCCTTGGGCGGAGGAGAGGGACAGACTTCTCGTGAGGAGGAGGATACCGCCGGTGCTTCGCGCCGCCCATGCGGAAATAGGAGGGGAGTACGTCAAGGGCGAAAATCCGCTGGAAATCCCCGGCCTTGTGCCCGTCGACCCGGAGGCTTTGCAGTACTTCCGGCTTCTCGAACGCTGCTTTGCCCGCAAGCAGGCTATCAGCGACAGGATCGCGGCCGAGGAAGGCCGACGGAGGGTTGAGAAGATGAGGGAGGAGTTCGATGCCGCGCTTGAGTCCAGGCGGCTGGCGCGGCTCAAAGCCGACGAGGAGAAGATGAAGGAGTTTTGGGCGGCGGCGGAAGCCGACAAGCGGCGGCGTGAGCGCGATAGGCAGATTGCGATTGCCTCAAGGGAGCTTCGCTTCTGGCGTCCCCCTGAGTACTTCACCGAATCCTTCGCCACCAACCAGTGGCTTAAGTTCCTCTGCCGCGAGATGTGCATCCCGGGCGGCGTCCGCGGCGAGCCGTACCGCAAGTGTCTTGCGCAGGCCATGGTGCCTGAATTTCTGCGTGTAGGCGAGCGTCCGTATTCTAATGCGTGCGAGCGCCTGATCGGCAAAGGCGTCCAGGGCATAGACCCAAAGCACAAGGCCGGTTTCCGGACTCGGATGTGCTTCTCGTGGCTCTATGGACTAGGCGACAGGCGGGTCGTGTCGTTTACCGACGAGTCGGGGAAGACCAGGAATGCCCTGGCGCCATCTGGCGTCTATGCCTGCGCGGAGGACGGAAGGAAGGGAGATTGCTATAGGTTCCTGGGCGCAGCTCACGGCCACATGTACTACAAGGTCAACGCAAGGTTCGAAGGCGAAATGACGTCGGAGATGAAGGAGAATCGCGGCAAGGGCGTAGACGCGGCGGTTGCATGGTGCGCGGCGCTAAACGCCGAAAACCCCACTGACGACCTGTGGCAGCGATGTGTCTATCCCTTCATTCACGAGGCATTCATTTCCGACCTGCGGATGTTTGAGGGTTTCGTCGCGAAGACGGGCGAGTTCCTTGGCGCGGATACATGGCTCATGTCGGTTTTAAAGTCGGACTTGGATACGTCTCGCAAAATCGAAGCGCTGCTTGAGGAGAAATGGACTTTGTGCTCTCTGCCTGCGCCCGCGAACAAGTAGGTGTACAAACTGAACCACTGGGGACAGACCCCTGATCCCTACTTTCCGGTTGCGCGGCAGGTGCGCGTTTGCTATAATACCCGCCATGAAATGCAATGTATATTTGGCCGTTGCCGCCCTTGTGGCCGCCGGCACGGCGATGGCGCGGGAAATCTCGGATTTCTGCGATGGTTGGGAGTTCTCCAAGGACCAGAAGTCCTGGCGCGCGGTCGAGATTCCGCATGACTGGGGCGTGGACGGCCCGTTCGAGCCGGAGGGCGACCCGAACACCGGCAAGCTCCCCTGGAAGGGCGTCGGCTGGTACCGCAAGACGATTGTCCTGACCGAGGCGCCGAAGGAACGCCGCGTCTTTCTCGACTTCGACGGCATCATGTGCGACGGCACTGTGTTCGTGAACGACCAGCCGTGCGCGCGGCAGAAGTACGGCTATCTCGGCCTTCGCGCGGACCTGACGCCCTATCTCTTCGCCGGCACAAACTCCGTCATGGTCAAGGCCGACACGACAAAGCTCTTCTCGCGCTGGTATCCCGGCGCGGGGATGTACCGCCGCGTGAGGAAGGTCGAGACGAGCAGCCTCTACATCGACGACAGCCGCCTCTTCGTGGCGCCGCTCCCGCCGAATGGCGGCACCTGGATCGTTCGCGTGATCGGCGGCTCCGTCGTGAACCGCGGCAATCGCGTCCTGTCGCGGCTGAGTGTCGTCATCAAGTCCCCAAGCGGGAAGGTCGTGGCGACCGGCAGCCCGCGTGTGGGCGAAGGGGGAGGTTTCTCCATCAATCTCCCCGTGCGCAACCCCGAACTCTGGGACATGAAGCCGAACGCCCCGCTCTACACGGTGGAGATGGCCATCGTCGCCGCAGACGGCAAGTGCGAGGACCTGGTCTCGGTGAAGACCGGCTTCCGCACTTTCAGCTTCGACGCGGACAAGGGCTTTATCCTGAACGGCCGCCATGTGCAGCTCAAGGGCGCGTGCCTGCATTCCGACCTCGGCATCCTGGGCATGGCGTTCAACCGCTCGGCGATGCGCCGCGAGCTTGACGCGCTCGTCGACATGGGCGTGAACGCGATACGGACGTCGCACAACCCGCCGTCGCCGGAGCTTCTCGAGCTTTGCGACGAGATGGGCCTTTTCGTCTGGGACGAGTGCTTCGACAAGTGGAACGCCACCTGCGGGCGCGGCGACGACCCGCTTGAGCAGTTCGTCGAGGAGAAGCTCAGGGAATTCGTCCGCCGCGACCGCAACCACCCGTGCGTCTTCGTCTGGTCGATCGGCAACGAGATACCCCCCGGCAAGGCGTGTCCTCCCGGCCAGGAGCACTGGGCGGGCTCGCCTGCGCACGGAACGAGCGCCGAGCGCTGCGCGCGCTTCCGCGACGTAGTGCGCTCGCTCGACCTGACGCGGCCCGTGGGCATCGCGAGCTGCTTCCGCGACGCCGTCAAGAAGGGCGACTATGCGCCGTTGGACATCACCGGCTGGAACTACGGCGCCCAGTATGCCGCAATGCACAGCCAGTATCCCAAGAAGCCCGTCGTCTACACGGAGTCCGCCTCGGCGCTTTCCGAATACGGCCACTACTCGGAGACGCTTCCGAAGGACAAGGCCGACTATGACCTCAAGGCCGTCCGCGTCGATTCGTACGACAGGAACGCCTCCAAGTGGAGCGACATCGCCGACCGCGAGTTCGAGCGCATGGAGCGCGATACGTATGTCGCGGGCGAGTTCGTCTGGACGGGCGTCGACTACCTCGGCGAGCCCACGCCCTACGAAGGCTACAGCACCAAGGCGATTCCCAAGCGCGACCTTGCGCGAAGCTCCTACTTCGGGATATTCGACCTTCTCGTCCTGCCGAAGGACCGCGTGTGGCTCTACCGCGCCCACTGGAACAAGGATAAGTTCACCCTCCATGTCGTGCCGGAGCACTGGACGTTCCCCGAGCGCGAGGGCAAGTCGATGCCGGTCTACGTCTATACGAGCGCAGACGAGGCGGAGCTTTTCCTGAACGGCGTCTCGCTCGGCCGCCGCCGCAAGGACCCGAAGGCGGTTTCGTCCAAGAGCGACTACTATGGCATACTGCCGCGCTATAGGCTTATCTGGGATGACGTCAAGTACGCACCGGGCGAGCTCAAGGCCGTCGCATACGGCGCAGACGGCAAGGCGCTTGGCGAGACGGTCGTCCGCACGGCGGGCGAGCCCGCGAAGGTCGTGCTGCGGGCTGACAAGGCGACGCTCTCGGCCGACCCGAAGGAATTTGTCTTTGTCGAGGTCGGGCTTGTCGATGACAAGGGCACTCCCGTCATGCGCGACAACCGCCGCGTGAAGTTCGCGGTCGAAGGCCCCGCGAAGATAGTCGCCGTCGGCAATTCCGACCCGCGCGGGCTTGAGTCGTTCAAGGCAGTCGAATCGCACCCGCTCTACAATGGCCGTGCTGGGCTCTTCATCCGCAGCGCGGGCGAGGGGATCGTTCGCCTTGTCGCGACGGCCGACGGAGTGAAGGAAGCGGGCGAAGTCGCCTTTGCCGTCGAGAGGCCCCAGAAGCCGAAGGCGAAGGCGGCGGAGGAGCTCGACGCCTCGGCATGCGGCGGCGGGCGCACGGCATTTCTCCGGCGAATGGCCGAGAAGGCGGCCGCCCTCGACATGAAGACGGCGTATTTCGAGAACCCGAGCGGGCTAACCTGGAATTCGCGCGCCTCCGCAAGCGACCTCCTGAAGCTCGGCATGGCCTGCGCCCACCACCCCGTCTTCTCGAACATCTGGGCGAAGACTACTGCGACGATAGGGATCAAGGGGCCGCATGCGCGGACAATCACGCTTCGCCACAACTATTCCGACCTCGCCGGATGGAAGGCGTTTACCGAGAAGTACCCGTTTCTCGGCGGCAAGGGCGGCTCGCTCTCCGGCAAGGGCAAGTCCGTCCGCGCACATGTAATCGTGACGGCGATCGGGGGGCGCCGCTTCGTCTTCGCCATTTCCGGCATGAAGAGCAGCAAGGACGACCCGTTCGCGATGGACCTCGAGATCGCCGCGACAATCGAGGCGGAGCTGAAGGGCGAGCAGGCGCCCGCGACGCCGCTACTGGACGCGCATGTAGCCATCGGCGGCGGCTACGCCTGGTCTGCGTTCGACGGCAGCATGAGCCATTTGGGCGGGAATGCCGACAGCGTGCACGTTCCGGCGTCCACCTCGAAGATGATCACGGCGCTTTGCGCCCTCGACGCGGCCGCCGGCTCGACCGCGCCCGTCGTCATCCGCCAGGCGGACATAACGGGCGGGAGCGGGTTCCAGTGCTACGCGGGCGACGAGTTCACGCTTGAGGATGCGCTTACGGCGATGATACTCCCGTCGTCCAACACCCTCGCCGAGACCATGTCGCGCCACTGAGCGCAGGCGCGGCTGGTTGGCCCAGTTCCAGTTGGAGTTCGAGAGTGGTGGTTAGTTGGAGTTTCGAGTTGGAGTTGGAGAGCGGTGGTTAGTTGGAGTTTCGAGTTGGAGTTGGAGAGTGGAATTGTATAATTCCTTTCTCGAACTCGAACTATTTTCTCGAACTCATTTCCCCCACCAAGCACCAACGACTAACGACTAGCGACTAGCGACCAACGACTAACGACTGACCCCTGACTACTCATTGGACATGGCCAGTCGATTATGGTATAATATCGGCAAATAATTGGGAAAGAGGTTTGCCGTGCGCAGTAAGATTCACAATAGTTCGCTCGTCGCCGCTGGTCTTCTTTTGTCTTTTTTCACTGCCTTTTCCGCCTCGGCAGACGACGTCTGGGACGGCTACACCCGGCTCAC
>JAEEHL010000095.1 GCA_016280825.1 Verrucomicrobiota bacterium
AGCGGTCGCGGGACGCGCAAATCGCCCAAGATGGTACGGGAGCACGGTTACCCCTGCTCGTGGCCGCACGAGGGACAGGCAAGGGGGGAAGGCTGGCACAGCAAGGAGAGCAAAGATGCACCGGGGACAGACCCCAGAGATTGATGAAATTAAGACGCAAATTTGATATAATATCACGAAGAAAGGGAGAGATTGCGATGTCAATATGTTGCATGTTTGCAGGCCAGGGCGCGCAGACGCCGGGAATGGGCAGGGATTTCGCGGAGCGCGATCCCGAGGCGATGGCGTTTTTCGACAGGGCGAACGCCGTAGTCGGCTTCGACCTCAAGAAGGTCTGCTTTGAAGGGCCGGCGGAGGAGCTCGTCAAGTCCAACATCTGCCAGCCGGCGATTTTCGTGACGAGCTACGCCGCGTACAGTGCGCTTAAAAAGGCGAAGAACGTCGATTTCTCCTGCGCGGCGGGGCTTTCGCTCGGGGAGTGGGGCGCCCTGTGCGCGGCCGGCGTGCTCGACTTCGACTCTACCCTCAAGGTGCTTGAGGCCCGCGGCAGGTTCATGCAGGAGGCCTGCGAGGCGGTGGAGTCCGGAATGATCGCGATTGTTGGCGCGACGCCGGATCAGCTTGAACAGCTTTGCGCGAAGAGCGGCTGCACGGTTGCAAACGTCAACTCCGCCGCGCAGCAGGTGCTTTCCGGCTCCAAGGCGGAGGTCGCCGCCGCGGCGCAGGCGGCCGGCGAGCTTGGCATAAAGAGGGCTATTCCGCTTGCGACGGCGGGCGCGTTCCATTCGAAGTACATGGAGCCCGCGCGCCAGAAGCTTGCCGCCGTCCTGGACGGCATCGAATTCAAGGCCCCAAGGTTCCCCGTCCTTTCCAACATCACCGGCAAGCCGCATTCCTCCGACCCTGGCGAAATCAGGGCGATGATGCTCGAGCAGGTCACCGGCACGACTAACTGGGCGGCCGACGTCGCCTGCGCTAGGGAGATGGGCTGCGACGTATTTGTGGAGTTTGGCCCCGGGAAGGTGCTTTCCGGGCTCGTCAAGAAGATAGACGCCTCGGCGGCGGCCGTGAGCGTGGGCGACGTCGCCTCTCTCGAAGCGGCGCTCGCCGTTGTCTGAAACGCGCAAGTGGAGAAGGAGAGCGAAAAATGGGCGGCAGGCTTGAAGGCAGGACGGCGATAGTCACGGGCACTTCGCGCGGAATCGGCAAGGCGATTGCGCTTGTCCTCGCGGCGGAAGGCGCGAACGTGGCGGTGTGCTCGACGAAGGTCGAGGGCTCGCAGAAGACGGTAGACGAGATAGCGGCGGCAGGCGGCAAGGCCAGGGCGTATGGCGTGGACGTGGCCGACTCGGCCGCCGTGGACGCCGTCGTCAAGGACGTGATCGCCGCGTTCGGCAGGGTGGACATCCTCGTGAACAACGCCGGCATAACGCGCGACGGCCTTCTCATGCGCATGAGCGACGACGACTGGTGCCGCGTAATCGACGTAAACCTGCGCGGCACGTTCAACTTCACGCGCGCCGTCTCGCGGCCGATGATGAAGAACAAGGCCGAGGGGAGCCTCCCCTCCGGCGGGGCGATAGTGAACATCACCTCGGTCGTTGGGATAACCGGCAACGCCGGCCAGGCGAACTACACCGCTTCGAAGGGCGGCGTCATCGCCTTCACGAAGACGGTCGCCAAGGAACTCGGTAGCCGCAACGTCAGGTGCAACGCAGTCGCGCCGGGCTTCATCCGCACGGAGATGACCGACGCGCTGCCCGACGACCTCAAGAACCGCTATCTCGAGGGGATTCCCCTGAAGCGCTTCGGCGAGGCGGGCGACATCGCCAAGGCCGTCGAGTGGCTCGTCTCCGACGAGAGCGCCTACGTCACGGGCCAGATAATCTCGGTGAACGGCGGAATGATAGGATGAGCGCGGCGATGACGCAGCTTGAGTCCGCCCGCGAGGGCATTGTCACCGACGCGATGAAGCGCGTGGCCGCCGCGGAGAACGTGGCCGCCGAGGACGTCCGCGCCGCCGTCGCCTCGGGCGAGGCGGTAATACCGCTCAACGTCCACCGCGTGAACGCCATTCCCACCGGCGTGGGCAGGATGTTCACCACCAAGATAAACGCCAATCTCGGCAGGAGCGTCACGCACTCCGGGCGCGGCGACGAGCTCGACAAGCTCAAGGTGGCGCTTGACGCGGGAGCTGATTTCGTGATGGACCTTTCCGTCGGGCCGGACAATCTCGCCTCGATCCGCCAGGGGATGCTCGACGCGTCGCCCCGGCCGCTTGGCACGGTGCCGGTCTACGAGACCATCTCCCGCCTCGAGGGCGACATCCCGCACATGGACCCTACCTTCCTCCTCGACGTGATACGCGCCCAGGCGGAGCAGGGCGTTGACTTCATGACCTTGCACGCGGGGCTTCTCCTGAAGCACATCGAGCCTGCGATGAAGCGCAAGATGGGCATAGTCTCTCGCGGCGGCGCGATCATGGCGGAGTGGATGATGGAGAACCGCCGCGAGAACCCGCTCTACGAGCGCTGGGACGAGGTGATGGACATCCTCGCCGAGCACGACGTCACGGTGTCGCTTGGCGACGGCCTCAGGCCGGGCTGCCTCGCCGACGCCTCCGACGCGGCGCAGTTCGGCGAGCTCGACGTACTTGGCGAGCTTGTCGAGCGCTGCCGCAGGCGCGGCGTGCAGACGATGGTGGAGGGCCCGGGCCACGTGCCGTTCAACGATATACAGATGAACATGGAGCGCCAGCAGAAGGTCTGCGACAAGGCCCCGTTCTACGTGCTTGGGCCGGTCGTCACCGACGTGGGGGCCGGCTACGACCATATCGTTGCCGCGATAGGCGCCACTGCCGCGGCCACCTACGGCGCTTCGCTTCTCTGCTACGTCACGCCGTCCGAGCACCTCGGCCTGCCGGACTCGTCGGAGGTGCGCCAGGGCTGCATCGCCTTCAAGATCGCCGCGCACGCGGGCGACATAGCGCGCGGCCACCGCGGCGCGCGCGACGCCGACGACGCGATGTCAGACGCCCGCGCCGCCTTCGACTGGGACAGGCAGTTCTCGCTCTGCCTCGACCCCTCCGCCGCGCGCGAACGCTGGCTCAAGACGCGCGCCTTCGCGGACGAGGCGCATGGCGACGACCACTGCTCGATGTGCGGCAAGCAGTTCTGCGCCGTGCGCACGTCGCGCCGCATAAGGAAGCTTTCCGAATCAATGGCAAAAAACTGAAAGAACGGCAAAGATGAAGATAGTCCTGCTCGTCGTGTATTTCGCGGTCCTCCTCGGCATTGGGTTCAAGTGCCGCTCAAGGGCAAACTCGGTAGAGGGCTTCGTCTTGGGCGGGCGCAGCGTCGGCGCCTGGCTTACGGCCTTCGCGTACGGCACGAGCTACTTCTCGGCCGTCGTGTTCGTCGGCTACGCCGGGCAGTTCGGCTGGAAGTACGGCATCGCCGCGACATGGGCCGGCATAGGCAACGCGCTCGTGGGGTCGCTGCTCGCGTGGACGGTGCTCGGCCGGCGCACGAGGCTCCTTACGCAGCATCTCGACGCCTCGACCATGCCCGAGTTCTTCGGGCGGCGCTTCGACTCGCGGGCCCTGAAGCTCGTCGCCTCGGCGATCATCTTCGTCTTTCTCGTGCCGTACACGGCCTCGCTCTACAACGGCCTTTCGCGCCTCTTCGCGATGGCGTTCTCGATAGACTACTCCGTCTGCATAATCCTCATGAGCGTCCTCACGGCCATCTACGTCATCGCGGGCGGCTACATGGCGACGGCCGTGAACGACTTCATCCAGGGCATAATCATGCTCTTCGGCCTTGTCGCGGTAATCGCGGCGGTGCTCGTCTCGAAGGGCGGGTTCACCGCGGCGGTCGACGCGCTTTCCCGCGTGACCGACCCCGCCGTCTCGTCGTCGCCCGGCGTGTTTGCGTCGTTCTTCGGCCCCGACCCGCTGAACCTCTTCTTCGTAATCGTGCTTACCTCGCTCGGCACGTGGGGCCTTCCGCAGATGGTGCAGAAGTTCTACGCCATCACCAACGAGGACGCGATCCGCAAGGGCACTGTCATCTCCACTCTCTTCGCCTTCGTGATCGCGGGAGGGTGCTACTTCCTCGGCGGCTTCGGCAGGCTCTTCTCCGGCAGCGTGGACGTCGCGAAGGACGGCTTCGACGCGATAATCCCGGCGATGCTCTCGGGGCTCGGGCCCGGGCTTATCGCGCTTACGGTCATCCTCGTCCTCTCCGCCTCGATGTCGACGCTTTCCTCGCTCGTCATCACGTCGAGCTCGACCTTGACGAGCGACTTCATCAAGGAGTCCTTCGCGAAGAACATGAAGCAGCGCGCGGAGGTGCTGACGATACGCGCGTTCGTCCTTGTCTTCATCGTCATCTCGGCGGTGCTCGCGCTCGTCCAGCACAAGAGCTCGGTCACGTTCATCGCCCAGCTCATGGGCATATCGTGGGGGGCGCTCGCGGGGAGCTTCCTCGCGCCGTTCCTCTTCTCGCTCTACTGGAAGCGCACCACGCGCGCGTCGTGCTGGGCGTCGTTCGCGTTCGGCTCTGGGCTCATGCTCGTCAACATGTTCGCCCGCGCCTCGCTGCCCGCCGTCATGCGCTCGCCCATCAACTGCGGCGCGATAGCCATGCTCGCGGGCTTCGTGATAGTGCCTGTCGTGAGCCTCCTCACCCGCGCCCCCGACAGGCGCTTCACCGACGCGCTCTTCGCGTGCTACGAGAGGCCGCGCCAGGTGGCGGCGAAGACGGCCCTCGGCGAGTGATCCTCCTTGCGACAGCGCTCGTTCCCCTCATCGCGCTTTCGGCGTTCTTCTCCGGCGCGGAGACGGTGCTTTTCTCGCTCACCGGGGCGCAGCGTTCGCGCATCGCGAGGCGCAGTCCCGCCGCGGAAAGGCGCATCTCCAAGTGCCTTGCAGACAAGGCCGTCCTCTTTTCTACCCTCCTCGTCGGCAACACGTTCGTCAACTTCGCGATTTCGGCCATAGGCTACATGGCGCTTTCGGCGGCGGTCCCCGGCTACGGGTGGCTTTCCGTGCCGATCATGACGGTCATCCTCCTTTTCTTCGGCGAGATAACCCCAAAGCGCCTCGCGCTGCGCCATGCCGAGGCAATCGCCCCGCACTGCGCGTCGCTTCTCCTCTTCTGGCGCACGGCGCTCGCGCCGTTCAGCGCCTTCTTCAAGCTGTCGTCGCGGGCGTTCTCCCCGATGCTCGAGCGCGAGCGGCGCGCGCTTTCCGACGCGGAGCTCGTCTCCGTAATGGAGAACGCGGCGGAGCACGGGGAGATGTCGTCTTCCGACGTCGACATGATAGAAGGGGTGCTGCGGCTTTCGGAGCTCTGCGCCAACGACGAGATGACCCCGCGCGTCGACATCGAGGGCTACGACACCGACAGGCCGCCCGAATATCTCGCCGAATGCGTGCGCAACGCCCGCCACAGGCACCTTCCTGCGTACCGTCGCACGCCAGACGCAATCGAGGGCGTGTTCGATGTCGCCGAAGGGCGCATGGAGGAGGCGCTTTTCGTGCCCGAGACGGTGACGCTCGACGACCTCCTCGTCACGTTCGCCAAGAGCGGGAAGTCGCTCGCGGTCGTCCTCGACGAATACGGCGGCACGGCCGGCATCATAACGGTGAACGACGTCATGGAGCTTATCGTGGGGCCGGCGGTCTACGGCGAGGGGCGCGGCGACGAGCCGCGCATAGCGCAAGTCGCGCCCGGCGTCTGGGAGATAGACGCAAGGGCGAGCCTTGACGAGATCAACCGCACCATCGGCGTCGAGCTCGAGGCAGAGGACGCCGACAGGCTTTCCGGCTGGATGCAGTTCCACGCCGAGCGCATCCCGCATCTCGGGCAGAGCATCCTCGCCGACGGCTGCCGCGCGACGGTGCTGAAGCGCCGCCGCCGCCGCGTCACGCTCGTGCGGCTCGAGGTGCTGGAGCGCCCCGAGGCCGACACCGACGAGGAGCTTCTTGCGGCGGCGGACGAGGCGGTCGAGAAGACCGAGGAGGACAACGCATGACGACGATAGCGCTACTTTGCCTTTCGGCGGCCGTTTCGCTCGCGCTTGCCGCGTTCTGCGCGGGCGCAGAGACGGCGTTTCTTTCCGTAAGCCGCGAGAGGGTGCTGCATCTCGCGCGCGAGGGCGGCAAGAAGGCGCGGAAGGTGCAGAAGGCGCTTTCGTCGATGGCCCGAACGACGACGACGCTTCTCATAGGCAACAACATCGCCTCCGTCGCGTATTCGACGTCGACCACGGCCCTCATAGTGGCAACTGGCGCCGAGTGGCGGGCGTTCTGGGGGTTTGTCGCGGCGTTCATCGTGCTGTACGTCTCGGAGTTCATGCCGAAGATGCTCTGCTCGGCGCGCCCGTTGAGGCGCTCGCTCAAGATTGCCGGCGCGTACGGGGTCCTTGCCGCGGTCCTGCGCCCGCTCACGGCGGTGGCGCTTGCGGTGACGGGGCTTTTCATTCCTCGCCGCCCCGAGAAGAAGTACGAACTCACCGCCTTCGACCTGATGCGCATTCTCAAGGACCGCCGGGACGGAGTCTGCCTTTCCGACATAGAAAGCGCGCTCATAGGCCGCATAATGGTGCTCCGCGTCAAGCGCAAGCCGATCACGGCAGACGCCATTCTCTCCGCCCTCCGCCCCGCCCAATAGCCCCTTGCCAAAGCCATAGCTTGTCTGGCACAATACGAGACATGGCACTTAACCTAAAAATCGTAGTAGAACCCTTATTTGCATTTTGCCGCCCAAGCCTCCTTCACCTTGCCTACCAAGCCTTCCTTGCCTTTCCAACGTGCGCTCACGTAAAGGGCAACCGTGCTCCCTTGCCGCTTTGGGCGACATGCGCGTCCTCGCCCCGCTCGACGTATACTTATACGCCGTCGGGGGCGAGTCCTGCGCATCTCGCCTCAAACCGGCATAGGTCCGCCCGGCTGCGGCCCTTTACGCGAGCGCGTTTGGCACCCTGGTGGTGTCGGGCGCTTCGTTCGGGTCTCGGCGCTCGGCCCCGGTCGACGTTCCCGGCGCTCTCGCTCTCTTCTGCGTCAATCCGCGGCACTCTGCGTTGTCGCCTC
>JAEEHL010000096.1 GCA_016280825.1 Verrucomicrobiota bacterium
CGTGCGCGTCTCCTCGGCCATCTCGCTGTCGTAGCGGTTCAGCACGTCCTCTATTGGCTTTATGTACTTCTTTAGGTCTGGGGCCTCGCGAATCGCGGCGTCAAGCGTCTCAAGGTACTTTTCGGGGCCGCCCTTCTCGTATCCGAGGCGGCAGACCTCCTCGCCCTTCGGGTTCAGCACGACGACCGTCGGGAAGCCATCCACCTTGAACTTCTTCACGAGCTTCGGGTTCTCCTTCGCGGCCTTCGGGGAAAGAAGCGACTTCTTGCTCGGCGAGTCGACCATCAGAAGGACGTACTTCCCGGCGGCGGCCTTGCGGAAGACGTCGGTATCGAACACCTCCTTGTCGAGGCGCTTGCACCACACGCACCAGTCGCTCCCCGAGAAGTCGATGACGACGTGTTTCTCCTCGGCGGCGGCCTTCTTCAGCGCGGCGTCGTAGTCGTCGAGCCACCCTTCCGGTGTGGAGGTCTTGGCAAACCCCGCCAGCGCGAACAGCGCGGCGCACAGCATCGAGACAATTGTCTTCATGAATGTATTTTCTCCTATGCGTTAATCACTTATGCGTTGGCCTGCGGTGCGGATTCCTCTTCCTTGGCGACTTCGCCGGGGGAATTCGCAGACAGGTCACTTACCGAAGAAGGAGGTTATGTCGAACCAGCATTCTGCGTCGTATGTGAAGATGACGCCATTGGTCAGCTTCACGCAGACTTCATACCCAATACTGTCATAAGACCTGCCGCCGCTTGAGATCAACCCCTGGGACTTGACCGTCGGAACGATGGCGTCAATGTCAGCCTTAGTGCCGAGCTTCGTCTTTTCCAACGCAGCAATGACTTCGCTTTGGCTGCGCAAGCGCAGGAACGGTCGCTCAAGTTGCACTCCGGAAATTTCATCCTCCGCCGAAATGACAACAGCCGTTTTTTCGTCATAGCCCCATCCGCCGGAATACGCCTTGTCCTTGACGGATTCTGTCATTGACGTCGTAAGCGGCGCAATGGCAGTCTTCAGCGCTTCCGCAGGGGCTTGGGGTTCCTGTCCGGCGGCGCCACTTTCTTCTTTTGCTGGGCCTGCACGCATTACCTTCATGGAGAGAAGGCGCACGCCTGCCCCGTTGAACTGGAACTTGCCCTCGGAAACGGCCTTCAGCAAGCGCGAAAACTTGCCCGACTCGATTACCGGCTTCTCCGAGCCGTCGACAAACACCGAGGCCTTGCCGCCCCTGTAGACGATCGCGAGATGCACTTTCCCACCAGCATACGCGAACGGAACGGGCGTTCCGCTGCCGCCGTCCTTCACTTCGTCCCACTCGCCGTAGACCGCGGTCGCGCCATCCTTCGAGAAGCGAAGCATGACGTATGGATAGTCAGCCTTGGCGAGCGCCGGATCGGCGGGCTTCTGGCAGAAGTCGAAGCGCCAGTCCTCGCCTTTGCCGTATGGCCCGACGATAAGTTCAAGGCGAAATTCACCCGGTACCTGCACATCCCACTCAAGCACGCTGCTCGGCCTGAATGCTCCACCCTGGTATGCACACTTGCCATCCATTTTCCAGTACCCACCATAGGTAATCCACGAATGCTTGTTCTTCGGGAACGTCATGTGGCGCTGCTTGCCGGCGGGGAACTCCGTTTTCATCCATACGTCAAGCTCCATCTTGCCAAGGTACCAGTTTTCCTTCTTGTCTAGCTTGACGCCGCTCGCGCGAAGCTTTGCGGCGGCTTTTGCAAACCCCTTGAAGTCGCCTGCGACAAACATGGCGTGCATGCGCTGAAGCTCCTTGCGGTTCGCTCCCGATATACCCTCCCAGATTACACACCAGTGGCTAATCTCCTGTATAACGTTCCATATTCCGTCAGGGAGCATCCCTTGCCTTTGGGAAACCGATGCGAACGTGTCGCCGGCTTTCGCCCAGTCGCCGCGGAATGAATAGGCGAGCGCCGCAACCATTCCTGCCTTCTCTCGGATTCCTCCAAACGCATACACGTTGGTGACCTGCGGAAGGCATACTTCGATGATCTTGTCGAGTTCCTCGGGATGCGCGCGGAAATACTCTTCCTGCCTTTCGCCGGAGTCATTGACCATCCTCAGGAGAGATGTCGCGTAGAGATACGGAATCATCGTATCGTGCCGCCTTGTCTCGTAGCAGCGCTCGGCGAACGCCTTCATCTTCGCAAGCGACCCGCACCAGCGCGGATAGCAGTTGTACCAGAGGAAGTGATCGTAGAGCGGCTCGAAGTCAAGCTGCACGGCTGTCGCGCCGATGAAGACTTCGTCGTCGAACGGGCCGAGCGTCGTGAACAGATACGCGGCCTCCGGGTACTTGTGGAGCTCCCATGCGCGCTTGTACGCGGCCCTGCACGCCTCGCCATGGTCGCCGTAGCCCTGCCAGCCCTTTTCCGTCACCGTGTTCGCGAACCCGCCTCCGCGCGCCGCCCACGCGGCGTCGCGCTCGGCGTCGATCCTGAAGAGGAGCCGAAGCCATTCGTCCGCGCCCGCCTTGTCGAGGCTGTCGGCGATCTCCTTGGCGTGCGGGGCGTCGAATGCATCGTTGTTGCGCACAGTCCAGAACACGCACCGCATGTCCTCTCCAGTGAACTTGCCGTCTATGATCCAGTCCGCGATCGGGCCGGAGACGTCCTTCTTGTCCACAAGGGCCCTCACCATGTCCGCAAACGGCTTCTTCGCCGTGCGGTCCAGTATCTCCACAAGCTGCTTCCGACCGTCGAAGCGCCTGTATCCGCCCGTCCCCCAGATGTAGAAGATGGATTTTTCCAAAAGCTTGCGCTCGTCTGCGGTGGCCTTGCCATCGGGGTCCATCTGCGCCATGAGAAACGGGCGAAGCTTCGTATCGCGGAACGACGCGCACGTCTCTATCGCCGTGTTGGTGCGGACGTTTTCGCTCCAGTCCTTGAGCCACGTGTCGAGCCTGCCGCCGGAGGGCTCGGCATCC
>JAEEHL010000001.1 GCA_016280825.1 Verrucomicrobiota bacterium
GTCACGTCGACGAGGTCGAGCTTCAGGTCATCCCAGAGCCTGAGAGCGAGGACGAGCGAGTTGCGCGCCGGGTCGAAGGGCGCGTCGCTGGTCGGGAACGCCCCCCTGATCACGCCGCAGACGACGCCGAGGTCGGTGTGGACCCTGACGAGCCCCGCGCGCTCGAGCTCCTCGATGGCCTCGAACGAGCCGTCGATTATCGCCGCGACCTGGATCGCGGGCAGCCCGCACTTCGCCGCGACGGACTCGACGAACGCGCTTTCCGCGACCGTCTCCTTGGATATGTAGCTGCCGGTGTACGGAGCGACCTCGCTCAGCGCGCCGGTGTTCTGGTGGATTACCACTTCATGTCTTGCCATTTTTCAGTTTCCTTTCTATTTTTCTGGTTTTTTATCAACTCCGACGGCTTGCAAAGACTGCTCCGCTAACGCTCCGCATTATGCTCCGCGTCATTCAGCCGCCAGGCGATGGCCTTGTTCTTCTGGGGGTCTGGGGGCTGCGCCCCCAGCTTGCCAACCCGAAGGCAGAGCCTCGTAAATTGCGGTTTGACGGCGCGAAGCCTTAGCCGAAGCGTTAGCGAAGGCCTTTTGACAACCTTCGGAGTTCATGTTCACGCCACCGCCACCTTCCTCGTCGCGACATGCACCCCGAACTCGTCCCCGAGGCCGCTCCTGGTGTAGACCTTGAGCGTGTACTCGCCCGCCGGAAGCGCCGCGCCGAGCCGCGCCTTCACGTTCTGCAGGTCCGAGAACTCGATTGCCGCGCGCGTCTCCGCGCCGTCCTTCGAGACGAGCGCCACGTACTCGTCGTCCTTCTCCGCGTCGGGCGCGAGGTCCGAGCCCGCGATGGAAAACAGGTCCGTCCCCGTGATGACGTCGTACTCGCGCGTCGTCTCGTCGAGCACCGTGTTGATGGCGGGCTTCGCGCCCTCGGTGTTGTTGGCCGGGACCATCCCAGCGAGCAGCGACTTGAACGGATCCATCTCGACCGCGTTCACGACGAGCAGGTTCACGCCCTTGACCCACGGGCCCGAAAGCCCCTCGAAGGCGCCGCGGACGTAGTTGCGCACCGACGCGACCCCGTCGATGTAGGTGATGTTCCCGAGCGCCTGGTTGGAGCGCACGAACTCGGCGAGCGCCTTGAACACGGCGCGGACGGCCGTCGCCCTGTAGCCGGTGTGCTCGGCGCAGAGCTCGTATGCCTCGCGGAGCGAGAGCGAGCGCTCATGCTGGGGAATCCCGACGTAGAACGGTTCCTGGGCGAGATTCCCCTGGCCCTTGACCGTTATGAACTTTATCTTTGCCATTTTGGCTATTCCTTTCTGTTGTTTTTTGACTAACCCCCCGCACACCCGTGCAGGGAAGATGCTTTGCCTGTTGGGGGAAGTGAAAACCTCCGTTGGGGGACTTCAAAACCCCCGTTGGGGGAAGTGAAAACCCCCGTTGGGGGAGACGCCTACGCCGCTTCGACGACAGGCTTGGCGACGGTCTTCCAGTTCGGCTTGCGGATGAGGATGCCGTTCTCGGTGGCGATGCCGTTGCGGTACGCCGTCTCGTTCTGCTCGAAGTCCACGGCAAGGGTCTTCTCGATGGAAGTCTTGTCGGCCTTGAGCTTTTCGATCTTGAGCAGCACCTCGACCAGCTCGGCGCGTTTCTGCTTGATGTCGTTCTTTGTCATTTTCATGGACGTTCCCTTTCTCTGAGGTTGTTGAAGCGAATGGCGCATCGCCCGGGAACCTCTCCCGGATCGCGCGCCCCCCTATATCTCCTGTGCAGCGTTGTATCATTTTGAGTTATCAACATGCGTTTCACCCTTGATTTTACTGGGTGAAAAGAAGGTCAGCAAGGCGGAGCTACCCCTGTAGTATCTGAGGCGTGCAGCTTTTTTCTTGACATGCCAGGTCTTGGCCAGATTGCAGATCGACTCCTTGCGGTTCTTGCCGTTCTTTACAACCTGGTCCAGCACCGGCAGAAGATGCTTTAGCCCGCTTTCTACGAGCCGCCGCCGCGCGTCGGCGAGCCGTTCGGCCCTTGTGTCGGGCTGGGCGCCCCCGCCGCCGTCCTCTGCGCTGACTTCGCCGCGGATTTGCCGCGCTCCAGTGCCGCCGTCCGAGACGAGGCGCGACTTGCCGAGGTCGATTGTTTCGGCGAGCTTGTCCAGCGAGCGGAACTTCTGCATCAAGCGTTCGTTTCGGAAGCTCATCTCGCGCCTCCTTCCTTCGAGGCGCGCTTTTCGGCCTCGGCCTCCTGCATCGCGGCAAGAAACCTCTTCAGGCGGCTCTGGAACGCGGCGGCCGGGTTGGCGAGGGTGCGGCGCCTCATGCCGGAGAGCTGCTCGAAGTAGAGGTTGGCGAAGTTGCTGACGCCGATGCGGTTGGCGTACCACGCCCAGAGCTCGAAGTCCGTGTTTCCGGGGAAGCTCCTCATCGCCTCCTCGACGGCGAACCTGACTGGGTCCTCCGCAGTGCCGCCGAAGACGCGCTCGCGCCAAACCTCGACGATCTCCCTGCGGAACGCGCCTCTCGCGTACGCGCGCACGCACGCGGGGTCTGTGAGGGGCTTAGATAATATA
>JAEEHL010000097.1 GCA_016280825.1 Verrucomicrobiota bacterium
GCCGAGGCGACCGTTCGCGCCGTATGGGACGGCGAACCCGTACAGGCGCGGCTCGACTGGTTTGATCCCGAACGCGGGATCATAGCCGACCTCAAGACGTGCGCCGACGTTGACCGCTTCCCGTTCGACATCCGCGACTTCGGTTATGTCACGCAGTTGGCGTTCTACAAGCGCGTCCTCGAACTGGCGGGCTACGCCGGGCCGTCGCTCCGCGCCTACCTGATCGCCGTCGAGAAGAAGGAGCCGTACCGCGTCGCCGTCGTGGAACTCTACCCCATGACGCTTGAAGACGGCAATACCGCCGAGGCGTCGAAATACGGCGTCGGCAACAATCTGATGATAAGCGAACTTCTGACGTGCCGCGCAAGGGATAAATGGCCGACGCGGTACGAAGGAATCCTCCACATCTGACCGAGCCGCGATTTAGTGCGGACAACCGCAAAACACAAAGGAGAAAACAGACAATGAGCGAAGAGCAGAAGCAGACCACCGGGCGACCGAAGCCCGAAATTCGCGGCAAGGTGATCGCCGTCCTTGAAGAATGGCGAAACAACACCGGGACATTCTGGAAACGCGAGGTCGTCGTCGAGACGGGCCTCCGCTTCCCGAACCCGCTGAAGGTGACGTTCCAGAAGGAGGGGACGAGCCACCTTGAGGGCGTCGCCGAGGGCGATTGCGTGATAATCCCCTACGTCCTGAACGGGCGCGAGTACGACGGGCGGTATTATGTCGATATTATCGGCATGGGCCTCCAGAAGATCGTCGGCGCGGGCGGCGGCGGCAATGGCGGCGCGGCCCCGGCACAGGCGGCGGCGAAGCCCGTCCTCGGTTGCACGGCGGCGACCGCGATTGAGGAATGGGCGAAGAACCACGGCGACGACAAGGCGGGCTTTGCGGCGTTTTGCAAGCAGCTGAAGCCCGGCAAGGCGTCGAAGACGTACACCATCAGCGATTGGGCGGACGTGGTGAACGCGATACAGGCGGCGGACGCGCAAGCGGCGCAAGAGGCGGCGAACGACGCCGCGACCGATCCCGACGACCTGCCATTCTGATTGAGTGCCGCCGGGCGGTGATCCGAAAAGGGCCGGACGCCGCCCGGCTTTACTTCCAACAACATGAAAGGACGACCATGAAAAAGAAGCGCACAAAATACATCGACAGTCAAGAGGAAAAAGCACTGGACAGCATAGACAGGGTGTTAAATAAATATTTTCTTTTCATTGAGAATCAGCCGTCCGAAAAGTGGAAACTGGCGGCGAAGAAATCGCTCGGCATTATTCGCCGGATCGCCAAGCCGAGAAAGGCCGCAAGAGCATGACCCCATATTACCAGAGCAAGGCGGTGACGGTTTACAAGGGCGACTGTCGCGCAGGACTGCGCGAGATCGCGCCCGCGTCCGTCGCCCTTCTCTTGACTGATCCGCCCTACGGCATAAACGTCGAGAGCGACCAATTCGCGGACGCGGCGACCGATTGGGACAAAGGCGACCAGACGGAACTCATCGACGCCATGCTTGCCGAGGCGCGGCCCAAGATGAAGCCGAACGGCGCGTTTTACGTTTTCGGACATCCCGGCCAGTTTATGAACGCGCGGGCGCAATACACCCGCGCCGGATTTATGCCGCTTCAGGAATTGGTATGGGTGAAGAGCGCGGACGGGCGGTTGCCGAACCAGAGCCGAGTGAACAAACAACACGCGGAAGCCCTGCGCACCTACTTTCCCGAAACCGAGCGCATCCTCTTCGGCGAGGTTATGGCGACAGGCCGCACGGAAGAGAAGGACGCGGAACGGGCGTGGCATTTGCGCGAGGAAAAGGAACACGACGCCAAAATGCGCCCGCTTGTCGAATACTTCAAGGCCGAACTCGCCAAGACGACGCTGACCGTCGCCGACGTTTGCCGACTGATGAAAGCGCGGACGGGCAAGGGGCCGATATGCGGCCACTATTTCAGCGGCCACCAGTTTGTGTTGCCGACCGAGGAAATGTACGGACACCTCCGCGCCATCTTGAACGCGAACCTAAAGCCCGGCGTCGTCGCGTGTCAGACACGCGATTTCGCGGCCCTGGGCCGCGAGTATGCCTCACTAAAGGCGGAGTACCAAGGGCTGAAAGGCGAGTGGCAAGAACTCCGCGACCAATGGGAAGCGTTGCGCCGTCCGCATTTCGCGCAGCCGCGCACGAAGTCAGACGTGTTGCGCTACGACGTTGTGCCGATTGCGGCACGTTGCGGCCACCCGTGCGAAAAGCCCGTCGACCTTCTGGCCGACCTGATAAAGACCTCGACGCGGCCCGGCGACCTTGTGTGTGACTGTTTCGCGGGATCGGGCGCAACAGGGATCGCGGCCAAAGTGACGGGACGGCGGGCCGTCCTGATCGAACAGGAGGAAAGCTATTGCCAGATGATCCGGCGGCGGCTTGAAAACGACACGCCGCTTTTCGACTTCGCGGAGGGCAACCAATGACAGACGCGGTGCAGACTTTGGTATTCGACGCGCTCCACAAGGGGCGGATCATGCGGCAAGCGCAGCGGGAATACTTCGCGACGCGGAGCGGCGACGCCTTGACGCGATCCAAACAGGCCGAGCGGGACTTCGACGCCGCGCTCGACGAAGCGGCGTGGGCCGTGAAGAACGGGACGCCGCGCCCGGCGCAGGGCGAGTTGGGACTTTGAACCACGAACCGAAAACCACAAACCAGAAAGGACAACCGAAATGGGCATGGCCACATTGAAGATGAAGAACTACGCCGAAGCGATCGCGGATTATTTGGGCATTGATCCGCCAGACTTCGACGACTTCGAGGAAACGAGCGCGTGGATCGACGAACACCGCATGGAATACCTACGCGCCCGCCGCGATAACGGCGACTTCGACGACTAACACGAACCACAAACCAGAAAGGACGACAAATGCGAATAATCATAAACATCGACGAGGCGAAAGACCCCGACAGGCCCGGCAAGAAGACCGTCCGCGTCCGCACGGGCTACTATTTCAGCAGCGGCGACAAACTCCGCATCCAGAATTGCGGCATCGAAATCTACAACATCCTCAAGGAAGGCTTCGGGCGCGGCTTTGAGGGCGGGCTTATCATTCACGAAGGGGAGAAGAAATGAGCGAAGCCATAAAGCCCGACCTCGTCTTGCCGCTTACGCGGGCGTGGTTTGCGAAAATATGGAACGGCGAGAAGCGGACGGAATACCGCGCCGTGAAGCCATACTGGACGAAACGGATCGGGGCGTGGGTTGACGACAACGCGCCGCGCTTTATCCTGTTTCAGATCGGCTACGCGAAAGACGGCCCACGCCTGTTGGTACAGACGGCGGGCGTGGACGTTGGGCCTTGCCCTTATCCGGGATGGCGCGGCGACTTCTACCGCATCCGCTTTGAGATCGTACAGCCGTACATGAGGGCCGACGGCGTGAACTTCCCGATGATGGAAATGCCGAGGATGAAGGAGAAAGGCGGCAAGGCCCGAATCGTCTGCCGCTTCACGAGGCAACAGGTCGTCGAGGCGTTTCAAAACGGGCCGAACGGCCCAGACGTAAACGACCCCGTATTCAGGCGCAGCCCCTACACGGACAACTGCAACGGCGGCGACTGCGAACGCCA
>JAEEHL010000098.1 GCA_016280825.1 Verrucomicrobiota bacterium
CGTCCATGTCGCTGAAGGAGAAGGCGGTATTCTCCACGCTGGTCGTGGTGGCGCTCTACGCCATTGCGGTCGTGCTGTGGTTCACCATGCAGGAGTCGGCCTGGAAGCGCGCTGCGAAGGACTACGCCCGCCAGGTGAAGAAGTATTCCGACGAGGAGCGCCTCATCGGCGAGAAGGGCAAGTGGTCCGACGCCTACGAGACGGAGAAGTCCCGCATGCCCACGTTCGAGGCAGAGGCGACCGACACCGACACGACGTGGATGGAGAAGATGGACGGCTTCGCGGCGAAATACCACGTGGTCATCCGCGACACCGACATCGGCGAGGAGGTCGAGGCGGGGGACGTGCTGGAGCGCACCATAACGGTGAAGAGCTTCGAGGGCTCGCTTGATTCGCTCGTGAAGTTCCTGTACGAGCTTGAGAATTCAGAAAAGGGGATGTTCGACATGAAGAGCCTCAACCTGAAGCCAAGCAGCAAGAAGGGGTACCTTAAGGGGAATTTCACGATAACATGCGCTTACATGAAGCGCGATGTTTCATCTGGAGGGAATGGAAAATGAAGCGTTTCTTTTTCTTTGCGTTCGCCACGGCGGCCGTCGCCGCAGCGCTTGCCCAGGGGATGAACAACCAGCCCGGGACCCGCGCGAACGGGCTCTTCAACAGGGGCGGGGCGTTCGGCAACCGCGGCGGCATGCCGTTCCAGCCGGGAGTGCGGCCGACCGCGAACCCCGCCGCAGGCCAGCAGGGCGGCGCCGCTTCCGTAGCCTCCCCCGGCGCCGAGGCGTACGCGTCGGCAGCGGCTGGCGACGAGCAGGAGAGCGACCTCAACTTCGTAGGCGCCGACCTGGGGATGGTCTTCCAGGTGTATTCGTCTCTCGTCGGGAAGACGATCCTGCGCGACCCGGCGATCGCCGACAAGCCCATAACCCTGAAGAGCGAGAAGGGCCAGAAGCTCACGAAGGAGGAGCAGATACAGGCCATAGAGATGGTCCTCGAGATGAACGACGTTCACCTCGAGCCGTACGCGGAGAAGTTCATCCGTGCCATACCGCGCTCCAGCGCGAGCAAGGACGCCCCGACGATGGTGGACGTCGAAAGCCTCGGCGAGTCGGGGAAAGTCGTCTCGATGGTCGTGCGGCTCAACTACGTGAGCTACGAGGAGGCGATGAAGATACTCCAGGAGGTCGCGACCGCCAAGGCCAAGCTCCAGGGCATCGAGCGCACGAACTCGATACTCATCACCGACACAGAGCTCAACATAAAGCGCATGCTCGAGCTCGTGAAGCAGTTCGACGTAGAGTCCAAGCCGCTTGAGGAGGTGAAGACATACCAGATAAGGTACGCCTCCGCCGCCGACATACAGCAGGTCCTCCAGAAGATCGTCGAGGAATCTCAGAAGGAGCTCGACAAGGGCGGCAAGGGCGTGAACAACAACACGGGCGCGATGAACCAGCCGCCGTGGATGAGGACCCCCGGGGCGGGAATGTCCCTGATGGGCGGGCGCAGGACCGCCGCGCAGCCCAACCATGCCTCCGCCTCGGCCAACACGTCGTCGATACTTTCGAGCATATCCGACGCCGACCGCGGGCTCATACGCGGGAAGGTCGTAATCCTCTCCGACGAGCGCTCGAACAAGCTCGTAATCATAACCTCGGCCGCGAACCACAAGTTCTTCAAGACGATAATCGACGATCTCGACGTCGAGACGACGCCCGAGACGGAGGTCAAGGTCTACCGCCTCAAGTACGCCGAGGCGGAGGAGGTCTCCGACATGATAAACGACCTCATCGGCAACGCGCCGACGGCGAAGTCGGGGGGGAAGCAGAACCAGAACCAGAACGCGCAGGCTGGGCGCAGCACCAACGTCACGACGGGCGGGGCTCCGGCGCAACGCGCCGGTTCCGTCAACAAGCGCACGGGCGAGGCCGGCACGGGCGAGCTTTCGAAGGACAACACGACCGTTCTTGCCGACAAGCGCATAAACGGCCTTGTGGTGATGACGAGAAAGGAGCTCGTCCCCGTCGTCGAGCGCATAATCGAGTCGATGGACGTGAAGCTCAGTCAGGTGCTTATCGAGACCGTCATCATCGAAGTCACGCTGGGGGACGACCTCAAGACGGGCGTCGACTGGGTGCAGAAGGGGAGATCCCGGCAACAGAGGACCGACAGCAGCGGCAAGCCGCTGTACTGGCAGGAGTACACGGCCGACATCGTAAACGACGAGGGCAAGACGGTAAGGCAGGCTGGGCAGAAGACGGGCTTGACTACAGACGAGTCCTCCTGGGTTGAGTCCAGCGGAATCGTCCATTTGCTTGAGCCGGTGATAGACCTGGCGAAGGACGGCTATGTCAACAACGGCCACTACATGCTTGGCGGCGGCGGAAGTACGACAAAGTCTCTTGCGGAGCTGATTGCAGGCACGGCGAACCCGATTGGCACCGGCATCAACTACCTCCTGAAGTCGGACAAGCTGAATCTCGCCGCGATAATCGAGGCGTCCAAGAGCGACAGTCGCACCAAGTACCTCGCTTCGCCCGTCGTGATGACCGTCGACAACAAGGAGGCGACGATCAATGCCACGCGGATGAAGTATCTCCTGAAGGGCTTCACCTCCTCCGGCAACTCGTATTCGACCATCGCAGTGCCGGACTACGAGCAGAAGGAGCTTGGCATAGAGATCAAGGTCAAGCCCAAGATCAATCCGAACGGAACGGTCATGCTCACGGTCGAGGAGAAGTATTCGCAGCTTGGCGTGGAGCAGGAGATCAAGTACGCCAAGGGCAACTCTGCGTCAACGTCGTCGACAATAGGCGACTTGACGGGGCAGACCAGTTCGTCGCTTGAGGCTGTGATGGTTCCTACCACCGTAACCCGGGAGATGACTGCAGACGTCATACTCGACAACTTGCAGACGGTTGTCTTCGGCGGCCTTGTGGAGACCACTGAAACGGAAAGCGAAACGGGAATACCGATCCTGAAGGACATACCGTTGATAGGCAAGTGGCTCTTTGGAAGCGTCACGAAGACGGAGTCGCGCAACGAGCTTCTCGTCTTCATGACGCCCTATGTGCTTGACGACGCGGAATCTGCGCAGGTGGAGGCGCTGAGAAGGAAGAAGACGATGAGCGACACCGCCCCGTGGACCGACCACGGCTGGTCGCTCTCCGAACTTGCAGACCCCGTCAGCAAGCGCGAGCAGCTCCGTCGTCTCAAGGAGGAGTGGAAGCGCCAGGACGAGGAGCGCAAGACGAAGCTCGCCATCGAGGAGGAGAAGATAAAGCGCGCCAAGGCTCTTGAGAAGATGTCTGAGGAAGAGCGCAAGCACTGGCTTGAGCTTCACAAGGAAGAACTTGAGAAGGAGAAGAGAAAAGAGCTCGAGAAGGCGATGCAGGACGAGGAGAGCCAGGACATGCTAAGGAAACTTGCCGAGGAAATCCGCGAGCGCAAGCTGAGCGAGGCGAATGCCGCGATCGACAAGGCCGACAAAGAGCAGCATCAGGAAAACGAGCGCGGCCGCATAGAGGCGGAGAAGAAGGCGAAGAACGAGCCGATTAAGTCTGACCAAGAGGCTAAATGACAAACGAGCAGATAGCTGCGGCAAGGGCCGACATTGAAGGCACTGGCGACCTGTTTCTGCGTGCGATGAAACTTGCAGGTGTCGTCTCGACGCTCTTTCGCGAGCAAGGGGTTCCGCTTGTAGTGGTTGGCGGGAGCGCAGTGGAGTTCTATACCGGCGGCGGCTACATGAGTGGCGACATAGATTTCTGCCGCAGGTCTCTCAAGGCTCCGTCGCTTCGGCTTGTCAAGGATCTGCTCGGCCCTCTTGGAGGCAAGTGCATTGGCAGAAGCTGGCTTGTCTGCGACTTGTTTGTCGACATCCTTGGAATAGTCGAGGGGGAGAGTTCCAAGGATTGCCGACGTCAGGCGACGGCTTATGGAGAGATTGACATACTGCCGCCGGAGCTTCTTCTTGTCGAGAGGGTTTTCTTTGCATTGGAAAGCGAAGAGTGCGTTCAGAGCGCGAAGCAGATGATGCTTGCCGCGTTGAACGACGAGAAGTTTGACTGGGCTGAGGCGCGCCGCATAGCAGATCTCCCCGATTTCAAGATACTTGACGGGCTTGAACGTCTCAAGGGGGAGGTTCAGGCATGACGCAGACATGGGATGAGATGCTGGCAAGGCGCGAGCGGATGAGGCAACTTCTAAAAGAGCACGGGCTTGACGCTCCGTCACGGAAGAGTGTGTCCTACAATTGGGCGGAGCGTCACATGCGCCGCGCATTCGGCGGCCGTCGCATTCCAGCCTGGGCCGAAGAAAGTCCAAAGGGGGTATCAGCTAAGTGACGCCGCGCTTTAGAATGGTCGCAGGGCCGAACGGCTCCGGCAAGTCGACAACACCAGTTGAGGAGGCTCTGGGATGAACTGGAAGATTTTTTCAATCCTGGTTTTTTGCGCGGCGCTGATAGGCGTAGCGGTTTCGGCCGTGGTCGTCTCCAACAACCGCGCCGCAATCGCCCGCGCGAACGCGAACGAAGCCGAGGCGAGGGAAGCCGAGGCGCGGCAGGTCGCCCGCCAGGAGGAGGAAGGACGCAAGGCGGCGGAGGCCGCCGCGAGAAAGGCGGAGGCTGAGAAGGCTGCCGCCCTTGCCAACGTGAAGGCGCGCGAGGCGGCCGAGCGCGAAGCGGCCGAGAACGCCAAGGCCGCCAAGCTGAACAAGGAGTCTGCCGAGCTTCGCGCCCAGGCGGCGGAAAGCGAGGCCAAGGCCGCCGCCGACCGCAAGGCCGCCGCGGCCGCGGCAACCGCCGAGGCGAAGGCAAAGGCGGACGAGGCTACGGCCAACGCCCGCGCCGAGGCCGAGAAGGCGGAAGGCGAGAACGCGAAGCTTGAAACGGAGCGCCTCAGGGGAGAGCGCATCATCGCCGAGGCGAAGGCGCTGGAGCTCAGGAAGATCGACTTCGAGACGTTCGAGCGTCAGCTCATGGACTACAAGCGCGAGCTTGACGAGCGCGAGATGGCGCTGCACCCCGACAGGACCTCCGCCGACCTCGTCTGGGTGGAGGAGCGCGAGGCGGACGTAATCGGCGCGACGAACACAGTGAAGCGCCTCAAGAAGGTTCCGCCCGAGGAGGACATGTCGATCCCCCGCGAATCGCGCGCGCTCGCGAGGGCCGAGCGGCTGAACGCGGCGGAATTCGCCGAGAGGGTGGCCGCCGCGAGCAATGAGGTGGTCACGGTGCTTGAACGTCTTTTCGAAACGGCCCTGCGGGAAGACCGCGTCGTCGATGCAGCGTATTACAGGAAGGCGATAAAGATGTACTATCCGAACTGGACGTACTCGCCGGCGAAGAAGAAGGAAGATGTGAAATGAGTCTCTCAGTTGGCATAGTGGGGCTGCCGAACGTCGGCAAGTCGACGCTCTTCAACGCGCTTACGCGCAAGCAGCAGGCGGCGGCGGAGAACTACCCGTTCTGCACGATCGAGCCCAATTCCGCGATCGTCGAGGTTTCGGACCCGCGGCTTGAGGCTCTTGCGAAGATCGTGAACCCCCAGGCGGTCATAAGGGCGACGGTGGAGTTTACCGACATCGCCGGCCTCGTGAAGGGCGCCTCGAAGGGAGAGGGCCTTGGCAACAAGTTCCTCGCCAACATACGCGAGTGCGACGCGATTCTCCATGTCGTGAGGTGCTTCGACAACGACGACATCATCCACGTGAGGGAGGGCGGCGGCAAGTCCGCGCCGATAGACCCCGCGGGTGACGCCGAGGTAGTCGAGACGGAGCTTGTGCTTGCTGACCTCGAGCAGCTTCAGCGCCGCTACGACAAGATACGCAAGGAAGCGCAGGCGAAGCCCGCCATGCGCCCCGAAGCCGAGGCGTGCGCGGCGCTTTTGAAGCACCTTGAGGAAGGCCACAGCGTGCGCACGTTCCCGCGCAAGGAGGGCGACGCGATCCTCCCCGTATTGAAGGAGCTCAACTTTCTCACCGACAAGAAGGTGATCTACTGCGCGAACGTCGCAGACGACAACGTGACGGGCGAGGGCAACGCGCACGTCGACGAGCTTAAGTCGTATGCCGCCCGCGAGGGGGCGGAATGCGTTGTCATTTGCGCCCAGATGGAGGCGGACCTCGCGGGGCTTTCCGAAGAGGAGGGCAGGGAGTTCCTTGAAAGCTACGGCCTCAAGGAGTCTTCGCTCGACCGCACGATCAAGCTCGCGTACGACACGCTGGGTCTTGCGAGCTTCCTGACTGCAGGCCCGAAGGAGGTCCGCGCCTGGACGTTCCGCAAGGGCTGGAAGGCGCCGCGCTGCGCGGGCGTCATCCACACCGACTTCGAGAAGGGCTTCATACGCGCCCAGGTCGTGTCGTTCGACGACTACGTGAAGTACGGCGGCGAGAAGGGCGCGCGCGAGGCAGGTGCGCTGCGGCCCGAGGGCAAGGAGTACGAGATGAAAGACGGGGATGTGGTCGAGTTCATGTTTAATTAGTCGTTAGTCGTTAGTTGTTAGTCGTTAGGAGGGTGGAAATGCAGATAAGACAGATATCGATATTTCTTGAAAACAGGCCCGGGCAGCTCTCGCAGATCTGCCGTGCCCTCGCGGACGCGGGGATAAACATCGCGACATTGAGCCTTGCAGACACGAGCGACTTCGGCATCGTGCGCATGATCGTCGACGACCACGAGAAGGCGAGAGAAGTCCTTCTTGACGGCGGCCATGCCGTGAAGGTGACGCAGGTCGTCGCCGTCTGCGTGCCCGACAGGCCCGGCGGCATGGCGGGCGTCATGTCCGTCCTCGACGAAGCGGGCGCGAACATCGAGTATTCGTATGCGTTTGCGTTCCACCGCGGCGAAAAGGCCGTGCTCGTCTTCAGGTTCAGCGACAACGCAAGGGCGGAGGCCGCCCTTGCAAAGGCCGGCTACGCCACGCTCGACGAGGGCGAAGTCCTCGAAGCGTCCAAGTAGATGAAATACATTTCCTCCAGAACTGGCCTTGAGGCGAGCGGCCCCGAGACTGTCTTCAGGGGGCTTGCCCCCGACGGCGGGCTGTACCTGCCGCTTTTCGGGCCTCGCGCCTCACTCCCGCGGGGCTTGGGCGATTTCGCTGCGGCGGAGCGCTGGACTCTTGCCGAGCTCTTCCCGGACTTCCCGGAGGAGGTGCGCGAAGATGCTGTTGCAAGGCTTGTCTCGCGCTTCCCCGCGAACGACCCCGTGCCGCTCGCGAAGAAGGGCGACTTCCTCTACCTTGAGCTTTTCCACGGCCCTACGGGCGCGTTCAAGGACGTCGCCCTCTCGATGCTGCCCGTTTTCATGCGCCACGCCGCGGGCGGCAGGCGCGTACTCGTCCTTACGGCGACGAGCGGCGACACGGGGAGCGCGGCGATGCAGGGCTTTGCGGGCGTCGAGGGAACAGAGATAGTCGTCTTCTACCCCGCAAGCGGAGTGTCGCGCGTGCAGAGGCTGCAGATGACTACTCCCGCCGAGCCGAACGTCCACGCAGTCGGCATCAAGGGCAACTTCGACGACGCGCAGGCGGCGGTGAAGCAGATGTTCGCGGACCCGGAGCTTGCGGCGTTCGCCGTCGGGAACGGAGTTACGCTTTCCTCCGCGAATTCGATCAACACGGGGCGGCTCGTCCCCCAGATAGCGTACTACATTTCCGCCGCGTCGCGAATTGGCGGCGAATTCGACTGCGTTGTTCCCTCCGGCAACTTCGGCAACATCCTCGCGGCCTGGTACGCGAAGAAGCTCGGCGCCCCGGTAAGGAAGCTCGTTGTCGCCTCGAACGTGAACGACGTCCTTGCGAGATTCGCGAAGACCGGCGTGTACGACCCAGGCGACAGGTTCACGGTCACGAACTCGCCTTCGATGGACATCCGCCGTTCGTCGAACGTAGAGAGGCTGCTTTGGGAACTCAACTTCGACGGCGATGCCGCTCGCGCCTGCGCCGCGACCGCGGGGCTCATGGCGGATCTCGACGCGAAAGGTCGCTACGGGCTTTCCGCCGCCTCGAAGGAGAGGCTCCTTGCGGACTTCTCGTCAGGCAGCGCCACCCAGGAGGAGACGCTCGAGGAGATGCGCCGCGTGCTCGACGACCACGACTTTGCAATCGACCCCCACACCGCCGTCGCGTCGTTTGTCGCGCGGGAGATGGGGCTCGGTAAGGACGTCCCCTGCGTCGTCGCGGCGACGGCGACGGCGCACAAGTTCCCCGAGACTTGCCGCGCAGCGTTCGGCGGCGACAGGCTGGGGCCGAAGCCGCCGGCGTTCGAACGGCTTGAGACGATGCCGGAGGCGCAGAAGGAGATATGCATGACAGGTGAAATGGAGAAAGTCGTAAGGAGACTCATGGGATGAAGAAGATTCTTTTCTCGGCAGCGGCAGCCGTCGCGGGGCTTTCGGCATGCGCCGCGACATCGTACAAGACCGCGACGCCCGTGCCGCTGAGCCACGGGATGCTCGTGAGCACATGGAAGCCGGAGGCCGATTCGCCAGTGCGCTTTACCGCCGTGAAGGTCGACCTCACGCGCGAGAACGTGACTTTCACCGGCACCGGGAGGGCGGGGAACTACGGCGCGCCCCTTGCCGACACGAACACCATCTACAACGTAAAGGAGGAGAAGATCGAGCCCGCGACTGTTATCACGAGACGCGAGTCGCCGCGTTCGTTCATCGTCCGCTCGAAGACGTCGCTCGCCTTCTGCTCGCGCCCGACGCGCCGCCCGTACGACGCGGAGTTCGCCTGCCCGTTCGGGCTCTTCATCGTAAACGGCAACGTCGTCTCCAGCCTGCACACGCGCAACACGCCCGCCTTCGTCGTGAGGAAGAACGGCACGATGGAGTTCGCGGACCGCGTGATGCCGATCGAGTTCGACGACATCGTCTTCGCCGCGGCAGGCGACTCGATAATCCGCAGGAACGGCGCGGTGTGCGGCTCCGGCGGCGGGACGCAGGAGAGGGCGGGCATACTCGTACTTGGGCTCATGGCGGACCGCAAGAGCCTCGTCGTCCTCTCGGGCGACGACGGGAAGAGGGCGCGCCACGGTGCTGGGCCGACCATGAAGGAGACGAGCGACGCCCTCGCGGAGCTCGGCGTCGCGGACGCGATTGTGTTCGAAAGGGGGGCGGCCACCGCGATCTACGCCGTCGACAGGGACGACGCGGTCGTGCAGGTCAACAAGACCGGCGCGGAGGAGTCCA
>JAEEHL010000099.1 GCA_016280825.1 Verrucomicrobiota bacterium
AGGCGGGCGACGAAGCCGTCAACGGCAGCCCGACACTGCGAATAGGAGAAAGACGTACATCGAGCAACCGGAGAAGGCAAGCGGCAATCGCCAAAGCGATTTTGCACTTGACTTTTGTTCTCATAGGAGAACATGAAGAAACGTGTAGAAAAACGCAGGGCCGACTCAGGGATGCGAGAAGGCTGCAACCCTGAAATACTCGATCGTCTTCGCAAGCCCCTCGGCAAGCGGAACCTTCGGTTCCCAGCCAAGAAGCTCCTTCGCAAGCGAAATGTCGGGCTTGCGCTTCTTCGGGTCGTCGCCGGGGAGCGGGCGGTACGCAAGGCGCGACTTCGACTCTGGCAGAAGCTCAAGCGTCATCTTGGCAAGCTCCTCAATCGTGAATTCGCCTGGGTTGCCCGTGTTCAGTACTGGCACGGCAGGACGCCCGGGCTTGCCAAAAAACTCCCTCATGCGGGCCTTGGGCGCCGCCATGTAGCGGACGAACGCCTCGATGAGGTCGTCGCAGTACTGGAACGAGCGCGTCTGCGAGCCGTCGCCGTAGATCGTGATGTCCTCGCCCTTGAGGGCCTGCATTATGAAGTTCGAAACCACCCTGCCGTCCTGCGGGTGCATCCTCGGGCCGTAGGTGTTGAATATGCGCACCATCCTCGCGTCGACGTCATAGAGTCGTACATAGTCGGCCACAAACGTCTCGGCCATGCGCTTGCCCTCGTCATAGCAGCTCCTGATGCCAATCGTGTTGACGTTGCCCCAGTATAGCTCCTCCTGCGGGTGGACAAGCGGGTCGCCGTAGATCTCGCTCGTCGAGGCGTGCAGGAGCCGCGAGCCGTCGCGCTTGGCAAGTTCAAGGCAAAGGAGTATGCCCTTCACCGACGTAAGGGAAGTGAAAAGCGGGCGCGCCTGATAGTGCACGGGCGAAGCGGGGCAGGCGAGATTGTAGATTTCGTCGAACGCGCCAAGGTCCTCTGATTTAAGGTCGCAGACGTCCGCCTTCATGAACGTAAAGCGCGCATTGCCCGAAAACCCTCTCAAGTTGCGCTCAGAGCCAGTGTATAGGTTGTCAACGCCGACAACCTCGCGCCCTTCATTAAGTAGCCTTTCGCAGAGGTGGCTTCCCAGAAATCCCGCAGCACCCGTCACAAGACACTTCATTTTCTCTCCCCCGAAACTTTTCTGTCGAGCATCACTTCCTCCTCGAACATCTCCTTCGCGTCCCTGAAATCGGCCGCCTTGTCGAGCGGAAGCCTGAAAAAGCCCTCGTAGGCGTTGCGCCCGCTAAGCCCGCGCAGCGAGAAGGCAAGCGTCTTCTCCGCCGCGGGAACGCGGCCCGTTATCTCCGCCTCGCCGCCGGCGTAGAGGTTCTTCAACGCCCTCGGATACGCCTCGGCGTGGCAGGTCGACGAAAATACAACCCTCATGTCGGTCAGGACGGGATCGCGGAAGCGGTCCGTAAGCCCCTCAAGCCGCGAGCCCGCGCCCTTCTTGAGCCCGCCGTAGATGAAGCTTTCGCCACGGTTGCCGCGCGTGAGGCTCTCGATGAGCTCGCGGTTCGCGTCCGACTTCACCCCGTACATGTACACGGAAACAAGACCGTCGTTAAGAGCCGTGAAGCGCGAGAGTATCTTCTCGGTAGAGCTTACCCCCGAGTTCGCCTCGCCGTCGGTGACGACAAGCGCGATAAGCGGGCGCGCCGGGTCGCGCGGCAGCGTGAGCACGCTTTCAATGGACGCGAAGACGTCGGTGCGGCCGAAGGAGGCGACGTTGCCAAGCCACTTCTCCGCCGCCTCGTACGTCGCCTCGGTGCATTCGCGCCAGCCCTTGAAGGCGTAGGAGAAGCGGTTCCTGAACGCAACGAGGTTGAACCTGTCGCCGCTGTTCATCGCGCTTCGCATGATCGAGCGGCAGGCCGCCTTTAGCGAGCGCATTCTCTCGTCGCCTATCGAGCCGGAGGCATCCATGAGAAGGACAAAATCCTTGGGCACCACCTCAAGCGACGACGTGGGCCGCACCTTCACGCGGAAGTATCGCCATCCATCGACGACAGCCGCTTCGACCGCAAACGTGACGGCGCTTGAAAGCTCCGCCTGGCCGCCCGCATCAAGAAGCCCCCTTACGGCCGCCTTCTCCGCCTCCACGACGGCGGCGTCGACCTTCGAATAGACTTCGTTCGAGGGAACGAACTCCGGCGCCTTCGGCCCGCTTTCGGGGAGGTCCTTCGGCGCGGCAACGGGGACTTCGGCAGGAATCGCGAGGCGTGGGCCTTCCATCGGCGCCGTCGCGACGATTCGCGCACCAGTGCCGAGGTCGGGGAGAACCGCATCCGGAGCCGCCGCGACGATGCGGGCGGACGGCGCCTCCGTCACGATCTGGAGCTTCTCCTCGAGCTTGGGGCCTGCCTCGACCTTCACGCTCTCGACTGCGAATCTCTCGCTCGGCGGGAGCGGCGCAGAGGGCACGGCGGCATCGGAAGGAGGCGCGGCGACAGGGAGCGGCGAAACGACTTCGACCCGCGCCTGCTCTGGCGCGGGAGCGCCGGAACTTTCCGCTTCAGGGGCGTTTTTCTTCGCGGCGGAATCGTCCATCTCAGATATCCGCACCATCTCCACCTTCGGCTCGGTTTTAAGCCTCTCGACCTGGACGTGCCTGCGCGGATGCGCACGGTACTTCTCGTCCACTCCGTGCGACATGACGCGGCCACGCGCCACGAAGACGAGCAGTACGTGCAGGGCGACCGACACGGCCACCGCCGCCACAAGGATGTTCTCGCGGCGTTCCCTCGTCATGGCTCCGGATGTTCCTTGAGAAGCTTCTCTGCCTTAGCGGCCGCCTTCGCGTCGTCGAAAAGCGTGGTCACGACCGTCGCATACGCGCGCGCCGAATGGACGTCGCCCGCGCCAAGTGCGTTTTCCGCAAGCTCCAGATAGACGGCGCACCTTGCCGCAGGGTCGTTCCTGTTAAGCTCGATCGCCTCGCGGAGCGTGGCGTCCGCCGACTTCCACTCGCCGGCCCTGCGCTCGAGCGAGCCAAGCGCCATCGACGCGGCAGGCGCCGATTCCGTGCGCACCTTCAGGGAAAGCCCCGCACGGTACGCGGCGATTGCGGCGGCGAAATGGCCGCCCTTCTCCTCTGCCGCGCCTTCGAGGAACTTCGCCTGCTGCCGCCAGTCGTCAGTCTTCGCGGCCGCCCAGATCGCCTTTGCGCAAAGCTTCGCCTCGTCAAGCGCCTCCGCGCCGGACGGCTCGGAAAGGAGGAACTTGCCGGTAAAGAGCATCTTCTGCGCGCTCATGCGGTCAAGCGCCCCCTCGCGCACGAGCCGGGCGTAGGCGGCCTTGGCCTCGCCCTTCCTGCCGGCCTTGTACGCGATGTCGGCAAGGGCCAGTCTCGCCTCGCGCGACTGGTCGAGCGAGAGAGTGCCCTGAAGGGCCTCCTTCAGCATCGCCTCGCCCTCGGCGTCGTGACCAAGCCCGACGGCGCACATCCCGCGCCAGTAGCGAGCCTCGTCGAGATGCTTGAATGCGTCCCCTGCCTTCATCGCCTCCGCAAGCGCAAGCTCGGCGCGTGACCACTTGCCCGCGCGTATCGCGACAAGCGCCTTCCTGTAGAGCGCCTCAGCGGCATCCGCCCCGCCGGGGGCCTTCGCCGCCACCGCGTCATAGACTGCGCATGCCTCGTCGCCCCGCCCGGCGTTCTCGTGGCACCACGCAAGCCTGAAGGCGTCGGCCGCGAGGGACGAAAGCTCGTACGCCCTCTTCGCGCTTGAAAGCATCGCCGCCGCGTCGTTGCGCGCGCGCGCCTCGTCGAACTCAAGCCTCGACACCGGCAGTTCGCAGTTCGCGCGATAGCGCCCCTCGGGATGTGTTTCGAGATACTTCGCGAAAAGCCCACGGGCACGTTCGGTCTCGCCGAGCTGGTAGGCGCACGCCGCGGAAAGGTAGACGAAGTCCTCGCCGTCGTTCTCGGCGCAGAGCCTTGAGCACTCGGCGTACTTGGAGGAAAGGTAGTCGCTCCACGCGCGAAGGCGCAGCGCCTCCTTGGCGTGGGCGCCGTCGGGGAAGTTCTTGGCATAGCGCCTCAGCATCGTGCCCGCCTGCGAATACCTGCCTGCGGCGTATCCCTCGACGGCAGCGAGATAGAGGGCTTCGTCGCCAAGCTTCCTGTCGCCTCCGAACGCAATCGTGAGGAGGTCGCCGACGGCCTTGCTTCGCAGATCCTGGCTCTCCGACTTGACCCATATCGCGGCGCGAGCGAAAAGCGCGTACTGCGAATACGGCCCCTTCGGCTCGCATTCAAGCGAACGCGTGAGAAGCTCCGCATTGGTCGTCGCCGCGCCAAGGTGGTAGCACGCCGCCGCCCTGACCGCCGGATCGACCGCCCCAGTGTCGAGCACCTTGAGCTCGGCCTTCATCTCGTCTGCGCTGCCGCAAAGCGCCGCGTTGAGGCGCGCCCTGTCGGCATGGCGAGAGGCCTTCTCGGCCGCTGCCGCAAGATAGTGGCTGCGGGCGTCGCCGTTCCTGCCTAGCGCGCGGCAACATTCGCCGAGCCTGTACTCGAGCTCTCCCTTCTCTATGCCCTCGGCGCCGGAGAGGGCGGCATATTCCGCGCGCGCGCTTTCGTATTCGCCGCGGTTGAAGAGCCGGTCGGCGAGCGCCATCCTGTCGGACGGCAGCACCGCGATTGCTGAAAGTATGGCGGCGAGGATCATTGGTTTTCGGTTGCGAGGGAGAAGTTCCAGATGTTCGCGGCGCGGCAGGTATCGACAAGCGATATGAGGTCTTCGTACCTAGCCTCCCTGTCGGCCCTGATGATTACGGGCTGGCCGGGATAGTAGTTGGCCACCTTCGCAAGACGCGAGCCAAGTTCCTCGCGCGAAAGCTCGACGCCGTTCACGCGCACCCTGCCCTCCTTCGTGAGGTTGAGGATGACCTCTCCCGGCATCCTGTCGGAAGGCTCCGCCGTCCCTGCCGTCGGGAGCTTGATGGAGATCTCGTTCTCCCACTGCGAGAAGACGCTGATCGTCACGAAAAAGCAGAGGAGGAGGAAGATGACGTCGAGCATCGACGTCAGCGAGATGCCAAGCTCGCCCGACTGCCTCTTACGACTGAACTTCATCGCAACCGGCCTCAATTTCTGCGACGCGCCGCTGCGTGCGCCTGCGGAAGAACGCATACGCGACAAGCGAGGGTATCGCGACGGCAAGCCCGAAGATGGTGGTGACGATCGCCTTCGAGACGCCTTGCGCGAGCACCACGGGCTTGGCCGCCGCGCTCGCGTCGCCGGCGATGCCGCCGAAGGCGTCGAACATCCCGAGCACCGTGCCGAGAAGCCCGACGAGCGGAGCTATGGCCGCGATGTCGGCGAGCCACTGCGTCTGCGAATGGAGGCGCTCCGCGATGCGCGCGCCCTCGGCCGCAGGGTCCTTGGCGCGGCGGATCGCCTCTAGCGCGTCGGGAACCACGATTCCCCTTCTCTGCGAATACCACAGGTACAGCATCGCCGCAAGCGCAGCGACTGAAAAGAACGCCAGCACCCACATCAGGGGGCCGCCGTACGCCCATGCCTGGGCAAAAGTGATTTCGTTCATCGTCTTACCGCCTTTCTCGTTTGCTCAAGCCCCCCGGGACGGCGTTTTCCGGCCGTCGCCACAGAACCTGCCTTTATGTTCGGGTATTATATCAAAAATCCGCCCTTTGCGCACGGCTCTCCCGCCGCACCTACTGCACGGAGACGAACATGCCGCTCTTGTAGTACGGGGACTGCACCATGTATGCCTTGCGGCTTGAACTTTGATCTACATAGACGCCATAGCACTTTGGCGGCGCATGATTGGGCTCCTTGCCGGACATCGCGGATGCAAAGTCCCTGAAGAGATGCCTGATGGCGTATACCGTGCATTTCTTCGGGGCGTCGGTATTCGCCGCAACTGCAGGTACTGAAATCAATAAGTGCTTCGTAAGCGCATAGTCCATTAAGTCATTGCCATTTGCATCCTTCCACGGCTCGCCAACTATGTACACTTCCTTAAGGGCATTGCACCCATAAAGCAGTTTTGTCGTATTCTGAGTCCCCGTGCCGACACTATTAAGATTTGGAAGGTCTAATGTCACCCTTTTAAGGGCTGTGCATCCGCCAAAGACGTTGCTTGAGCCAAGCGCAGTGAACTTCGTAGATTTTATCGTCACGTTTGTAAGGGAAGTGCAACTGGAAAATGCAGAGGTCGAAAACGTCGTGAAGCTGGGGTTCTCGCTCTGTATGACAAGCTCTTCGATGCCGATGCTGTTAAGACACGATCCAGACGACGAAAAGCTGTTAACGTTGTTAAGAACCAATTTGCCATGAAGCTTCTTGCAATTGTTAAATGCCCTAAGGGCAAAGCTGCTTATGTTTGGAGATATGAGATCCTCCGCCGCAACGTCAAGGTTCTGGCACCCGTTGAAAGATTCTGATGAAACCCCTGTGATTAAACCGCCAAAATTCGCAGTGGTCAATGAAGAGCAAGATTTGAACGCACTCGACCCGATGCTCTTGTTAGAGAGAGTCGCAACTTGGATTTTTTCGAGAGTAGTGCTACCTGAAAAAAGAGAGTCAGCAACCTTGCTAAGGGTGTCGCAGTAGAACTCCTTTATGTTCGCAGACCCCCAAGTAGTTTTGTTAGCAATCGCAATGGTAGTAACACTTTCTCCGTTTACCGTCGTATTGCGAAAATCGAGTATGCCATCCGTCGCGGCGCTCGTGCATGCGCCGACTGTAAGCGTCGTTCCGCTTTTGCTCGCTCCCGAGAACGACCACTGCCCGTCGCTGCTCGTCAAGACGCCGCCAGAAAGCGTCCAGTCGCCGGCAAAAAGCGAAAACGACGAGACGGCAGCAAGCATAATCACCATGTGCTTCAACTGGCTATGCGTCATGACGAATACCTTTCCATTTTTGCGGATATTATACCACACCAAAAGTGTGTCTGTCAAATGGTGTCAGTAGTCAGTGCGAAGCTTGTCAAGTCCCCGCTTAAAGTTGACACTTCGTTGTTGAGTTGTGTTGTTCGATGGCAGGGCGGTACTTCCGCCCCTGCTGCGCCGTGCCGAACGGGGAGGCGGGCGTCCCCGAAGGGGTGCCGCGTAGCGGCAAGCCCGCGACCCGCAGGGCACGGCGTGAAATCATTTCCGGCGGTCATCACGCCACCTCCTTCCACCCGGCGCGGAACGCGGCGGGCGTCTTGTAGCCGAGCTTCTCGTGGAGGCGGCGGTGGTTGTAGACCCAGATCGCCTCCTCGACGGCCTTGCGCGCCTCTGCCTTCGTCTTGAAGTGCCGGTCGAGGAAGTACTCGCCCTTGAGGATGCCGTTGAGCCTCTCCGCCATGCCGTTCTCGTAGCAGTGCAGCTCCTCGGTCATGCTCGACTTCCAGCCGAGGGTGCCCAGCAGCGCACGGTATATGTGCGAGCCGTACTGGCATCCCCTGTCGGAATGCGCCACGACCTCCTTGCCCGGCCCGACCGCCTTCGCCGCCATCTTCAGCGCCTCAAGCGGCCCTGCCTCGGCCTCCAGCGTGTCGCTCGTCGCCCAGCCGACTATGTCCCTTGCGAACATGTCCATCACCAGAGACAGGTAGACGAAGCCCTCCCCGGTGTAGATGTACGTGATGTCCGAGCAGAGCGCCTGGTCCGGCGCCGTCAGCTCCATGCCCTTGACGAGGTTCGGCGACGGGACGAGCGACGGGTCCTGCCTAGTCGTGCGGCAGCGGAACACCTTGCGCGGCTCGACGAGCAGCCCCTCGCGCCTGAGCAGGTCGTTGAGGCGGTTCCTGCCGATGTCGAAGCCTGCCTTTCGAAGCTCGGGGCGAATCGCGACAAGCAGCTTCCTCGTGCCCGCGCAGGGGTTCACCTCGCGCTCCTGGCGCACGAGCG
>JAEEHL010000100.1 GCA_016280825.1 Verrucomicrobiota bacterium
GAAGGTGACCTTGAGGGAGAACGACCCATTCGGCTTCTCGCACGAGAGCTGCATCGTCGACGGCGTGAATACGCTTCGCTTCTACGACGAGGCGACAGGCGAGCCCCTAAGCTACTCGAACGAGACGTGGAACGTGAACGGGGAGAGCGTCTACTGGGTGAAGGTACCGGAGATTACGGCAGGCGGAACGAAGATACTCATCTACTGGGGCCTTAAGGAGGGGAAGACGCCCGTCCCGGTCGACGAAAGCACGACATGGGAGTCGTACACGCGCGAGCAGGCGGAAGCGCAGCAGGGCGCAATTGCCTCAAGGACATTTGGGCTAGTCACAAACGCCGCGGAGCAGAAGAGCTACAACTACTTCACGACTCTCCCCTCGATGTCGCGCACGAACTGGTATCTCGGCGACGGCGCGCAGGGCGAGGTTACTAGCGTTGGCGTGCTTGCCGACGGCGCGGTAGTGACGAACTGGTTCCAGAGCCGCTACACAGGCGAGGTCTACGACGAGATGCCGACCGTGGCGGGCGCGTATGTCGCCATATTCACCGCGGCAGACATGAGGTACTACTACGAGCATGACGCGCTCCCCTACAAGATCGAGTTTATGATTCGTGACCGCAGCCCCGAGACGGATATCGGCGAAAACAACGGCGACAGCGGGCGCGTCCTTATCATGAACGACGACAACAATGCCGAGTGCAAGATTTCAAATCAAGGCTACAACAGGGCTTCGCCTGGTTATTCTACGTGGTGGGACTTTGACGCAACAGACGACACGTTCGATCCTTCGGCCTCTGCATATCCGAATCTGAGAGTGGGCTATCAGTTCTATCTGAGAAAGATGGGGGGTGACGGCGAAATACTTTGGAATCTCGTAAACTGCAGGCAGGGAAACACATATAGAGACATCTCTATTGCTGCGGGAACGGTTGGCACAGAGAATTATCTGCCGTGGGATCCCCAATCCATACGTATTAACCTTGCAGCGCAAGTAGGTTCTCGCGTTGATACGACGGGCACTCTCGTTATGCGCAACATGACGGAGGCCTGCGTCTACTCGAAGTGCTTCTCCGACGGCATCGGCACGATCTACTTTGACGTCGTGAACCAGTTGGCGGACGCGACGGCGGAGGACTGTGCGATCAAGGTGATGATAGCTACGAAGAGCATCTATAACGAGGAGCCGACGGACCAGAACGTGGAGCTTACGAACGGCTATCAGTTCGCCAAGTGGGAACCTACGCAGGCGTACGTCATGAAGCACAGCGCCGCCGGCTGGACGCTCGACCAGAACGGCGTGGAGGAAATCGCGCTTAACTTGCCGAGGAGCAACCCTGCGAGCAGCGCCGACGCGACGAACAACTTCTACCGCGTCTACATACCAGTCAACTACCGCGGGCCTATTAGGTTCAAGATTCAGCGCACGCAGAAAGACGGCCGCTGGGTTGCGGACGGCAACGGGTTCATCATTATGGACAACATCATCGCGTCGCCGCCGCCGATGCGCGCGGAGCTGGTTCCCTACGGCACGAATGACACGACAAAGATAGGCAAGCAGCTGACGGGCTGGGCTGGCGCATGGACTGTTCCTTTCCCTGGCGCGGCAGACGAGCTATACGCCCGCGGCAAGGTGAGCGCATACACGAACTCGCTCGCGGAGGTGACTGACGTCGCGAAGCTCGTCACGAGCGCGAAGATGCACTACCGCTGGCGCTACCTGGAGCAGCGCGCGAAGCCTGCGTTCGGGGCGCAGTGGTATTCCGTGGAGCTTAACCCGGGGAGCGGCTTTACGGCGTTCCAGCCGCTCGACCTGCCGGGAACCGTGGGCGACGTGGAGTTCTACTTTACGGGCACTGTGCAGGCGCCGTACTACAAGTACGTCGACTACTCGGGAACGGGATACGGCATGCCATTGGGCTACACGGAGGAGCAGACCGACTTCAAGAGCGGCTGGTCCGACGCGCTTCAGGCGAACTCGAAGGCGCGCGCCGACTGGTTCGTGCGCCTTAGGGAAGGCGAAAGCAACTACGAGAGCCTTAAGGTCGAGTACCGCTTCCGCGGGACGGGCGAGGCCCTGACGAACGACATGGAGATCGTGAAGAACCACACGTGGCGCGGGTATGTGCAGACGCCGACGAACATGGTGGGCCGCTTCGACTACCGCATCGTCGCCATGAACCTTCAGGAAGACGGCGCCACCGACTACGCGCTCAACAGCGAGATCTGGACGGACGTCCTCGGGACGAACGACGTCCCGGTCAGCGGCTCCCTGGAGGTTGCCGCAGGCGAGGAGAGCTGGAGCACGATCACGAACGACGCGAAGACGGGCTACCTGATGTTCCAGGTCGATGACCGCACGAAGGGGCTTACGATAGTCCATGCCGACTACCAGGATTTCAACAAGTGGAATGACGCGGCGTCGAATAGCAAGCAGCTCTTCGTGGGCCGTTCCGACAACGGCGACGCCCGCGTCGGCGTCTCCGCCGAGCAGCGCACATGCACCGAGACGTTCGATTCATGGCGCGACATGCCGGCCTTCAGCCAGTACTGGACGCTGACCTTCCCGGCGGGAACGCAGTTCCGCGCGGAGGCGGGCTACCCGCCGTACGAGACGTTCCCGGAGAACACATACAACGGCTGGGACATCGACCAGGGCATGTGGGTGGCGCAGGAGTACCGCGACGTGTCGACGGGCGCGGCGCTTCAGATGGAGGGCTGCGGTCGCGGCGGCTTCAGGTACGTGCAGACGCCCGCGCCGCGCGGCATCGACTCCATAAGCTTCAACGCCCGCCTCGGCCAGAGCATCGCCTTCGACGACTTCTGCTACTACGACGCCGGCGCGCGCGAGCGTGCGACGATGACGAACTATACGTTTACGGCGCGCGTCGCCTTCGACGGCAAGAAGAACGAGGCGTACCGCGGCAACGCGTCGCTTTCGCTCGTCGCCCACTACACGCCTGGGCGCGGCTGCTACGAGGCGCGGTGGGAGCAGATAGGCGAGCACCCGAAGAAGGACGGCAACTATTCGCCCACGGTCAACAATGCAATGGGCAACAGGGGCCAGCGGCTCTGCCTCTACCGCTGGAGCGTCGATTCCACCGGCAAGTACACGGCCCAGGAGCTGAAGGCGTGGACAAACACGGTCGTGTCGCTGCAAAGCACGTCGGCAGGGTACAATTTCCAGAACGACGAGACGCAGGGCCTCCCCGGAAGGAAATACCTGCCGTTCTTCGTTTCCGTCTCGAACACGGCAAGCTCGGTAGTGATATGGGCTGGCGTGCGCCTTGGCGAAGCGGCCATCAACGGGAATGCGAGCCAGGCGGAATTCACGAGCGAGGCAAATACAAGCTGGTACAGCGTGAGGTATATCGACTCCAGCGCACAGCGCGTGAAGAACGGGACGTACGGGCTTCTGAGCGCGAACAGCGAGGGCGTCTTCCATTCGCTGCACTATATCGACGCCGCCGTGGGCGTCGTGGGGTACAACGACAGCAAGATAGCCGAATTCAACAAGCCGAGGGTAGCGCATTTCAACGGCACGAGC
>JAEEHL010000011.1 GCA_016280825.1 Verrucomicrobiota bacterium
CCGCGAACGTCTCGCACCAGCCCGCGAACGGAGGCTTTGCTGTCGCCTTCGGCGGCGCATACAGCGTAACCTGCCAGCCCGGCAGGGCGGTTCCGACGGAACCGCCGCCCCAGACGAGCTGCGACGACCCGCTTACGCTCGTCCCGTCGACCTTGCCGGTGAAGGATACGACGCCGTCCTTCTTGAAGGTGAGCTTCACGGTGCTGTTTTCGTCGCCAGGTTCGCCGAGCTCAAGCGTCCTCTCGAAATTCTTCTTGAAGATCGGCATCTCCGCCTTCGTGTCGGCGCGCTTCCACAGGTTCTGGCTGGCGGCCCAGGGCGGAGGCACGCGCCCCGCGTGGCCGTAGGCGTCCCGCCCGCTCGCGACGCCTATGCCGTCATCCGCCGCGACCGCCACCAGATTGGTGGCGACATCCCCGCCCGCCTTGGCGATGGCCGTGGCGTAGAAGACAAGCCCTTCGCCTACATGTTCTGCGCGGCTGAGTTCCCCGGCGCTCAATGACCATGTCCTGCCGCCCTCGAGGACCTTGCCGCTTATCTTGCCGTTTGCGGCTATCGTCAGCGTGGCCGTGCCGGCCGGCGCTTCTCCGCCAGGCTCTCCACACTCACCGCCAAACGTCCCCGCCGCCCACGCCGGAAGCGGATCGACGACCGCGTCGATCTGGTAGACCTGCGTCGACTTGTCGGCCGTAGTCACCGTGACCTTCACCGCGTACGGCTTCGCCGCGCCAGTCGCGGCGTCGATCTTGCTCGCCGCCGTCGGAGCGCCGTAGACCGTGTTCGCGGGTATGTCGACTTCCGTCTTCGAGCCCTTCTTCATGATGTCCTTCGCGGTGAACTTGAGACCGGGGGGCAGCCCCGCCACCTTCACCGTCGGCGACGAGAGCGCATCCGCCGCAAGCCGCCACCTGAGCGCCACGCCCGCCCAGACGTTGGTGGCCAAAGCCGGCGTTCCCGCCGGCGCACTGGGCAGCGCCGCGCCGTTTACGCCGAGCTCAATGCTCCCCTTGTCAGCGTCGGCAGTGACGAACTTCGCGAAGAGATAGCGGACTTCGGGCACTGTCACGCTCTGCGTCGCCGCCCGCCAGTCGCCTGCCGCAAACGACATCGGTCTCTCCAAGGCCGCGTCGCGGTACCACCCCGCGAACACCCGCCCCCTGTCCGGCCTGGCGGAAACAGACACCTTCTTGCCTTCGGCGTATACGCCCGTGCCGGCGACCGTGCCGCCCTCCGTGGCGCAGACGACCGTCAGCGGATGGTACACCGCCTTCGCAAGCTTCGGCTCTGCCGTCTCCTTCGTGTAGCCGGAAACCGCCATCCTCGCATTCACCGCCAGCTGGTAGCCCGACGCGTTCTTCGCCTTGACCTGCACCCAATAGACGCCGCTCCTGGTCGGCGCGCCCGTAACCGACATCTTCTTCGCGTTGAACTTGAGCCCCGGAGGCAGTCCACTCACCGTCGCCGAAACGTACGACCTGGAGTCGTCGACGAGCCAGAACTCGCCGACATCGGCCTTCAGCTCGAAGAGTATCCCCTCCTCGCCGCCCATCGGAAGCCCTTCGCCGTCTGCAAACGACAGCTCGGAGAGCCCGTCGTCGTCTATCGGAATGAACACCGCGGAAATCAGGTTCGCGTCGAAGCCCGCCGGCACGATGAATGCGAGCGAGGGGTCGCGCCGCTCGTTCTCCGACAGGTTCAGCGAATCCACGAACGCGCCCTCCCAGCGCGCGAAGACGCTGCCCTTCTCGGCCTTCGCCTTCCACGTCACCTTCTGGCCCGTCTTCCACGTCTTCGGCACCGTCACCGCGCCCTCGCCGGGGATGTGGAAACGGACAGGCTCCACGATCGTTCCCTCGTTGGTCCCAACCTCGCCGTCGATGGCCGGCGTGAAGTCGTCGCCGCCCTGCACCGTCACGCCCTCGCCGATGTTGACAAAGACGCCATCCTTTGCGCCGTCGTCGACTTCTATCGCGGGCGAGCCCTCGCCGCCCTGCACGATGGCGTCGTCGCCGGAGTTGGCAATCGTCAGCTGCGTCGGCTCGCCGTCTCCCTCGCCCGGCACGACAGCAATCGCGGGCCGGCCATCGCCGCCTAAGAGGTCATGTCCGCCAAGGTCGATAGTCACGTACCCGACGTTGTCGGGGATCTCGATCGGCAGGTCCGCGCTGTCGATGTCGTTCGTGACCGTCACGATCCAACCGCCCTCGCCGTCCGGCGCGATCTCCGCAGGAAGTCCGTCGAAGGTTTCCTTCAGCTTCGTCTCCTCGGCGGACTGGATCACCCACACGAGATCGGCGATTTCCGGCTTGTTGTAGTTTGTCGCATCGTAGATGAACTCCGCGTGTGCCGTGTACGTGCCGGGGGCTGCGGCAGTATTGCCCGTGTAGGCTGCGGTGACGCCAGACGGCAGACTGGAGACGTGAACGGATTTCGCCGTGCCGTCGTACGCGAACGCGCCGGGATAGTCCCATTTCGCCCCGCTCATGTCGTACGTCGCCTTGTCTATCGAGAAGTGCTTTATCACCGTTCCCGTGTAGTTGCCCTTGCCGGTCACCGTCACCTTCGCCGCGTCAGTTCCGGCGTTTATGTTGTCGGAATAGGCGACATCGTAGTCGCTTTCCGCCAGAATCGACGGCTCTCCGTCAGTAACCGCCACCGTCGGCGTCTTCGCCGTCGCATCATAGACATAAGCAGTGTCTGCAACCGTCACCATTGCGTCCGTCAGCACCTTCGGCGAAATCTTCACCGTGCCGAAGTTCGTGACGGTCGTGTAGTTCTCCGCTTCGACGGTGTACCACACCGCAATCGCGCCCTCCGTCACGTTCGTGAAGAGAATTGCATCCTCGGCGTACGGGCCATTGGCGGCGTAGGCATACTTCACCGCAGCCGCCGCCGGTTTCGTCACCGCAACTTCGATACCATGCCCCTCGCCGTCGTATATGCCGTCGTACGACGTCACCTGCTGCACGATGCCGTCGGGCCAGATCCGCCACTGCGCCGTAGCCGTACCCGTGAAGTTGCCCGTTCCCGCCACAGTCAGCGTGTAGGCTCCGGCATTCGTCGCCTTGTTGCCGGAAACGGTGTACGTCGCCGTCAGTCCGTCAATCTTCACGCTCTCCACAACCTGTTCCTGCTCCGACCCGTTGTAAACAAGTGCCGGGCCGAGAGTCACCGTCGCTCCGGCGATGTTCTTGCGTGCAATCGACCAGTTGCAGGACGGCATAGCCGGGGCGTTGAAGTTCGTCGTGTCGTAGTTGAGCGTCACCGTAGCCGTATAGCTCCCTGCCGCGGTCTTCGCGTTGTTCGCGTACGATGCTACGGACACGCCGGACGGCAGCCCCTCGACCACGACCGACTTCTCCGTGCCGTCATACGTGAACGCGCCCGCAGTCCACCGCGCCCCGCTCATGTCGTACGTCGCCTTGTCTATCGAGAAGTGCTTTATCACCGTTCCCGTGTAGTTGCCCTTGCCCGTCACCGTTACGCTACCTGAACCCGCCGCCGTGTTCGCGCCCCACGAGAGCGTGTAGTCCGTCCCCTTCACAAGCGTGTAACCGCTTTCCGAGTCAACCACCATCGGCTCCGGCTTGTGCGCCGAACCGGTGTATGTGACGCTTTCAACAGCTCCCACCGCCGACGACGTGAGCGCCTTCGGCCTGATCGTGAAGTTGGTCGTGTAGGTGCCGTTGAAGAAGTTGATGCCCGTTAGCGTAATCGTGGCCGTACCTGCGTTCACGTTGCCTAAATAGGCAAGCGTGTAGTCGGTGCCTTCGACAAGCGTCCGCTCGCCGAACGCAGCGGACTGAATCGCAGGCGTGTAGGCGGAGCCGCTGTAGGTCACGTCGCTGCAATCCACCGCCACCTGCGCAAGCGCGATGTCTTTCGCCGCCACGTTGAATGTGGCGGCAAGCGTCTCGCCGATCTGCGTCCCCCCCTGCGAGAACACCCTGTGAGTGAAGGAATATGTGCCGAAGGCGGTCGGCGTCCAGTCGAACGAGACGCTTTCGGCAGAGTTGCTGACGAGCTCCCCGTCCAGCTCGACGACGCAATATGCGCCAGGGCTTGGAACTCCCGCCCATCCGCCCCATTCAGGCGAGGCAAAAAGCCTCTCCGTCCACTCGGCCGTGCGTGTGCCAGGCGTGAGATCTATCTTCACGGCGGCGCTTTCGGCTGCGCAGACGAGTTCGGCGTCATCTGGCGCAGGCCCAACTGCCGCGGCACCCGGGATTCCGTCTGCGACTATGGTGGCCGTCAGCGTATCGCCGATCTGCTCACCCTCCGCGAACACCTTGTGCTTCAGCGTGAACGTGCCATCGCACGGCGGAATCCAGACGTGCGTCCCGTATTCCGACGCAGTGCAGACGAGCGTCTCGCCGTCTACCTCTACCACCGCCTCCGCTCCGGCCGGAGCACTCTCGGCCCAGGACGTGGCGAAAGTGAGCGTCACAGCGCCAGACACGACCTTAGCCTCATGCACGAGGTCGACGGGGACCGGCTCGCTCACGCCCTGGCAGACCGTCACGATCTCGATGTCCGCCGCCGCAGTCAGCGCGACGAGCGCCGACACGCAGCCGACCGCAATCATTACACGCTTTTTCATTGCGAGGCCCCTTCTCAGTCCGCCGGATTCACGACAAGGCGGAAGCCAAGATCTGGATACTGGCTCCATGAAGAGGGCCAACCATAGCCGCGATGCGAGGACCTGCAGGCTTCGACAGCATGCTGCCAGCTGCCGCCTCGATATGATTTTGACTCTGTGTCGTACGCATCCAGACACCACTCCCACACGTTTCCATGCATATCATAGAATCCCCATGCGTTTGGCTTATACGAACCGACAGCCGTATGCGCAGAGGAACACCCTCCTTTCCCGTCGTTCTGATTGCCCGAATACCTCGCCACTTCTGCAAGATCTTCTTCCGTGCTGCCACCATTGTTGAAATCGGTTGACGTACCGGCGCGGCAGGCATATTCCCACTGCATCTCCGTGGGAAGATTGAAGTCAAGCCCAGTCTTTGTCCGCAAAGCCCCCAGCACTGTGGAGCCCGCAATCAAATCCCAGTTGACTTTCTCGACAGGCCTTGTATCGCCCTTGTTGGCGGACGGATCATTTCCGGTAAGCAGAAAATACTGCTTCTGCGTCACTTCGAACATTCCGCAATAGAACGCCTTGGCAATGGTTTCCTCACGAGGAGGATTCGTCTCTCTCGTATTTTCGCTGCCCATTGTAAAAGTGCCAGCGTCAACAAGCTTAAGAACGAGTTTCGTGGTCTTGTACTCGTCTGTATTGAACCCGCCTTCAGGAGGGGCAGACATGTACGTAACGGGATAGCTTTCAGCGGTTGTGCCCGCAGCAAGGTCAATCACGCAATAGGGGGCGGATGTAGGCACAACTTCCCTTGTGCCAGTAAAAGCGACCTTAAACGTCACCTCGTCGGACTTGAACGTATATCCATCCAACGCCATGTCCCATGTGATTCTATGCGTCCCCTCCGTAATCCTCGCATCGCCAGTCACAGCCGCCGCCGTCGCAGCATATACAATGGAGGTCTTATTGTCTTTTGCAGAAACAACAATCGTCGGCGACGACAAGCCGGCACTGGACATTGCAGAAGCGACATCGCCAACAACGGTGTACTGAATATCAACTTTGCCATTCCAAGGATAGCGCTGTTGGGCATGAACATCCGTGATGCCAGGATCGGCAGCGTACGCGCCTGCCGATGCAATCGCACAAAACACCATTGCCAGAATCTTTTGGAACATAAAACCTCCTTATTTGCCGTTGATGAACAATTTTACCAAAAAAGAAGCAAAAATGTCAACTGTAAATTTGTTTAAAAAACACCGTTCACTTTCTCGCCTTTTTCTGATATAATACCTTACATTCTCAAAAACAGGATGACGAGAAATCAAAGAAAGGGAGTTGGAATGTTCCTAAAATTTAAATTGGTGATACTTAGGATTGCAAGATGGTTCCTGAGACCGTTGTTGCGCAGAAAAAAGTCACTCATGAGACCAACAGAAGACAGCCGGAAGGCATTGGTTTCACTCGTTGAATCTCTGCAGTGCGACAGACAGATGGTGATGATTGAAGTAGGTTCATATCGCGGCGAATCAGCGCAAATCTTTCTCGGCACAAATAGATTCTCTCGAATCTACTGCATCGATCCGTGGAAAATGTATTATGATGCAAACGACGGCGCGGCTTTTACCGACATGACCTTTGTTGAAAACGACTTTGACCAGCGACTCAAAGGCGACGACCGCGTCGTGAAGGTCAAGGGAACAATTGACACGTTCCTTGAGCAATATCCCGACGTTGAAATAGACTTTGCATACGTTGACGGATGCCACACTTATGACGCTGTAAAGCATGATCTGCACCAGATAATGACGCACCGCAGGCCCAAAGTCGCAATAAGCGGCCATGATTACTATTCCAACTGGCAAGGTCTACGAGCCGCTATCGAAGAGTGCCTCGGCAAGCCCGACGCAGTCTTTCCAGACTCATCCTGGGTCAAGTTTCAGCAGAAGTAAAGAACGCAATCAGCGCACTGGTAGATTCTTCCACAAGGCCGGGGGGCAACCTTCTTGACCGCCATAGCGCAAAGCGCGACGGTGGTGCTACATCGGCTTCGCGACACGCAGCTGCCATCATATCGCGAAGCGCCTTCCCAACCGTAGGGCGCGCTTCGCATAGATTATCTCACGCCGACGCTGAAGCCGGCGCCCCAGACAATCTCGCCGCGGTTGCGCGTGGAGCGCTCGATCGTCGCCCCGTTCCAGCCCTTGCCGTCCTTGTGCGCAGACGACATCACCTCGGCAGCGCATGCCGCAGATGCGAGCAACATCCCCAATGACATACAACTACCGATTCAATGACGAATCAAACCATTCTGCGACTGGTGGGGCGACTGGTGGGGTGACTGGTGGGGTGACTTGGGGGGTGACTGCGTCAAGTCGCACCATCAAGGAGCTATGAACCGACGCCAATTTACAGAAAAAACACTTGCATTGCCCCGAATTTCACAGGAGGCCTGCGCCCCGGTGAGACTCGGCATGCAGGCGTGTCGGGGTCTGTCCCCGCCGTTTGAGAACCTGCTTTGACACACCGTCGCAAATTGTGGTATAATCTCGGCCAATTGGTTTTCACGGAAAAAGAGACATGAAAAGACGCGAGTTCCTGAAGCAGGCGGCTGCGGCCGCGTTGGTTGGCGCAAGCGGCTGCATGACGTGCGGGCGCTGCCGTTCGCATGCCGCGACACGCGGCGTCGTGGTGAGCGCCCGCGACCTTTCCGGCGCGTTCGACTGGCCGCGCCTCGCACATGAAGCGGGCCTCACGACCGTCGCAACGCACATCGGCCCGCGCGACGTGATGCCATTCATCAAGAGCGGCCGCGGCAGGCGCTTCCTCGACGGCTGCGCGCGCTACGGCCTTGAGGTCGAGCACGAGCTCCACGCAATCGACTGGCTTCTCCCGCGCGAGATGTTCGCCTCCGACCCGTCGTTCTTCCGCATGGACGACAAGGGCGAGCGCACGCCTGTCGGCAACTGCTGCCCTTCAAACCCGTTTGCAATCGAGATCATCGCAGGGCGCGCCGTCGAAGCCGCCCGCGTCTGCCAGTCCACGACAGGGCGCTATTTCTTCTGGATGACTGACTGCGGCAAGAAGTGCAACTGCCCGAAATGCAGGGAACTTGGCGATGCAGACCAGGCGGTAATTGTCGAGAACGCCATTGTGCGGGCGCTTCGCGTGGAGATAGACCCAAACGCCTCTCTCGCGCACCTCGCCTACGTGTACACGATAGACCCGCCCAAGGTCGTCAAGCCGGACCCGGCGCTCTTTCTCGAATTCGCCCCGATAGAGCGCTGGTACGCGAAAGGCGTGCATCAGCGCGAGCCGCTTTCCGAGAGCGGCCACTGGCTCGAAAAGCTCGACCGACTGTTGGAAGTCTTCCCGCCCGATACGGCACAGGCGCTTGAATACTGGCTCGACGCCTCGCTCTTTTCGACGTGGAAGAAGCCGCTCGTGAAGATTCCCTGGGACGCCGCGAAGACGCGCGAGGAAATCGCTGCGTACCGCAAGCGCGGCATACGCCACTTCACCACCTTCGCCGTCAACATGGACGACGACTACGTGGCCGACTTTGGCGCTGAATCAATCTCCTGCGTGCGCGAATACGGCCGCCTGTTGGGCGCATAGCCGCTACGCCCCTCTCGACCGGACGCGAGAGAGGAAGCGCAAATGGAGAAACGCTGGCGGCAGCGTCGCCAAGTTGCACAGCACGTCCGACACCGGCATCGAGAGCCATATTGCAAACGGCTTGTCGTCCATGATGTACGGCAGGAGCCATATGACGGGGAGAAGCACAAGCCCCTGTCTCAGCATCGAAAGCACGATGGCGACCATCGGCTTGCCGATGGACTGGAAGTACGTCGTCGCGACGATGTTGACCGATATGCACCATAGCATGCAGTTCGATAGCCTGAGGTCGTGCGCGGCAAGGCTGCAGAGCGCTGGATCGTCGCGTGAGACGAACATCGCCGCAAGCCACTCCGGGAACGGAGGCACCACCTGGATGAACCAGGCGAGAAAGCAAAGCGCCGTCGTCGCCAGAAACCCCACCTTGAGCGCGCCGAGGACGCGGCGGTAGTTGCGCGCGCCCCAGCTGTAGCCCAGAATTGGCTGAAGCCCCTGCTGGCAGCCGAGTATGGGCATGATGACGAGTATGAGAACCGACTGGAACACGCCAAGCGAGGCGATCTGCGCCGTGCGCCCCGCCGGGTCTTCGATCCAGCGCGTGAACGCGAGCTGAAGCGACACTGAGATGAGAGCGCCCATGAGCTGCTGTAGAAACGGCGCAAGGCCGATTCCCGCGGGTTTCATCACCATGCCTCGGTGGAAGCCAATCCGCGAAAGCCTGAGCTTGACGGCGCTCCTGCCGCCTAGGTAGTAGCGAAAGGCCCAGACGCAGCTCGCGGCCATCGCGATGTTCGTGGCCCACGCGGCTCCGGCGACGCCCATGCCGAAGAGGAAGATGAACACGGGGTCGAGCGCGATGTTGAGCCCGAAGCCGATCACCATGCACATCATCGACGACATGGGCGAGCCCTCGGCGCGCTGCATTGCGGAAAGCCCGAAGGCGAGATGGGAAAAGAGGCACGAGACGACGACGATGCGCAGATACTCCTTCGCGCATGCAAACGCCTCCGGCGTCGTCTTGTCCGCGCCGCACCAGCCAAGCACCGTGTCCGCGTTGAGGAAGATGAGCGGCGGGAGGATGCAGAAGAAGGCGAGCTTGAAGGCGACAAGCTGGCCGAGCAGCTTTTCGCACGACGTGCGGTCGCCCTCGCCGAGCTTTATCGAAAGCGCGGCGGAATGCCCGGCGCCGACGAACACGCCGAACGCGCCGAAGAGCATCATTATCGGCATGACGAGGGTAATGCCCGCCATCGCGTCCACGCCGCAGCCGCGCCCGATGAATACCCTGTCCACGACGGCATAGAGCGCATTGAGCGTCATAGCCGCCAGCGCAGGCCAGGAGTACTTTAGAAGAAGCCCCCCAAGCCCTCCCGACGAAAGCTCCTCCATTCGTCTGTCTATTCCGGTTCTCATCCCATGAAGTTCGGAGATGCACGAGTCGGACTGGCGGGGATCGGACCCGCGACCCCAACATTAAAAGTGTCGTGCTCTACCAACTGAGCTACAGTCCGCCTTGGTGGGCTATAGTGGATTCGGACCACTGACCTCTTCCATGTCAAGGAAGCGCTCTAACCAACTGAGCTAATAGCCCTTGCGGACTTGTAGTATATCAAATTGCAGATGCGTTTGCAAGGTCGATCGTCAGCGGCACTTCCTGAAGAACCGGCGCATCTCCTCCGGCGTCCTGCACTCGAGAAGCTTCAGGTAGCCGTCGTCTGCGCGAAGCGAACGCGAGATGAAGCTCATGAGCTTCAGGTACGGCGTCTGGTCGGAGTCGCTTGCAAGCGTGAGCACGATTATCGAAAGCGGCGAGTTGTCGATTGTCTCGTAGTCTGGTATGCACCCGTTGGCGGTGCCGGAGTTGTCGAGGATCGCGACCGCGCCCGCAATGCCCTTGATGCTCGCGTCGCGGCCGTGCGGCACGGCGATGCCGTGGTCGAGGCCCGTCGGCATCGACTCCTCCCTGCGCAGCACGGCAGCCGTGGCCGCCGCGGCGTCCGGCACGTGGTTGGGGCACACCTTCGCGATTTCCGAGACCATCGCGCCTATCGCCTCCTTCTTCGACGAGGCCCTGAAGGCCGGCAGCATGACAAAGCCCTGGAGATAGCGCCCCACCCCTTCGTGGCCGCGCTTCACCGCCTCCACGCTCGTGAGCGCCTTCTCCACGTCCTCCTTGCGAGCAGGTTGGGATATGACCCTCGCAAGGTCGTTCATCTGGCTAGCGACCTCCATCCACGCCGTCATCGCGATGGCCTCCTCCTCGGGAGTGCAGTTGAAGACGATGCTGCTGCCCTCGATGCGGACGGAAAGCTCGATGTCGTCCATGGCGACCTCCCATATCCGCTCCTCGGTGGAGAGGAAGGACGTGAAGAAGCCCTCTGCGCGGAACTCCTCGATAAGGCGGCCGAGCACGATCTCGGCGACGCGCCGGTCCGGCAGCTCGAAGCGCACCGCGCGGGAGTTGTCCATGGCGCCCTTCGGGTGCCTCACGCCCTTGGCCTTCGGCACGAAAAGCCCGACGAGGGCGGGCGGCGCGACGACGGTCGTGACAAGCGTCATGAGGATGCCGATGCCGAATATCTCCTGCGTGAGGAAGCCCTGAGAAAGGCCGAGCCCGGCGATGATGAGCGCCACCTCGCCGCGCGGCACCATGCCCGCGCCGATGCGGAGCCCCCCGAGGAGGTTGAACCCGCAGCACACCGAAGGCACCATGCAGCCTATCACCTTCGCCGCAACCGCAAGAGCCGTGTATATCGCGCCAAAGACGAGCACTGGCCTCGAGCAAAGCGCCGTCACGTCGACCATCATGCCCATCGAGCAGAAGAACACGGGCACGAGGAACGTATAGACAGGGGTGAGCATCTCCTGTATCGGGTGCTTGAGGTCTGTGCGAGAGAGGGCCAGTCCCATCACGTACGCGCCTATTATCATCGCAAGGCCCATCATCTCGAAGAAGCCCGCGAGGACGAGGGCGAGGCCGAACGCCATCGTCGCGATCATCACCGTTGACTTGAAGCACTTCTTGAGGAACTTCGAGATCCACTTCGCGGCGAGCACGGCGACGACGGTCGCGACAAGCCACACCCCGAACGCCCTTGCGGCCACAAAGCCTATCGAACCCCAGTTCATGCCGCCGGCCGCCGCTGCCGCGGCCTCGCCGTCGCCCACGGCGTATCGGGCGGCGATTATCCCGTTGCCTATCGCGAGAACGATAAGCCCCAGCACGTCGTCTATGACGGCGCCGGCCATTATCGTAGTGCCCTCCTCGGAGTCCATCTTCTTCTTCTCCGAGAGGATGCGCGCCGTAATGCCGACGGAAGTGGCGGTCGACATTATGCCCATGTAGAGCGGCGCGGCGGAAGTCATCGCCTGCGCAAGCGTGATGTTCTGCCCGACAAGCGCATGCGCGCCGCCCTCGGCGAACGCGGCGAAGAACTTCGGCAGGAGGAATACGGCGCAGAGGTCGCCGAAGACGAAGGAGACCACGACGCCCCCCACGCCCACGAGCGAGCCGACGAACGAGTACTTGAGGAACATCCTGAGGTTCGTCTCGAGCCCCGAGAGGAAGAGGAGTATCACCGAGGCAAGCGTCGCAATCCCGTAGAGCGCGGGCGAGGTCGCGTCGAACACAACCCCCGTCTCCTTCGCGATCTCGCGGAGCGCCGCGCCGTGGAACAGCCCGTTCGCGAAGTAGCCGTGGGGATCGACCCACTGCGGCAGATCGAGGGGCACGCCGCCAAGAGCCCATGGGCCTATGAGTATGCCCGCCGCAAGCTCGCCGAGGATGGAGGGCATGCGCAGCACCGACGCGAGCGCGCCGCCGAGCCTCGCCGCGAAGATTATGACGCCTATCTGCAGGACGAAGAACATCATCTCCTCGACGCGCTGGAGGCCGAAGTTGGGATAAGGGGGCGCGGCGCCGTGCGCGGCGAATGCGCCGCCTGCGACAAGAACCGCCGCGGCTGCGGCCAGCATCTTCAAATTGTCTCTTTTCATTGTTTCCCCGGTGTGTTCCTGGCACCTTCGTGCGTGACGCGTTCCCTCATGCGCTGGAAAAGCGCATAGAGCGCGGGCACGAACACGATGCCTACGATGGTTGCGAAGAGCATTCCCGAAAACGTCGTTATGCCTATGGCCTTCATCGACTCGGCGCCGGCGCCCTTCGCGAGGACGAGGGGCAGGACGCCCATGATGAAGCTCCACGCCGTCATGAGCACCGCGCGGTACCTGAGGCGCGCGCCGTTCATGGCGGCCTCGGCTATGTCGACGCCGGCCGCGCGCTCCTGCTTGGAGAACTCCACCATCAATATGGCGTTCTTCGCCGAGAGCGCGATGAGCATTATGCATCCTAGCTGCGCATAGACCGAGAGGACGGTCGAGGTGAGCTTGATGCCGAATATGGCGCCCGCGAGCGCAAACGTCACGGAAAGCATGACGGGCAGCGGGATCGTCCACGACTCGTACTGCGCGACGAGGAAGAGGTACGCGAACACGATCGAGGCGAGGACGAACCAGACGACCTGGCCCTCGTTCTCCAGCTCCTGGAGCGCGACCGGCCCCCACTCGATCACGAAGTCCTTCGGGCGGGGAGTGGACTCTATGAGCTTCATTATCTCGGAAGAGCTCACGCCGGGGTTGGGCGTCACGTCGACCCACGCCGCAAGCATCTTGTTGTAGCTCATCGTCTCGCGCGTTCCGCCCACGTATTCGAGCTTGCCGATCGACGAAAGCGGCACCGCGTCGCCCTTGGAGGTCGGGATGCGGATGGCGAGGATGTCCTCTATTCCGCCGCGGTAGTCCGGGTCGTTCTGGAGCTTCACCTGGTATACGCCGCCCTTGATGTTGAAGTCGTTCACGTAGTACGAGGCGAGCTTGTTCTGGAGCGTGGAGAAGACTACCTTCGGCGTGACGCCGAGCATCTCGGCCTTCATGCGGTCCAGCTTCAGCTCCAGCTGCGGCGTGGAGCAGGTGAAGCCGTGCACGACGGACTTGACCTTCGGGTCCTCCCTGAGCCGCGCAGTGAAGTCGTCCACCGCCTCCAGAAGCTGCTCCGGCGTGCATCCGGCGAGCGAGCAGAAGTTGAACCCGACGCCGGACGAGCCGCCCAGCCCGGGGATGGACGCAGGCTGCGTGAACACCATCTGCGCGCCGTACAGGGTCTCTGCGCGCTTCTTCACCTCGTCCATCACGGCGTCGATCCTCGTCTCCGGAGTGCGGCGCTCGTCCCAGTGCTTCAGGCGGATGACGCCGCCGAAGAGGTTCTCGCCGGTTCCCCACATGCCCGTCGAGCCGCAGCGCGAGGCGATGGACATGACGCCCGGAATCGTCTTCACGCGTTCGTGGAACTCGTCCGTGACGGCGATGGAGCGCTCGAGCGACTGCCCCTCGGAGAGCCGCCCGTGCCAGACGATGTAGCCGCGGTCCTCCTTCGGGAGGAACGTCGTGGGCAGGTCCTTGGCGAACCACCACGCCGCGACGCCGCTCGCCGCGAGCAGCAGAAGCGTCAGCAGGCCGCGCTTCACGAATATCCGCACGCACGCCAGATACCCCCTCCGGCTGAAGTCCAGCGCGGCGTTGAAGGGCCTGAACACGGCTGGCGGCTTCTCGGCAGGAGGCCGCAGCATGTACGCGCAGAGGACGGGAGAGAGGACGATCGCGACGACGGTCGAGAGGACAAGCGCCGCGCACATCGTGGCGGCGAACTGCACGTACATCATGCCGACCATGCCGGAGTAGAACACGAGCGGCAGGTAGCACGCGAGGGTGACGAGCGTGGTGGCGATGATGGCGCCGGTTATCTGGTCCATCGACTTTATCGCCGCCTCCTTCGGCGAAAGGCCCTCGCGGTGCATGAGCGACTGCGCGTTCTCCACGACGACGATTGCGTCGTCCACGAGCGAGCCAATGACGAGGATGAGGCCGAACATCGTAAGGACGTTCAGCGTGTAGCCCATTATCTGCAGGAACACCATCGCGCCGAGGAGCGAGATGGGGATGGCTATCGCCGGCACGAGCGTGGCCCTCCAGTCCTGCAGGAAGAGGTACGTGATCGCCACCACTAGGAGGAGCGCGAGGACGAGCGTCCTGAACGTCTCCTTGAGGAAGACGAGCGTGAAGGCGGTAGTGTCGTCGGCAAGCTCGCAGACTACGCCCGCGGGCATCCTCTCGCGCCACTTCTCGACCTCCTTCTTGACGCGCTTGGCGGTGAGCACTGAGTTCGCGTCATGCGTCTTGTACACCTCGAGGTAGACGGCGGGGTTGTCGTTGAAGCGGCTCCTTATCGTGTAGCCCTTGCAGCCGAGCTCCACGCGCGCGATGTCCTTCACGAGCACCTGCGCCCCGGTCTCGGGGTTCGTGCGCACGACTATGTTCTCGAACTCCTCCTTCGTCGTGAGGCGCCCCTTGACGTTCAGCTTGAAGGTGAGGTACCTGTTGGCGTACTCGCCGCCGACCGTGCCGGCGGCGGCCTGGATGTTCTGCGACTCGATGGCGGACTTCACCTCGGAGATCGGGATGTTGAGCCCCGAAAGCCTCACCGGGTCGAGCCAGAGCCTCATCGCGTATATGCGCCCGGAGGTGTCGACCTGCCCGACGCCGTCCACGCGCGCGATCGCGTCGGCCACGTTCTTCTCGACGAAGTTGGAGAGGTCCATTATGTCCATCTCGCGGCCGTCCGTCATGAAGCAGTACATGACCATGCGGTCCTCCGGGCGCTTCCAGACGCTTATGCCGTTGTGCGTCACCTCCGACGGCAGCTTCGGCTCGGCGCGCTTGACGGCGTTCTGCACGTTCATGAGCGCCATGTTCGAGGAAGTCCCCGGGCGGAACACGCAGTAGCAGGTGTAGCCGCCGTTGTTCTTGCAGTTCGACTTGTAGTACCAGAGGTTCTCGACGCCGTTTATCTGGTCCTCTATCGTCGTCGCGACGGAGTCGGAGACGTCCTTCGCGCTCGCGCCGGTGTAGGCGCAGTACACGGTGATCGTGACGGGCGTGATGTTCGGGTACTCCGCCACGGCCATGCGCCTGAGGCAGACGAGCCCGCAGAGCGCGATGATGATCGAGACGACCCAGGCTACCCTCGGCCTCTCGATGAATATCCTGGAGAGCGATTTCATTCGGCCGCCTTGACGATGTCGCCGCGCTTGATGCGGTGCGCTCCGTCGGCCACGACCCTCTCGCCGACCTTGAGTCCCTTCTCGACGAACAGGAACTCGCCCGCCTGGTTGCCGCGAGCAATCGCCCTGCGCTCGGCACGTCCCTCGGAGTCAAGCACCCAGACGTACGGCCCCTGCGTGTCCTGCATCACGGCAGTGGGCGGGATCGCGGGGCGCGGCACTCCCGCCTTCGAGGAGATCGTCACGGCCACCGTGCCGCCCGGCACGAGCCGCCCCGCCGGATTGTCGAAGCGGGCGTAGAGGGTAAGCGTGTCGGTAAGCTCGTCGGCCTGGTTCTCGGCGTACTCGATGACGCCGGGGGTTTCGAAAAGCTCGCCGTTCGCGAGGCGGAGCGAGAGGTCTACGCCCGACGTGTCGAGCTTTTCGGCGCGGCCCTTGATGTCGAGAAGCTCGCGGTTCGAGACGGAGAACTTCACCCTTATCGGGTCGAACTGCACGATCGACACGAGCGTCGAGCCCGCGGCAGTCACGTAGTTGCCCCTCGTCTTCGCGGTAGTGCCGATCTTGCCGGAGATGGGCGCGACGATCGTGCAGTGCTTGAGGTCGTCCTGCGCCGAGACGAGCGCGGCCTTGGCCGCCGCGTACGACGCCCGGGAGGAATCGCGCTGCGAAAGCGCGTTGTCGACCGCGTCGAGCGACACGGCGCGGGTCTCGAGAAGCCGCTTGTGCCTCTCGTATGACGTCTCGGCGTACGAGACGTTCGCCCTCATCTCGACGACGCGGGCCTCGGCGTTCTTCACGGCCGACTCGTACTTCACGGGGTCGAGCCTGTAGAGGACGTCGCCCTCCTTGACCATCTGGCCGTTCTCGAACGCGACGTCGAGGATCTCGCCCGAGACCTGTGGGCGCACGTCTACCTGCGCAATCGCCGTAACCCGGCCGGGATACGTCGAACGCGCGAAGTCAGGCTGCTCGGAGACCTCCGTCACGGGCAACGCTATCACCGCTAAGATCAAACCTGTCATCTCGTCCTCCTGATATTGGCGTATTATATCATAAAACCGCTCAGATTGTGCGCGTCATCGCGATCTCCGGGCAGGTGAACGGATTGCCGTGCTTCGTGCAGTTCAGGCACCCGGTGTAGAGCTTGTGCATGACCTTCGTCTTCGGCGTCTCGACGAAGCCGAGCCGCGAGAAGAACTCCGGCACGAACGTAAGCACTATCGCCTCCTTCGCCCCGAATGGACGCACCCTTCCAAGGAGCGTCTCGACAAGCTCCCGCCCGGCGCCCATGCCCCTGCAGCTTGCGCTCACGGCGAGCGACTGTATCTCCACCGTCGCCCGCTCTGGCGCCCCAATCTCCGGATGCACCACGAACGCCGCGCAGCCGCAGATGCCGGAAGGCGATTCGGCCACGACGAACCGGTCGATGTTAGAGACGATGTCGCCCATCGACCTCGGTATCAGCATGTCGTCGTTGGCGCTGATGAGCTCGAATATCGCCTCCGCGTCGGAAAGCCTCGCCTGCCTCGTCATGGCGCCTCCTTGTCAACTGAGAGGGCCGCCTTCGAGAGAAGCCCGAGCGCATGCGCCACGGCCCCGGCGCGCACATCGTCGCGCCCGCCGCCGAAGCGGACGCTTTCGGAGGACACCCGCTCCCGCGTGGAGAGGCCAAAGCACACAAGCCCAACTGGCTTCTCGGCGCTACCGCCGCTCGGCCCCGCGACACCCGTCACGGAAACGGCGACGTCCGCCCCGAAAAGGCCCCGCGCGCCTTCCGCCATCTCGCGGGCGCACTCCTCGGAGACGGCTCCGAAGCGCGCGAGCGTCTCCGCCCTGACCCCGAGGACCTTCTCCTTCGCGCCGTTTGAATAGGATACGACGCCGCCGGGGAAGACTTCGCTCGCCCCCGGCGCCGACGTTATCGCAGCCCCGACCCCGCCGCCGGTGCAACTTTCCGCCACGGCGACCTTCACGCCCTTTCGGGCGCAAAGGTCGACAAGGTCGCTCGCGATGCAGCCCTGCGTCATTTACGCGGCGGGGGAGAGGTTCAGCCCTTCTTCACCTTGCCGTTCTTGATGCAGCGGGCGCATACGCGCATGCGCTTGACGTTGCCCTTGTCGTCGGCCACGCGCACGGTCTGCAGGTTCGGCAGGAACCTGCGCTTCGTGATGCCTGTCGTATGCAGGCCGATGCCGCCCTTGTACTTGGGCGAGCCCTTGCGCACGACGATATTGCCGACAGACGGCCCCTTGCCGCAGATTGCGCAAACTCTTGACATTGCTTTCGCTCCTTTCGATGAGGTGATGGGTTAGTTGCCAGGCTGCCACTCGACGTTGGCGAAGGCGCTGTCGAACGCGGCGGAAAGCCCGCCGAGGCTCTCGCCGCCGGTCGGCTTGGCCGTCTTCTCGGACGCCTCGCCGGCCGCCTCTGCCGTGAGCGCCTTGACTTCGTCCTCGGTCATCGACATCGCGCGGATGGAAAGCCCGATGCGGCGCTCGCCGCGGTCGACCTTGACGACGCGGGCCTCGACCTCCTGGCCGACCTCGAGCGCGTCCTTGACCTTCTCGACGCGCTGGTCGCTGATCTGCGAGATGTGCACAAGGCCGTCCACGCCGTCCTCCAGCTCGACGAACGCGCCGAACGAGGCGATCTTGGAGACCTTGCCCTTGACGACGCTGCCGACGGAGAACTTCTTCGCGATCTCGTCCCAGGGGTCCTGCTGCGCCTGCTTGAGGCCGAGCGAGATGCGCTGTTCCTTCGGGTTGACGTCGAGGACGACCGCCTCGACCTCCTGGCCCTTCTGCAGGCACTCGGAAGGATGGTTGATCTTGCGCATCCAGCTCATGTCGCTGACGTGGATCATGCCGTCGATGCCCTCCTCGAGCTCGACGAACGCACCGTAGGCCGTGAAGTTGCGCACCTTGCCCTTTATGCGGCTGCCGACCGGGAAGCGGTCCTGCACGGTGTCCCACGGGTTCGCCTGCGTCTGGCGGATGCCGAGGGCGATCTTCTGGTTCTCGACGTCCACGGAGAGCACGACCACCTGCACTTCGTCGCCGACGGAAAGCATGTCGCTCGCACGGGCGACGCGCTTGGTCCAGCTGAACTCGCTGATGTGGACGAGGCCCTCGATGCCGGGGGCGATCTCGACGAACGCGCC
>JAEEHL010000101.1 GCA_016280825.1 Verrucomicrobiota bacterium
AGCGTTTCACGAGTGCGCGATAGCCTGGTGGTCGCAGTCTTTCCTCCTGCGCCGACTGGCGACTTCAGCTCGTCCGCGACGCGCTCTGCAACCGTGACGGCGGCGAGGCGGCGCGGCTGGATGCATGCGATGCGCCGGCCGTTCTTCCTGCGTCCGAGCTCCATCGCCATTTTCGGGAGCTGCGTCGTCTTTCCGGAGCCCGTGTCGCCGCAGACGATTACGACGTCGTTCTTCTCGGGGAGAGCGAGAATCTCCTCCCGATGTTCGCAAATCGGAAGGCCTTCCTGGTAGTTGAGCTCAATCTCGCCGCCGTCCATGCGGAGATATTATATCATTCCTAAACGCCCTGGACACGCCGCGACAGAACAGAAATTATAGTGGCGAGGTGAAGCGCCGATGTGATACAATATCACCAGGATGAACGAGAACAAGAGGATGAACGAGAACAAGGCAATGCTGGGGCGCGGCGGGGCTCGTAGCGAGATCGCAAGGCTCGTCGTCACGCGTGGCCAGATTTCGAAGGCGGAGATTGAGGCTGTGCTCGAATTTTCGCATCCGACGGTCATCAATACGGTCGGAGCGCTTGTCGCGGACGGCGTGTTGCGCGAGTCGGGCGAGTACGACTCCACGGGTGGGCGCAAGGCAAAGGTGATTGCGCCCAATCCCGCCTACCGCTATTTCGGCGGAATCGACATCACGCGCAACCATGTCACGGAAGTTGTCGTTGACTGGACGGGGAGGGCGGCAGCGAAACGCCGCCGGCGCCAAGCCTTCTCGCCCGACGCGCGCTACATCTCCTCCGTGGCCGAATCGTTCTTCTCGTTTGCCGCTGATGGCGGTTTCGCGCGTCGGAAGATCGCCGGAATCGGCGTGTCGCTTCCGGGCATCCTGTCCCACGACCGCAAACGGATTGCGCGTTCGCATGCGCTGGAGCTTCGTGACTTCGACCTCGCGTCGTTCGCCGGGTGTTTCCGCGGAATCGACGTGGACTTCGAGAACGACGCGAACGCGGCGGTGCAGACGGAGGTGTCTGACCTGAGCGGCGACATCGTGTATCTGTCGCTTTCAAACACGGTCGGCGGCGGAATCGCCTCGCCGCGCATGATCCACCTCGGCGACAACCGGCGCGCGGGCGAGTTCGGGCACATGGTCCTGCATCCCGGCGGCCGCCGCTGCTACTGCGGCAAGAAGGGCTGCGCCGACGCCTATCTCTCCGCCCTGCGCCTTTCGGAGGGCGCGTCCAGCCTCGAGGACTTCTTCGCGCGGCTCGAAGCCGGCGACGCGCCCGCGAAGCGCGTGTGGGGCGCCTATCTCGACGATCTCGCCATCGTGGTCTCGAATCTCCGCATGGCCTTCGACAGGACCGTCGTCATCGGCGGATATGTCGGCGCGCACATGGAGCCGCACCTTCACGAGCTAAAATCCCGGCTGAAGAAACTTAACCTGTTCGATGCGGATTCAGACTACGTGCGCGCCGGACGCTGCGGACGCGACGCCTCGGCGATCGGCGCGGCGCTCTGCCTCATGAACAGGCATCTCGAAGAACTTTAGTAATGCTATTGACAAAAGTCGGCGCTGTGTGCTAACATATTTCCGATCCTTGAAAGGGGAAATGGAATATGGCTCAGGACGCTTCAAAGAAAAGACTCGTCTTCTCGACCGTTCTCGCATACGGGTTCGGCGACGTCGGCTGCAACTTCTCGTGGATGTTCGTGGGGAACTCCCTCATGTTCTTCTACACGGACGTATTCTGCATCTCGATGTCTGCCGTTGCGACGCTCATGCTCGTCTCGCGCGTTTGGGACGCGGTGAACGATCCTCTCGTCGGGCTTCTCGCCGACAGGACGCGCACGCGCTGGGGCCGCTTCCGTCCGTGGCTTGCGTTCGGCGCGCCTCTGACCGCCATTGTTCTCGCGCTTACGTTCTGGGCGCATCCAGGGTGGGGCGACGGCGCGAAGATCGCCTACATGTACGTGACGTACGCGCTTCTCGTGTTCGGCTACACGTGCGTCAACCTTCCGTACGGGACGCTCTGCGGAGCGATGACGCAGGACATCGACGAACGTGCACGGCTCAACACGTCGCGTTCGCTCGCGGCGATGATCGCGATCGGCGTCATAAACGTGATCACGCTTCCGCTCGTCAACGCCTTCGGAGGGAAGACGTCGGCCGGGGCCTATCTCTCCGTCGCGATTCTCTACGGCGCCATCTTCGCCGCGTGCCATCTCTTCTGCTTCGCGAAGACGCGCGAGACGGTCGCTCCCGCTGTGCGCGCGAAGGTTCCGCTCGGCGTGCAGCTTAAGTCCGTCGCGCGGAATCCGCCCTACCTTGCCGCGCTTCTCGGGCAGTTCCTCTTTGGCGCTGTTCTCTACGGACGCAACGCCGACTACCTCTACTACTTCAAGTACGTCGCAGGGAACGAAGATCTCTTCACTACGTTCGCGCTTGTGATTGTGCTGCCGTCGATCTTCGGCGCGGTGCTGTTCCGCCCCGTGTTCGCGCTGACCGGCAACAAGGGCCGCGCCGCGGCGATTCTCGCGTTTCTTACGGGTCTCGGGATGTTCGCGATCTATCCGTTCGATCCCGTCGGAACGCCCGTCATGTTCTACGCGACCGCGGCGATTGCGCAGTTCTTCTTCGCCGGGTTCAACACGGCGATCTACGCGATCATACCCGACTGCGTGGAATACGGCGAGTGGAAGACGGGCGTCAGGAACGACGGTTTCCAGTATTCGTTCATCTCGTTCGGAAACAAGATGGGCATGGCGCTCGGTACGGCTGGACTCGCGGCGGCGCTCTCGGCCGTAGGCTATCTCGAGCCCGTAAGCGGCGTCGCGCAGGCGCAGAACGCCTCTGTCGTCGCCGTGATGCGCCACGCCTTCACGACGATACCCGGTGCGCTCTGGCTCGTGACTGGTTTTGGGCTGCTTTTCTACCGGCTTGACAAGAAGGGATATTCAAGGATCATCGACGAACTGGAGGCGAAAAGAAAATGAAGATGCTGCAACAGGTAATGACTGCGCCGGGCGAGATATCGTTCCGCGAGGTGGAGCGTCCCGTGCCGGAATCGGGCGAGGTTTTGGTGCGGATCCGCAGAATCGGCGTGTGCGGGTCGGACATACACGTCTGGCACGGCAAGCACCCGTTCACGAAGTATCCCGTGACGCAGGGCCACGAGGTGTCCGGCGAGATCGCGGCTCTCGGTGCGGGGGTCGATGGATTTGCCGTCGGCGAGAAGGTGACGATAGAGCCCCAGGTCGTCTGCGGGAAGTGCCACCCGTGCCGCCACGGAAAGTACAACCTCTGCGAGGAGCTGAAGGTGATGGGCTTCCAGACGACAGGAACGGCGAGCGAGTATTTCGCCGTGGACGCGAAGAAGGTGACGAAGCTCGGCGAGAAGATGAGCTTCGACGAGGGCGCGATGATCGAGCCGCTTGCGGTCGCGGTGCATGCGGCGCGGCGGTTCTCGGACCTCAGGGGCGCGAAGGTCGCGGTTCTCGGTGCGGGGCCGATCGGCATCCTCGTCGCGCAGGCGGCGAAGGGGCTGGGGGCCAAGTCGGTGCTTGTCACGGATGTTGCGGAGGGGCGTCTTGCGAAGGCGAAGGAGTGCGGCGCGGACTTCACGGCGGACACGTCGAAGGAGGACTTCGGCGCGGCGATGGAGCGTGCGTTCGGGCCCGACAAGGCGGACGTCATCTACGACTGCGCTGGGAACGACGTCACGATGGGCCAGGCGATCAGGTACGCCCGTAAGGGCTCAACGATCATCCTCGTCGCCGTGTTCGCGAAACCCGCTGCGGTTGACCTCGCCGTCCTGAATGATCACGAGCTCGACCTCAATACGACGATGATGTACCGCCACGAGGACTACGTGACGGCGATCGAACTCGTCAATTCTGGTACTGTGCGGCTCGCGCCGCTTGTGAGCGCGCATTTCGCGTTCAGGGACTATGCGGAGGCGTACCGCTATATCGACGCGAACCGCGTTTCGGCCATGAAGGTCATAATCGACGTCGACCGGTGAAATCTCAATAAAAGGAAGCGAGTTATGAATCGACTTGTATTTCCCGCGGCAGTGGCGATGGCACTCGCCTTCGGCGGCTGCGAGACAGCTCAGTTGGAATCTGCGGTTGCCACACGTACCGATGGCCTCTACATCTCGCATGTGCACCGCGGCGGCGGAAAATCCGAGCGACCCGACAACACGCTCGAGACCTTCCTCTGGTGCTGGGGCAACGGCTCGGCGCTTGAGTGCGACTGTCGCTGCACCTCGGACGGCGTCGGGGTAATGCTTCACGACGACACGCTTGCGCGGACGGGGCGCGGCATATCCGCCGCGCTCGCGACGAACAGCGTTTCGCGCGCGCTGAAGTGGGCGGACATCCGCGACGTCGACGTCGGCAGCTATCTTGATCCGACGTATTCGTCGCAGCGCATTCCGACGATCGAGGCGGTGTTCGCGGCTATGAAGGGCCATCCGACGTATCTCTGCTTCGTAGACGAGAAGGGCGCGGGTCCCGAGCGCATTGCGGCGGAGGCCAGGAAGTTCGGCGTACTCGACCAGGTTTACTACACGGGGTCGTCCTATGCGAACATCGTGAAGTGGCAGAAGGCGGTCCCGGGAGGGAAGGCGCTTTTGTGGATCGGGAAGTTCCCGAAGTTCGGCGAGCGCATGGACCCGGCGAAGCGCAAGGCGATGGGCGAGGCGGTGCGCGCGCACTTCGAGAAGGTGATGGACGAGCTGCGCGCGGCGGATTTCAGGTATGTTACGGCTGTGTCCCTGCATACCTACTGGAACCCAGACGATCCGGTCGATCCGTTCATCCTCGGCACGGACTACCTGAAGCAGCTCATCGACGAGTTCCACGCGCACGGTGTCAAGGTCTGCTCGATACCCTTTGAGGGCGGCGACAGGGAAGAGGTGTACCACCGTCTCTGGGAACTCGGCTGCGACGGATTCTCGACCGACTATCCGAGCGTGATGTTCAAGGTAATCAGGGACTTGAAGGAGAAGGGCAGATGACGGATGTTCTTGCATTCGGCGAAGTCCTGTGGGATGTCATAGACGGAGTGCCGCATATCGGCGGCGCCCCGTTCAACTTCGCTGCGCACATTGCTAGGTTTGGGCTTAAGTCTGCTGTGATCTCGGCTGTCGGTGACGATGATCTTGGGCACCGCGCGATTTCCGAGGCCAGGCGTCTCGGCGTCGACGTGTCTATGGTGGGAATGCACCCGACGCTTCCGACGGGCACGGTCAACGTCACGCTTAAAAAAGGCATCCCGTCGTATGAGATCGTCCAGCCTGTCGCCTGGGATGAAATAACAGGCGAAGTAGCAGAACCTCCCCGGACCCTCTACTTCGGAACGCTCGCACAACGCTCGCCGGTTTCTGCTTCGACACTTCAGCGCCTCCTTGACGCCTGCAGCAGTTCTGTAGTCTTTTTTGACGTAAATCTTCGGCAGCGGTACTGGAGCCAGGAGGCGATAGACGCCTGCATGGACAAGGTCGACATCCTCAAGGTGAACGACGAAGAACTCAAGACGCTTGGATATTCGGCGGAGGCGTTGTTTGCGCGTTATTCGCGGCTCCGTATTGTCATCGAAACGAGAGGCAAGAAGGGGTGTGCAGTTTCCTCGCGGGACGAGCCGTTCTTCGAAAGCCCCGCCGTGTCGTTCGGGCCTGCCGTAGATACCGTCGGCGCGGGCGATTCCTTTTCGGCGGCATTTGTCGCCTCCATTCTCAAAGGCGGCTCTCTGCGCGAAGCGGCGGAGGCCGGTAACCGCCTTGCGGGGTGGGTCGCATCAATGCCTGGCGCAATTCCCGCCGGGCATCCCCGAATCTAAAAACAGGGAATTAAAGTCGGCATCCTAACTAACATGTCGAAAGAATTAGCTCGCGACTACTTCAGCAAGGCGTGTGCGGAATACATTTCTATCGCCTGTCGTACTTTACGCGGGCAGAATGATCGCGTGGCGAATAAAACGATTTCGTGCCAAAAATCGCAGTGTTGATTTTGGCACGAAATTAACTTTAAATTGATTTCGTGCCATCTCTCATTGACAAATCTGAGAGAATATGAGACAATATACCCGAAACCTATCGTTTAGGAGGTAAAGGCATGTTTCTGGGTCGTGAGAAGGAATTGGAATCTTTGCGGCTTTTGCTAAATAAGCCGACTTCATCGCTTGTCGCGTGTCGTGGGCGGCGACGAATTGGCAAGTCTACACTCTTTGGTGAGTTCGCTCGCAGGAATCGGACGGAATTCATTGTCATTGAAGGACTGGGTCCTCGGAAGGGACAGACGAACGCCGACCAGTTGAGAAATTTTGGCGAGCGGCTATGTGCGCAGACTTTAGGGGCGAAGGTTATTCCCGAAACGTGGATGGAGGCGTTTCGGCTTCTCGGCGAGCGCATCGACGACCGCAAGAAGACGGTGGTTCTTCTCGACGAGATTTCGTGGATGGGCCGCCATGAGCCGGATTTCCCCGGTTTTCTGAAAAACGGCTGGGATGACTTTCTCAAGCGCCACGACAACCTGATTCTCGTTCTTTGCGGTAGCGTCTCGGCTTGGATACAGGAAAATCTGCTGGAGAGTGCTACGTTTGGCGGAAGGTTCTCCCGAAGCATCGTGCTGAAGGAGCTGCCACTTGACTTGTGCGTAAAATTCTGGCGTGGACGTGAGAAGCGCCTTGCCTTGCGCGAGATAGTCGATGTGCTTTCCGTGACCGGCGGCGTTCCGCGCTATCTCGAGGAAATCGATCCGTCGCTTTCCGCCGACGCCAACATTGCGCGGATGTGCTTTTCCGAGGATGGTCCGCTTTTCAAGGATTTCAACGCGATATTCAGCGAGGTCTTTGGCTCGACGTCGCTTGTGAAGGCCGATATACTGAGGCGGCTTGCGGAAGGCGGCCCAGCGACCTGTTCTGAGGTCGCCGCACGTCTCGGCGTGGAGCGCGGCGGAAGCCTGTCGCGCAACTTGGCGGAACTGCATGAAGCCGGGTTCGTGTCAAAGGACGACAACATCAACCCTGCGACGGGCCGCAAGGCAAAGGAGGCGAGATACCGGGTCTGTGACAACTACGCCCGTTTTTACCTAAAGTACATCGAGCCGCACGAAGGGGAGATTCGCGGCGGGAGATACGGCTTTGGCTCCCTTGCGGAGTTGCGCGGGTGGGAGACGGACAAGGGTCTGCAGTTTGAGAACCTTGTCGTCAACCACGCGATGGCGCTGATACCGCATCTGCATTTGGAGGGCGTCACGATAAGGTCTGCCGCGCCATTTGCGCTGAAGGGGAGAAGAGACGGAGGGAAAGGCCTTCAGATCGACCTTCTCATCCAGACCTCGCGTGTGGTCTATATAGTCGAGGTCAAGCGCAGGATCCGCATCGGATGCGAAATCGAGCGGGAAATCGCCGAAAAGGTAGCGGCGTTTCCGAAGCGCAGGGGCGTTTCCATACGCACGGCGCTCGTGTACGAGGGAGAACTGGACGATTCTGTCGCCCGAAGCGGTGCATTCGACATTCTGGTGCCATTTGCAAGGCTTTTGGAAAGGTGAGGTCTCGTAGCGCGCCTGCGCTGACGCCAGACGAAAAACTTTAGTAGCATACTTGACATAAGTCGCCGGATTGTGCTATCATACCGTCGTTCGAAGATTGGGAAGGGCTGTGGCGCAAGAAGACCATGGACACTTCCCGAAACCCAAAGGAGGCGACATGGAAGTCAATCGCAGAAGTTTTCTCAAGGGTGGCGCGATTGCCGCAACGGCGATGCCGATGGCGGGATTCGCTGCGGCGAAGGAGCCGGAGAACGATGGCAAGGCGCAGTATGAAACTGACGTTCTCGTAGTCGGCGGCGGGCCTGCCGGCGTATGCGCGGCAATCGCCGCCGCGAGAAACGGCGCGAAGGTTCTTGTTGTCGAGCAGAGCGGCATGCTTGGAGGGATGGCTACGCAAGGCCTTGTCGGACCCTTTATGACCTGCTACGACAAGGCCGGCGAAAAGATGATCATACGCGGACTCTTCGAGGAGATCGTCAACCGGCTGGTAGCCCGCGGCGGCGCGCTTCATCCCAAGGGCGTCTTCGGCAACGGCCCGTATTCCGCGTGGATACCCAAGGGGCACGACCATGTGACGCCGTTCGACCCAGAGGAACTGAAGGTGCTTCTCGACGAGATGTGCGCCGAGGCGGGCGTCAAAGTTCTGCTGCACACGACCTTCATCGATCCGGTCGTGGAAGACGGACGAGCGTCCGGGGCGAGGATATTCGGGAAGGACGGCTTTTCTCGCGTTGCCGCGAAGATCGTCGTGGACGCGACGGGCGACGGCGACTATGCGTTTCGTGCCGGCGTTCCATGTGTGCTTGGCGACGGAAATGGACGCCTTATGCCGGCGACGATGTTCTTCCGCGTGTGCAATGTCGACTCCGAGAAGCTCATCGCGGACATCGAAGCGAACAAGCACACGTTCCACAAGAAGGACGGCGTAAGCTACCGCGGCTTCCACTGGTACGTGACGAAGGCAATAGAGGCGGGCGAGTGGGATTTGCCGCGCCGCTGCCTCAACATGTACCGCGGCGTGGGCAAGGACGTGTGGCTCGTCAACAACGGACGCATACCGAACGTCGACGCTACCAACACCGAGAGCCTTTCCCATGCCGAAGTCGAGGGACGTCACCAGACCAAGGTAATGATGGACTTCCTGCGCAAGTATGTTCCCGGATGCAAAGATGCAATCCTCATGTGTACGGGCAGCACGGTTGGCATCCGCGAAACGCGCCACGTCTCGGGCGAGGCTATGCTAAAGGTCGATGACGTCATGAACGGCGTAGTGCCTGAGGATAGCGTCTTCCTCGCGGCGAACTCCGTTGATGTTCATGGCGGGAAAAATAATCCGATGGTGTCGTCATACCAGACGATAAATGCGAACTGGTATGGCGTGTCGTATCGCTGCCTTGTGGCAAAAGGCGTTGAAAACCTGCTTCTTGCGGGTCGGTGCCTGTCGGGTGAACCGGCTGCCGCCGGGGCAGTGCGCGTGATGCCGCCCTGCATGGCGATGGGCCAGGCGGCTGGCACGGCGGCGGCGCTTTGTCTGAAAGTGGGCACGACGCCGCGCGCCCTCGAAGGAAAAATGCTCGTGAAGACGCTTGCGGCGCAAGGAGCATTTTTGGGATAGTATGGTTGCGGCCAAGCAAGAAAGGGACTGATGGAATGTCCAATTCAATAATCGCTTTTGCGAGTGGAGTGGTGGTGATAATCCTCTCCGCTAGCGCCTCGGCTAGCACATTGACCAATCTGGTTGTGCGGTCGGAGAAAATGGAGCGGGACATCCCTGTCTCGATTGTTCTTCCTAGTGGATACAATCTTGAGGCCAAGATGCACTATCCGAGTGTTTACGTCCTCCATGGCGCGAATGGCTCTGGGCAGAAGAATGCGTCTGCGAGCGTAATCAGGCAGCTTGTCGATAAATACGGTTTCATCGCGGTCTGTCCGGACGGAGGGAAGACGAGCTGGTGGCTCGACTCGCCGATAGACCCGAAGTATCAATACGAGACTTTTGTGGTCCGCGAAGTCGTGCCGTACGTCGACGCAAACTACAAGACCGTAGCCGGACGATCCAAGAGAGCAATAATGGGGGGCTCTATGGGTGGTCATGGCGCGTGTTATCTTGGCATGCGGCACAAAGACATCTTCGGGGCAATCGGCAACATTTACGGCGGGGTTGATCTTGTTCCGTGGTCGTGGTCGAGTGGATGGGAAATCGACAAACGTCTCGGTCCGCGTGATGCGAATATGACAAGCTGGGAAGAGCATTCTGTTATCAATGTTGCGAAGTCGCTGAAAAACGGAGAGGTCGAACTTGTCAGTGTCGTCGGCACTGAGGACTTTTTCCTTGGCTGCAATCGTCAGTTGCACGAACTCCTTTCCGCAAACGGCGTTGCTCATACGTATGTGGAGATGAGATCGCAGACGACGCTCGGCTCGACCCACGGCAAATTCTATGCCCAAGGTGCGGAAGTATGCCTAAGGTTCATCTACAACTACTTCAAGGACGGCTACGGGCATCTCGGCGACGTTGACACACGCCCTGCGTCTGCGAGTTGCGATGGCTGTCCAAGTCCATTTACCGTTGGTCCGGATGCTTTCGATCCGCAAGGCGGGCACATACAGGGAATCGCGGCGAGCGACGACGCGCTCTATGTCGCGCAGATGACGCGGCTTGTGAAGGTAGATTGGGCTGGAAAAGTCCTGGCAACGCGCTCGGTGCAGTCGCATACTGGCGATATCACTTGGCACGATGGCGAACTGTACACTTCCGTAGCCGTATATCCCGAACGAAAGGCAGGTCGCATTCAGGTGTTCGACAAGGATCTAAACCTTATGCGCGAAACGGCCATAGACCGGACGATTGACGGAATCACTTATGCGGATGGCGTTCTTTACGTAGGTATGGGCGCAATGGAACAGCCCTCGAAAAATCCGCACCGTGTGAACATAATCGGACGATTCGATGCCAAGACCCTAAAGGAAATTGCTCCCCGCGCTGAATTCGACTATGGACACGAGACAAAATACGGTTTTCAAGACATCGTTTTCGACGGCGAGCGCCTTGTCGCGTCGTTCTATTCAGTCGATGGGTCTCCCGATGTCGTATTCTTCGACAAGAACCTCAATGTTCTCGGCACAGCCACGGAGACTTGCAATCAGGGCTTTGACATGCTGCCGCGGTCAATGCGCCGCGACGGTCGGCGGTTCGTCAGAGCGACGACGAATATATCGAAAGACCCCGCGTCCGTGTCGTGCGAATTCGACTTCTTCGACTTGAACAATGAGACGTATCGCTATGTAGATGCAAACGCGTCTCAGCCATGAAGGTCATTATGGTGTCAATCGCTAATGGAAGCCCGACCATTCTAGATGCGAGATAATGGGTGATGCCCAGGAAACACGAATCAGCAAATGAAAGGTTAAACATGAAACAGATAAAGCCAGTGCTATTGGCGCTTGTGGCTGCGCCGGTCATTTCGGCGGCAGAGCCGTCGCTTACGGTCGACCGCGTTCGACAGCGCTATCCATGGGACGGATCCGTCGACATCGACTATACGATCTCCGGCTATGGCGCCGGCGTTGATCCAAACGACTACACGGTCGTGTTTTCGTTCACGACAGTGACGAACGGCGTGGCTGTCAACAAGACGCTTGCCAACTTTCAGACATACGCCTCGTGCGACTTGCCGCGCACGGCTGGCCCGCATCGCGTCACGTGGAATGGCGCGGACGACGGCTGCCGCGGGCTGTTTTCCACGAACGTGTCGTTCACGGGGACGCTCTACCGCGACGCGACCACTGCTTCAGAGGCGGCGTACATGATCGTCGACGTTTCGGCCGGCCCGTCGGCTGCGGCATATCCAGTGCGGTACGCCTCGGACGCAGTTGACGCGAGTCAGTTCAACAAAGACCTGTACAAGACGACGCGCATCGTCTTCAAGCGCATTCCAGCCGGCTCGTTCTGGATGGGCGAGGGCGTTATCAACACCTCCAACAACAGGAACGGCAATGTCGCCCCAGCTGACGCCCTGCGTCAGTATGTCCAGTTGACGCAAGACTACTATCTCGCCATCTTCGAGACGACGCTCGCCCAGTACTATCAGGTGTTTGGCGGCACGGCGACGATGGACACGAGGCCCAAGCGGAGCGTTTTCTGCGGATCGACTGTCGATACTGCCATCGCCAATTTCAACAGCCGGCTTTCAGCAAGGGCGACGTGTCGGGGAGCGGCAGTGAGTGGTTTCTCGCTGCCAACCGAAGCGCAATGGGAGCGTGCGTGCCGCGCCGGAACGCTGAGCTCCGTTTATACGGGCGTCGATATCAGCTGTCAGGCCGACGCGACCGCAATCAATTACGTGTTGTGCTCCTGCAGCAATAGCGAGCCAACGGGGTACCGCCCAGTCGGCTCGTACGATCCGAATCCGTGGGGATTCTACGACATGTATGGCAACGCCTGTGAATGGTGCAGTGACTTCTACGGGGGCTATCCGGCGCCGTCGGAAGGAATGGCATGGGATGAGACTAATCCGCTCGTCGATCCGACAGGGCCTGAGACGGGTACCATCCACTGCATCCGCGGAGGCTGCGTGGATTCGGGCTGGAACGTCATAATCTCTGGAAAGAGGCAGAACTACCCTGGTACGCCGACATCTTCGAACCATTACCGTAACGGCTTTCGCGTCGCGCTGACGCTGTCAGGTAACAACTGATGAAAGGGGGCGTTGTAATGAAAAGACTCATTTTCTCCATTTCCTGTTGTGCGGCAATGGTGGCATGTTCCGCCCCGCAGATCGTCATAGACCGCGTGCAGCAGCGCTATCCGTGGAACGGCTATGTTGACATAGACTACACCGTTTCCGGCATCGAGGCGACGGACGATGCGAACGACTACTTCGTCTCGTTTTCGGTGACGACCGGCGGGGTGACGGCTGTGTGTTCGAATTTCCTCACGTACGCCGGGTGCGACCTGCCGAGCGCGAATGGATCGCATCGCGTGACGTGGAATACGGTGGCGGACGGCTATGCCGCACTGGTTCCGGATGGTTCGGTGAAAGCATCCCTTACGTATGACATCGGGACGCTTTCGGACTCGACCTACATGGTAGTCGACCTTTCGGCCGGCACGGCCGGACCGTATCCTGTCCGCTTCATCCGCACGGACATGCCGACGAGCGTCTTCAACAAAGACCTTTACAAGACCTCGCGTCTTGTCCTTAAGCGTGTGCCGGCCGGATCGTTCTGGATGGGCGTTGGCACAACGGAATGGACGGTCGACCGCTATGGCAACATAACGGAATGGTCTGGTGTGTCGCGGCAGTACGTGCAGCTCACCGAAGACTACTATCTCGCCATCTTCGAGACGACGGCGCAGCAGTACAAGCTCATCGTGGGCACTAGTCTTGCGACTAAAGACTCCGCTACTGCTCCGAAATTCGGCTTGTTCTGGAACGAGACCGTCCCCGACCAGCCGTTCAACAACCTGTCGACGAGGGCGACCTGCCGCGGGCGGCAGGTCTCAGGCTTCTCGTTGCCGACCGAGGCGCAGTGGGAATGCGCATGCCGTGCGGGTGCGTTGACGACTTACTACAACGGGAAGAACTACACTGGGCAGCAAGCCGCAGACAAAACGATGTATGGCAACTTCTGTATGTGTACTGATACCGGTACATATGGACCGACAGTCTCCAAGAATGGGCAGGGGCATGCGCTGGTGGGGCAGTTCGCGCCTAACGCCTGGGGTTTCTACGATATGGCCGGCAATGTCGCCGAATGGTGCAGCGATTGGTATGCTGCTTATCCTGCCCCGCCAGAAGGGATGGCATGGGACGAGACGAACCCGCTAGTCAATCCGACCGGGCCCGAGACGGGGACGATACACTGCCTGCGCGGTGGATGCTTTGACGGCGGTTGGAACGTGATAGCCTCGGGGAAGCGGCAGGCCGTTCCAAGCACTACGACGAGCAACAACGCATATCGCAACGGCTTTCGCTACGCGCTGACGGTAAAGTGAAGAAAGGAGACGGAGAATGAAGATTCAGACATTTGCTTTCCTGTCCATTACAGCTCTACAGGCATTGGCTGCACGGGAGATGGCGTCGGCCGACATGGTGAACATTGCATTCGACCTGCGGTCGGACGCAGTGCGCGTTATCGCGACGACGGACGAAGTCCTGCCGATCGCCATGCTGGATGCGGATGACTCGACGCTTGTCTGCAACGCTATGATTGGCGACGATCCGTCAGATCCAACGACGTGGACCGTGGGCCGGGAGGCAGCTCGTTATGAGACGAATGCCGAGACGACAATAGACTGGAAGCCGGACAGACACGGGCTTTTCCGTCTTGCATACGACAATGGTACGGACACGCTGTACGCCTACTATGACTGCCGAGGGACGGCGGGGCTTCCAGACGGCAGCCCCATCAACGGCTTTCCTATTGTGGCAACTGTGTCTGCGGTGTCTGCAGCGAGCGATGGCGCAAAGGTCAAGGTGACGCTCACAGATCCGCAGGGAGGCGAACTGGTCGAGGGGGATGACTATGTGCTCGTTTACTCGAACAACTTCAATGTCGGCACTGCAACGGTTACGGCGAAGGGCATCGGCGACTATGCGGGTGAGGTTTCTGCGACGTATGAGGTCGTATCACAGGTTCCCGTACGCATGTCTGAGGATCAGCTGGCAGTAGTGCTCGACACTCGGACGGGAGACCTGGCCTATAAGAATCGTGGCCAGATTCCGAAGTTTACAAGAAACAACACGGAGACGTTCTTGGAAGGGTGCCTGTGGCAACAGGGCGGCGAGACGTCCGCGACGAAGCTGGCGCGCGTCAGCTATGCCGCGGTCGCCTCTGCTGACGCGGAGACGCCGGATGCGTCGGCGTTTACTATCCTGGATGAGGGTGACAGCGAACGCGCCTGGCAGGAGAAGTTTAGGAACATGGGAGGCTGGTACGACTTCAGATTTGAAATCGTGACGGGCGGCGTGGTCATCGAGCAGTCCTTCACCCGTCGACTGCGCGTGCCGCCGAAAGGCTTCGTGCTGGTATTATTCTGATTTTAGACTTCAGCAAGGAAAAGACGATGGAGAGAATGATGACATGTCTTGCGGCGGCTCTTGCCGTTGTTTCTGCGGCTGCAGGCGAGCTACGGCTTCCTGGCAAGACGGTTGGGCCGACGGATGGGCCTAGGATCCTGCTTCTTCACGGTGGACGTCCGTGGGTGTCGCACGGCTTTGCGCAGAACCTGGTGAATGCCGGAGCCTGCGTGACCGAGCTGTCGAGTGTGTATCTCGATGGACTTGGCGGCGCTTCGATAAAACCGCATATGTCTGACAAGACGGAGCCCGCTGCCTTTGATGGCGTTACGCCTGCTTTTTCTGGCCTGGGTGCATATGACCTCGTGCTGGTCAGTCACATACCGAGCGGCCTGCAGGACAGGCTTTTCACGCCTGAACGACTCGACACATTGAAGAGATATGTAGCTGGCGGCGGTCATGTCGCATTTTCCAGCTGGGCTACGGCCAAGTTCGGAGACGGGCTTTCACCGGTCTTGCTCGGTGACGCGGTGTGCAGCGGCGTTGCCATGCACGCTGATCGGCCCTCGACGCGCGGATTCGAGATGTTCGCGGAGAAGATTCCCGTGTTCGACGGCTATCGCGCATGTCGCCCTGTCGATGGTGCGGAAGTGCTCTCGTGGATCCGAGATGATGCAGGCAAGGAGCTTGCCCCGTTTGTCGCGCGACTTCGGATTGGCCGTGGTTCGGCAACGTTTTTCAACTTCCAGCCGACGAATCCCACGCATTTTCTGGACTTCTCGAACTGGGCTCACGCCAAGGCGTTAGTCGCCGCCGTTGCGGCAGAGGCGGCGGGATTGAGTCTTGACGCAGGGAAGTGCGTTGAACGGCTTGATCCCATCCCTGAGCGACATCCAGTCGAGGAGGCGTGGGCGAGTGTACTGCCGCCAGTGCTGTGTGTCCAGGAAAATGAGGAGGAGCCGAAGATAGAGGGGCGGACGGCGACGTTCACGAATGGGCTTAGGATTGAGGTCCTCGACGACGGCGCGGTGAGCGCGATTTGGCCGAAGGGTAGGCAGATCATACGGCGTTTTGAGATTCCAACTATCAAGCACTCGAAAAAAGCGACGCCGGCCTATGATGTAAACGCGGCGGAAATGGCCGGGGCGAAGGACTTTGGCGAGGACGCGAAACTTGACTGGAAGTTCTCCTCTCTCACGACAAGTGGCTATTGTGCGGTCGTCAGGTACGAGGCGGACGGTGGTGCCATGATGAAATGGGCGTTCAAAGGCGGAGTGCTGCATCTGGACGGGCGCGATTATCAGGGTTTTGCAGATGCGCTTGCCGTAGTGAAGTGTCCTGGTCTCGTGGGCGGTGTCGATTTCAAGGCCGAACTTGTCCCTGAAGATCCGAGATTTGCGCGGCGTCTTTCGTGCTATTTGCCGCCGCGTGGCTACAGTGAGTTTGACATGACAGGTGCCACGGACGCTGACACATCTGCTTGGGGAGTCTTCGGCTCGGGTCAGCCCTTTGAGCTTCTTGTTTGCGGTAACGGCGTCTACGCAGGTACGCCGACGGGCGCGGAGCCGGTCTCTCTGCGCATGCAGCGCAGACAAGGCGGAGATGCTATTGTCAATACCCGCCATTCGGGGCTCGGCCGCATCAATGCGCCTTGTGCGACGGAGTTCTGGTGGCATTGGTATTCCGAGGGCGCCGAGCGCGGCAATAACGAGTACCTGGCGCTGTACCAGCTCGTACGCAAGAAGCTTCGCCAGCGCTACGGCCTCAAGGAGATTCCCGGCTACCCGGTCGCGGAATACGGCTACCAGCTTACGGAGAAGGAAAAGGTGGCGGTGACGAAGTATGCGGTCGAGCAGGGGTATCGTTTCGTCATGCCGCCGTCGCCCGAGACGCCAATCGAGTCCATCAATAGTCAGGAGCGGATGGACGAGTACCGCCGCATCAAGGCGGCCGGCGCCGACGTGCGCATCTGGACTGCCGGCAGCTATACGCAGGGAATAGAGAACCGGATGGTCCGGGAACACCCCGAGTGGTTCGTGCGGGACGAGGAGGGCAAGATCATGCAGTACGGGAGCTCCTATCCAGTCTATGACCTCTTCAACGACAGCTTTTGCAGCTGGTTCACGAACATCATGATCGATGCGAAGAACGCGGGCGTCCGTTGGGTCTACCGTGACATGGATGGAGCGGCGGCGGGTGTAGTGGATTACGCGAAGCCAGAGAGCCAGCCAGGCATAAAGCAGCAAATCTGGTATTATCGCTTTTTCCACAACAATGGCATGTGCGTCGGCGTGGAGGGCATGAATCCGCTTGTTCTCGACGAGTACTGGTATCGCAGGGAGAAGTATACCTCCTTCGCAGGAAAAGAGTTCTGCATGGTAGGGGAGATCCCCGGGTGCCTTCTGTCAGCTGGTCTCTCACTGGACGCATTCCGCACCGGGATGTATGCCTGTTTCCCACGGTTCGAGCATGCTGGCGTGGCATTCGGCTTCGACCGCATTCCTGGCGAGGTGATGCGTGCACGACGCGCCGACTCGTTCACGAGAAAGTTTAACGAGGCGCTCGACATCTGCGGTATGCCGTTCGTCCGCGAAACAGCGTTTGGCACCGTATGGACAGGACGGCGCGGCGGCGCGGTATTTTTCTGGAATCCGACCGATAAGGCGACGATTGACCTGCCGAAGGGCTGGAGAATCCGCGGCATCGATGGCAACGTGATACGCGGTGCCAAGGGTGACGAAATTTACTTTATCGACAAAGAGGATTGAAAGGTGGAATGATTCGAGCTGACAGTCTGCGAGACCAGCACGAAGCACGCCAGATGAGCACAAGAGGAGTCTTGCGATCAAAAGGAGGCAGACATGAACACGAGACGTGACTTCCTGAGGGATTCGATGTTGTTGGGCGCGGTGACGGCAATCGCGGGCTGTGCGGCGGGACGCTTTGGCTCGGCTGGGGCTGGCGGTTCCATGTACGGCTATGCGGACAAGCCGATGGACCGCATCCGCGTAGGATTTGTCGGCGTAGGCAAGCGCGGCTATGCAGCTTATCGTCGCTGCACGTGGCTCATCCCGCACCTCGAGGCGACAGCCGTCTGCGACGTCGACGACTGGAAGTGCGACCGTTGTGAGCAGTTCGCCCTCGATCACGGGCTCAATCCGCCGAAGAAGTACGTCGGCCCAGAGGCATACAAGGCGCTTTGCGACGATCCGAACGTGGATGTTGTCTACAACATAGCGTCGCGCGAGATGCATCTGCCGGTCAACCTCTACGGCATGTGTGCCGGCAAGCATGTCATGACGGAGGTTCCTGGCGCAATGACCGTCGACGGCTGCTGGGAGACGGTGGAGACATCCGAGAGGACGCACCGCCACTGCATGCTTCTCGAGAATTGCTGCTACGGCGAATTCGAGCTGCTCGCCATGAGCCTAGCGAAGGCCGGCCGCCTTGGCGAGGTCGTTCACGGAGACTGCGGCTACATACACGAGCAGCGCGATCTCTTCCGCCGAATGCCGGAGCGTGCGAAGGACACCGTGAACCGTACGGGGAACTGGTATCCCACGCACGGACTTGGACCAGTTGCCGTTGCCATGGACATAAACCGCGGCGACAGATTAGACTACCTCGTCTCAGCCGAGACCGACTCCATATCGTTTCGCGAGTACCAGCTGCGCCGCTTTGCGGACAATCCGGCCAAGCGCGATGTCCGCATGAGACACGGAGACCTCAACACGTCGATTGTGCGTACGGTCAAGGGCAAGACGATAATGGTGCAGCACGACGTAGGCCTGGCGCGCCCATACAGCCGCATAGGCCAGTTTTGTGGCACGCACGGCATGTTGCGGATATTCCCCGATTTCCGCCTTGCGTTAGAAACCGTGCCGCCGCAGGACGGCATGATCGGCTATCTTGGCGATAAAGAGGCCGAGAATGTCCGAAGGGAGTACATGCACCCTCTTTGGAAGACGGCCGGGGTACATGCCCGCGCGCTGGATGGCGGCCATGACGGAATGGATTTCCTCATGGACCTACGCTGGGCGTATTGCCTCAAGAATGGTCTGCCGCTCGACTTGTCCGTTTACGATCTGGCGTCCTGGAGCTCCCTTGTCGAGCTCACGGCTCGTTCGGTGCTGAGTCGCTCGGCGGCCGTGGATATCCCCGACTTCACACGCGGCGGATGGAAGACGGCGAAGCCTTTCGAGTTGGTGGATGTGCCAGCAGACATACTCCCGCCGCTTGACACCCCGCGCTTCAACTATGACATCTAATGCGGAAAAGTTTAGTAAATCGAATAGCTGGGGTGACACCCTCGCGACGCTGTGGAATTTGAGTAAATTTTGGTGTTTTTTTTACTCTGTTGTCCTATTTTGAGAATCTAATGCGGAAAATCTTGGATTCGCGGGGATAGACCCCTTTTGCGGTGATGATTTTGGTCGAGGAAACGCATGATTTGAGGAGTTAGAGTGATGGAATCTGCGGGGCACCCCGCGAAACGCACGTTTCCGCGATTTCAACCCCCTGAGTGACCTCGGAATCGGGTAGAAACCCCGCGAAGCGGCTGTTTCCGGGCGGGCGCTGAGACAGGCGCGGCGAAATCGGCAAGAACCGCTTCTACCGCCTGACGTTCAGCGCGAAGTGTCCTGTCGATGGCTACTGGTGGGTGGACTTCTTCGACGCCGAAGGCAACCAGCTCCCCGACGTCAACAGCCGACTATACGCGTCCGACGACTGGACGCCATACGACGTGATGGTTCCCGCCAGGCCCGACGCGGCGTTCGCGCAGATCGCCTTCGTTACGAAGAAGGGCGCGCAGGCGAAGGACGTGTCGATTCGCCAGGCGACAGTCGCCGAGGCGGCGAAGTGGTGTGACGACCTTGCGGCGACTTTGCCGAAACTAGACGCGTCTGAGACGAAGGGCGTGTGGGACGGACTTCTCAAGACGCGCGCGAAGATCCTTTCGGGGAAATCCGTGAACATCGTCTTCCTCGGCGACTCGATTATGAACGACACATGGTGTGGCAATGCCGTCGCGCTTATACAGGATGCCTTGCCGAAGGCCGACCTCAAGTGCTATCTGTCGGTGCGTGGCTCTACTGGATGCTGGTACTATCACGAGAAGGAGCACTTC
>JAEEHL010000102.1 GCA_016280825.1 Verrucomicrobiota bacterium
AAAGAGATCATCGTCAGGCAGATGCGCCGCAAGGGGCGCATCACCAACCCCGGGGACACGGACTTCCTCTGGGGCGAGCAGATCACGCGTCAGACGTTCTTGCGCGTGAACGAGCAGATGATGAGCGAAGGCCGCCGCCCTGCGGAGGCCCAGCCCGCGCTCCTCGGCATCACGAAGGCCGCGCTCGAGACCGATTCGTTCATCTCCGCCGCGTCCTTCCAGGACACGACGCGCGTCCTCACCGAGGCCGCGACGATGGGCCGCGTCGACGAGCTCAGGGGCTTCAAGGAGAACGTCATCCTCGGCCACCTCATCCCCGGCGGCACGGGCTTCCCGATGCACCGCTACCTCAAGCTCGTGCCGCTCGCCGACACGATCAGCGACGAGGAGATGGACGAGCTTCTCGAGGAGCAGCGCAGGCGCCATGCCGAGCGCGACGGAATCCCGACGCGTCCCCTGCCCGGCGAGGAAGGGGAGGACGACGAGGAGGACCTGAGCGACCCGTCCGTCACGAGTCTCGTCATGGACGACGGCGACACGTCCGCCGACGGCGACGACAACCTCCTCTCCGACGAGAGCGCTGGCGACATCGACCTGCTCCAGTAGCGAGATGACGGCAGTCGAACAGCTGACTGAACTAGTGCGCCGGACGACGTCTTCCCTGCCGGGGGACGTCGTTCGCGCTCTTGAACGCGCCCTTGGCGCGGAGAGGAAGGGTTCGTCGGCATCGGTCGTCATCTCCACGATACTCGAGAACTGCGCGCTTGCCGAGAAGGGGAAGACGCCCCTCTGCCAGGATACCGGCACCCTTTCGTTCTACGTCGACGAGGCGCTGCGCGGCAAGGTGACGCGCAAGGCCGTGAACCGCGCCGTCGCCGAGGCGACGCGGCTAGGGCTTCTCCGCAGGAACTGCATAGACACGGCGAGCGGCCGCTCGATAGACGACAACTGCGGCGAGGGCGCGCCCGCAATCCACTACTGTTCGCGCAAGGGCGTGACGCTTCTCATGAAGGGCGGCGGCTCGGAGAACATGAGCCGCCAGTATTCCCTCCCCGACGCCTCGCTTGGCGCCGGCCGCGACATGGAGGGCGTGAGGGCATGCGTTCTCGACGCCGTCGCGAAGGCGCAGGGCTACGGCTGCGCCCCCGGGATACTCGGGGTCTGCGTCGGCGGCGACAGGGCCACCGGCTTCGCAGTCGCGAAGGAGCAGCTCCTCCGCTCGCTCGACGAGAAGCCGACTGAATTCGAGTCAAGGCTTCTTGCAGACGCAAACTCGCTCGGCATTGGCCCGATGGGGCTTGGCGGCCGCACGACGCTCCTTGGGGTGAAGCTCGCCTTCAGGCCGCGCCTGCCGGCTTCGTATTTCGTAACGGTTGCGTACATGTGCTGGGCCTGCAGGCGCCGCACGATACTGGTGAAATGAAGATACTGCGTCTGCCATGCGATGAAAGGGACGTTCGTTCGCTCAAGGCGGGCGACGCCGTGGAGATACACGGCCTCGTGGTGACGGGGCGCGACGCGCTGCACAAGTTCTTCGCCGACGGCGGCGCCGCGCCGCGCGAGCTTAAGGGGGCCGCCCTCTACCATTGCGGCCCGGTGGCGGTCAGGGACGGCGGCGGGTGGCGCATAGCCGCCGCTGGCCCGACTACGAGCGTCAGGGAAAACGTCTACGAGCCGCGCTTCATAGCGGGCACGGGCGTCAGGGTCATAATAGGCAAGGGCGGCATGGACGATGCGACGCACGAGGCGATGAAGCGCTGCGGCTGCGTATACGTGCAGGCCGTTGGCGGCGCGGCGGCGCTTGCCGCGTCCTGCGTGAAGAAGGTTCTGAAGGTCGACCATCTCGACGATTTCGGCGCGGCGGAGGCGTGCTGGCATCTTGACGTGGCGGGCCTCAGGGGAGTGGTCGCGATGGACGCGAACGGCGGTTCGCTCTTCCGCGAGGTGCGCACGAAAAGCGCCGCGAGAATGGCAAGGCTTTTGAAAGGTGCCGCAGCATGGAAAAACTCATAATAACCGTCATCGGCAGGGACAGGGTGGGCATTCTCGCCCAGGTCTGCTCCTATCTGGCGCGGGCGGGCGTGAACATCCTCGACATCTCCCAGACGATCACGGGAGGGTACTTCAACATGATGATGGTCGCCGACGCGTCGTCGTCGCCGCGCGACTTCGGCAGGCTGGTCGCCGACCTCGCGAAGATCGGCCGGAAGATCGGCCTTCAGATCGGCTGCCAGAAGGCAGAGATATTCGAGAAGATGCACCGCGTATGACAGACATCTCCGAAGTCCTTGAGACGAACAGGATGATCGTCGAGGAGAACCTCGACGTCCGCACCATCACCATGGGCGTCTCGCTTCTCGACACGTGCGGGTCCTCGGTGGACGCGATATGCCGCAGGATACGCGAGAAGCTCCTGAAGTACGCGAGGAAGCTCGTCGCGACCGGCGAGGAGATAGAGCGCGACTTCGGCGTGCCCATAATAAACAAGCGCATTTCCGTGACGCCCGCCGCCGTGGTGGGCGCGTCCTGCTGCAGGAAGGCCTCCGACTTCGTGAAGATCGCCCGCACGATGGACGCGGCGGCGAAGGAGCTCGGCGTAAACTTCATAGGCGGGTATTCGGCGATTCTCTCCAAGGGCATGACCGACGCCGACAGGCTTTTCTTCGATTCCATCCCGGCCGCGCTCGCGGCGACGTCGCGCGTGTGCTCGTCGGTGAACGTCGGGTCGACGAAGTCCGGCATCGACATGGACGCCGTGCGGCTCATGGGCGAGAAGGTGGTGGAGACGGCGCGGCGCACTCCGAACTCGATCGGCTGCGCCAAGCTCGTCGCGCTCTGCAACGCGCCGGACGACAACCCGTTCATGGCCGGCGCGTTCCACGGCATAAGCGAGGGCGAGGCCGTGATCAACGTGGGCGTGTCGGGCCCTGGCGTGGTGAACCACGTCCTCAAGTCTATTCGCGGCGCAGACTTCGAGACATTGTGCGAGACGATAAAGCGCACGGCGTTCAAGATAACGCGCGTCGGGCAGCTTGTCGCGCAGGAGGCCTCGCGCAGGCTCGGGGTGCCGTTCGGCATAATCGACCTCTCGCTTGCGCCGACGCCGGCGGTAGGCGATTCCGTCGCCGACATCCTGCGCGAGATAGGGCTCGAGCAGCCGGGGGCGCCGGGCACGACTGCCGCGCTCGCGCTCCTGAACGACCAGGTCAAGAAGGGCGGCGTCATGGCTTCCTCGTATGTGGGCGGGCTTTCTGGCGCGTTCATCCCGGTTTCTGAGGACCGCGGCATGATCGCCGCGGTCGAGGCCGGGGCGCTTTCGATAGAGAAGCTCGAGGCGATGACGTGCGTCTGCTCGGTAGGGCTCGACATGATAGCCGTGCCGGGCGACACTTCCGCCGCGACGATCGCCGGCATCATCGCAGACGAGGCGGCGATAGGCATGGTCAACCAGAAGACGACGGCCGTGAGGATAATCCCGGTGAAGGGCGGCAAGGTCGGCGACATGGTTGAGTTCGGCGGGCTTCTCGGCCACGCGCCGGTGATGGAAGTCTCGAAGTTCTCTTGCGAGGCGATGATAGGGCGCAGGGGCCGCATCCCCGCGCCGATACATTCGTTCCGGAACTAGGGCCGCAGGCCCCGCCGCGTCTCGCTTGCCCGCCACAGCCTGCCTTAGTGCGGCAAACTTGGCAACTGGTCAAGTTTGCTAGGGGGACAGACCCCGAAGGGCTTATTTTGCGTCCGCGGAATCTTTTTTTAAATTTCTTTGTCATCGTGTGTCATCGCGTGCATATACTCTTATGGTTAAACTTGTTGCTCAAACCGAAGTGCTAGTCAGCGGCGCTTCGGTTTTGTGCATTCTGCCCCCCGCATTACTGATATCCATACCCATAAAGACTCTGGGGGACAGACCCCGAAGAATTTGGGGACAGACCCCATAGGCGAGACTGAAAATGGGGCTACATGGCTATTTTTGGAAAGATATCGGGCTGGAAGAATTTGGGGAATTTGGGGACAGACCCCCAAATGTGACGGGGACAAAGTCCTTGGGGACAGACCCCAGATAGAGAGCTATGCGTCTCTGCGCGAGGAGTAAACTACCGCACCATCAAACCACAACCACCCAACTACCAAACCACCTAACTATCTCACTAGCCAACTAAATATGATATAATACGCAACAGATGAAACGAACGCGCATAGATAGCAGATATATTGTCGTGCATCAGGACGACGGGAAGGGGAACGAGTGGCTTCATCTGTCGGGACAGCCTATGAACGGTTGGTGCGGGATAAGGGACGTCGAGACAAGGAAAAGAGGAAGGGAAGTCGAAATTGTCGTGACTATGCGACCGCATGGAGGCTTGTTGGATCATGACGTTCCAATCGAGAACGACACGGAGCTTGTTTCATGGCAGGGCACTGTAATCTGGAGGCGGGAACGATGAACACTGACAGAAGGGGGTTTCTAAAGGCCGCAGTCGCGGGCGGCGCACTGGTTGCGACGGCGAAGCTGCCGTCGTTTGCGGAGGACGACCCTTCGCTCTTCCCCCGGCGCGGCAAGTTCGAGCGGCTGTCGCTCTCCTACGCGACGGTCCATGTCGGCGCGACGAAGCCGTTTTCCGTGCTGCACATCTCCGACACGCACTTGAGCGAGGCATATCCCGACGAAGGCGAGACGAAGCTCAAGCTTATGGACATTCGCCGCAAGACGTTCGGCGGCCGCCAGGAGGAGGCCCTTAGGGACTCGCTCTCATGGGCTAAGAAAAACGTCGACTACGTCGTCCACACGGGCGACCTCATCGACTGGCAGAGCCGCGCCAACTTCGATCTCGTGAAGAAGTACTTTGGCGATAGCATGTTCGGCTCGCTCGGCAACCACGAATTCTCGCGTGACATGTGGCTGGGCGACCCGAAGGAGAAGGACGAGGCATGGAAGGATTGCTCCCGCGAGAAACTTGCCGAGGAATTCCCCTTTGACATCTCCCTCCATTCCCAGATCGTGAACGGCGTTAATTTCGTTACCGTCGACGACGTCTTCGGGACGGTCACGCCCGGCCAGGTCGAGCGTTTCCGCGCCGAAGTGAAGAAAGGCCTCCCGATCGTCCTTTGCATGCACGTGCCGATCTATACCGACGACATCTGGCGCGCGCTGGTGAAGTTCTGGAAGTGCGCCGGCAGGAAGTTCGAGGACGCGGCGCTGCCGCCGCCCGAGGGCGACTATCTGCGACAGAAGGAAGACAAGGTCACGAGCGACTTCCTGGCGTACCTGAAGAAGGAGCCGCTTCTCAAGGCGATTCTCGCGGGCCATCTTCACTTGACGGCGGAAGACCGCTTCTCGCCTACTGCTGTCGAATACGTCATAGGCGGCAATTTCATGTTCTGCGGCCGCGAGGTGCTGTTCGTGTAGGGCCTGCCGTCTTTGGGACTGCCTCTCCACATCCTGCGCGGATTTTTGGTATAATACGCAATACGGGGTCGGTTGGCGGTCCTGCGGCGGCTTTGTGACAGGGTTGTTGCGACGCAGAAACGGTGGAATGCAGTGTGGAGTGCGGCAAATTGGAAGGTGACATATGACGGCCATTGAGATATTCGTCCTTTTGTGCGTCTTTCTCGTTCTCGGGAAGATCGTTCGCGTTCAGATACCGCTTCTCCAGCGCCTCTACATGCCAAGCTCCGTGATAGGCGGCGTCATCGGGCTCATCGCGTTCAACGTCATGGGCGACACGATAAGGCCGGAGATAGTCGAGACGATGCGCAGGCTTCCGGGGTTCCTCATCAACATAGTCTTCGCGACGCTCTTCCTCGGCGCCGCCGCGCCCAAGGCGAAGGAGATCGTCTCCACGGCGTTCCCGCAGCTCGCGCTCGCGCAGATCGTCGTCTGGGGCCAGTACGCCATCGGCATCGGCCTCTGCGGGTTTCTCCTCATGCCGCTTTTCGGCGTCTCGCCCGCGTTCGGCAACCTCCTTGAGCTCGGCTTCGAGGGCGGGCACGGCACTGTCGGCGGGATGAGCGAGGCGTTCCTCGCGCGCGGCTGGGAGGAGGGCATCGCCCTCGGCTACACAGTCGCCACGGTCGGCATGATTCTCGGCATCGCCGTCGGGATGCTGCTCGTCAACTGGGCGTACGGCAAGGGCTACGTGAAGACGGTGCGGCCGTTCCGCAAGCGCTCGCGCGGCGAACGCCTCGGCATCGCCGAGCGCCACGACAGGCCGTCCGCAGGAAAGCAGACCGTGCTTGCGGACTCCATCGACTCGCTCGCCTGGCACATCGCCATCGTCGGCATAGCGGTGCTCGTCGGCTTCGGCATCCTGCAGGGGCTCAAGTCGGCCGAGATCATGCTAAGGCCCGAGGCGGAGAACATGATATTCAACGGCTTCCCGATGTTCCCGCTCTGCATGATAGGCGGCGTCATACTCCAGATCCTCTCGAAGCTCTGCCGCGTGGACCTCCTTGTCGACAAGGGCCAGATGACGCGCATATCCGGCGCGGCGCTCGACTTTCTCGCCGTCTCGGCCGTCGCGACGATACAGCTTTCGGTCGTGGCCGCCAACTGGATGCCGCTTGCCATCATGATCGTCGCCGGTCTCGCGTGGACGGTGTTCGCCGTCCTCTGGTTCTCGCCGCGCATCTTCGAGAAGTTCTGGTTCGAGCGCGGCATCGCCGAGTTCGGCCAGGCGACAGGCGTCACGGCTACGGGACTGCTCCTTCTACGCACCGTCGACCCTGACTCGAAGACCGACGCCGCCGTTTCGTTCGCGGGCAAGCAGCTCGTCCACGAGCCGTTCATGGGCTTCTGGGTAGCGCTTGCGTTCGCGCTCGTCTACCAGATCGGCTGGAAGAGCGTCTTCTTCATCTGCCTTGTGGTTCTTGCCGTCTGGGTAGGCGTTGCCTTCGTGCTTCAGAGGCGGATTGCGAAGAAAAGGAGCGCGGCTGAGTGAGAATAGGCCACGGCTACGACTCGCACCGCTTCGCGGAAGGGCGCCGACTCGTGCTCGGGGGCGTGGAGATTGACTCTTCTCGCGGGCTTGTCGGCCATTCCGACGCGGACGCGCTCGCGCACGCCGTCATTGACGCGCTTCTCGGCGCGGCCGGGCTTGGCGACATCGGCTCGCGCTTCCCCGACACCTCGCCCGAATGGGCGGGCGCGGATTCAATGCGCCTCCTTGAGATCGCCGCGGGCGAAGTGCGCCGCGCCGGTTTCGAGATCGGGAACGTCGACGCGACTGTCATTTGCGAAGAGCCGAAGATACGCCCGCATTCCGAGCGGATGCGCGCGCGTCTTGCGGCGGCGGCGGGAATCTCGCCAACGTGCATTTCCGTGAAGGGCAAGACGAACGAGGGCATGGGCGACGTCGGCCGCGGCCTCGGGGTTGCCGTGCATGTGGTATGCATCCTTGAAGAGGCTTCCAGGCGGCCAGTGTTCGGCGAGATTGCCGCGTGCGACGCGGCCGCCTCCCTGCACAGGCATTTTCCGGCGGCGTTCGACTTCCTGAAGAAGTGCGATTTCGCGGCAATGGCGGACGGGAAGTACGACATCGTCCCAGGCGGCGAATGCTATGCGGCAGTGCAGACTTCCCAGCTGCGGCAGATAGGCGCGGCGCAGTGCGAGGCGCACGGGCGGTACATCGACATACACGTGCCGATTTCAGGCATCGAGACGATTGGCTTTGGGCTCACGCCGCGCGAAGTCGTGGCGGCGGGCTTCCCGGAAGAGAACGACATCGCCTTTTTCGACGCGCCCGTCGAGTTCAGGGACGTCGCGCCCGGGCAGTTTGCGATATTCTTCCCGCCGTGGCATGCCCATATCCCGTGTCTTTCGCGCTCTGGCCTAGGCAGTCTGCGCAAAGCGGTGGTAAAGGTCAAGCTGAATGAAACATTCAATTAGCAGTGCGCTTTGCGCCGCGATTGCAATGCCATTCGCGTTGCAGGGCGCGGATGCCCGCAATTGCGCGGACGTTGTCGTCTATGGCTCGTCGCCTGCGGCATTGACTGCCGCCATCGAGGCGCAGCGGCACGGGAAGAGCGCGATCGTCGTGTGCCCCGAAAGGCGCATCGGCGGGCTTACGACAGGCGGCCTCGGGCAGACCGACATCGGCAGCAAGTCCGCGTTCGGCGGGCTCGCGCTCGAGTTCTACAGGGACATCGTGAAGTGGTATTCGAACCCGGCTCACTGGACGCGGCAGAAGCCGGAGGAGTATTTTCCCGAAGGCCAGTGCGCCGGCACGAAGGACGGAGGCTCCATGTGGACGTTCGAGCCGTCTGCCGCGCTCGCCGTTCTCGAGGAATGGGAAAGGCGCTACGGGCTCGACATCCGCCGCGGCGAATGGCTTGACCGCGAAGGCGGCGTAGCGAAGGAAGGCGAGAGGATCGTCTCGATTAAGACTCTTTCTGGCAATGTCTACCGGGGCAAGGTGTTTGTCGACGCCACTTACGAGGGCGACCTCATGGCGGCGGCCGGCGTGCGCTATACGGTGGGGCGCGAGGCGAATTCCACGTATGGCGAGACAATCAGCGGCGTGCAGTGGCGCGAGGCCAAGTTCCACCAGCTGATGCCCGGCGTCGACCCGTATGTCGTGAAGGGCCGTCCCGAAAGCGGGCTCCTCCCGGGCATCGAGCCGTTCAACCCGGCCGAGAGGGATGGCGACGGCGACAGCCGCGTGCAGGCGTATTGCTTCAGGATGTGCCTTACCGACGACCCCGGGAACCGCATTCCGTTCAAGAAGCCGGCTAACTACGACGAGAGGGAGTACGAGCTGCTTTTCCGCAACTACGAGCGCGGGCAGGCGAAGAAGGGCCTTCCCTGGATCAATGCGCGAATGCCGAACCGCAAGACAGACACGAACAACCGCACGGGCTTTTCGACCGACTTCATCGGGCGCAACTGGGAGTGGCCGGAGGCATCGTACAAGCGCCGCGCCGAAATATGCAGGGCGCATCTCGAATATCAGCAGGGGCTCATGTGGACGCTTGCAAACCATCCGCGCATTCCCCTGGAAGTGAGGGCAAGCGTCTCGCGCTGGGGCACGTGCAAGGACGAGTTTCCTGACGGTTTTGGCGACGGCTGGCAGAGCCAGCTCTACGTCCGCGAGGCGCGGCGCATGGTCGGCGAATACGTGATGACGGAGCACGAGTGCCGCGGCGACCGCAAAGTGCCCAGCCCTGTCGCCATGGGCGCATACACGATGGACTCCCACAACGTGCGCCGCAGCGTCACTGCCGACGGCAAGGTGCTAAACGAAGGCGACGTGGAGGACCCCTGCCGCTACAGCGCATGGGGCCCGGACGCGCACAGGCGCAGGGACGGCGGGCGCATGAAGCCGTATGGCATCGACTATGGCGCAATCGTGCCGAAGCGCGGCGAATGCGGCAACCTCATTGTCCCGGTATGCCTCTCGGCCTCGCACATGGCCTTTGGCTCGATACGCATGGAGCCGGTCTTCTTTGCGCTAGGCCAGGCGGCGGGCGCGGCGGCGTCGCTCGCTATTGACGGCGGCGTGGCGGTGCAGGGCGTAGAGTACGGGCGCCTTCGCCAGATGCTTCTTGATGGCGGGCAGGTGTTGGCCGTTCAGGCGCCTTGAGGTGCCTGTCAAGGAACGAGTAGCCGCTTTCAAGTGACTTTTTCGAGGGGCGGTGGATGCCGAGGCGAGGGTTCACCACCATAAGCCGCCCTGGCGCTGCGTTGTGCCCGTATGCCTTCCTGAGCATCGTCTCGCTCCAGTCGCCGTCGTATTCCCCGGCAAGGAGGCATAGCGGCTTGCAGCCGAAGTCTGCGAGCAGCCCGCCGATGTCGAGCCCCGAGGCCTTCATCTCGGCCAGTCTGCTGCCGAAGTACCAGACGGCGTTCCAGTTGCTGTGGTCCCAGCATACGCCAGGGTCGCTCGCGAGGATGGCCTTTATCCTTGGATCTGTCGCGCCTGCGAAGAGGGCCATCTTTCCGCCGAGCGAATGGCCGGCGATGCCGATGCGGGCCTTGTCGACGCGGGCGTCCGCCTCGAGCACGTCGACGAGTAGCCGCGTGTCGAACGTCAGCTTGCCCATGCCGGTCCATGACGGCCAGTCGCGGACGAGCGCGGCGCCAGCGTCCTGCCAGCGGGAGAAGTCGCGCTGCGGCTTCTGCGACTTAAGGTAGGTGAGGTGGTACGCCGAGGCGGATATGCAGACGTATCCGCGGCGCGAAAGGTCAGCCATCATCGCGACTTCTGCGAAACTGGGCATCGGATTGCCGGTAGCGGGGTCGTAGCCGAGCATGGCCTCCGGAAAGTAGAAGGGGACCACCACCGCAGGGAAGGGGCCGGTCGAGCCCCTGGGGATTGTCATTATCACCGTCTGCGTCGTGCCGGGGCCATTGGCCTGCCTGTAGTATTCAATCGTGTATTCAGGCCGCTCGAAGGTTTCGCCGCGGACGACGGAACGCGTGAAGCCGTAGTTGCCGGGGGGGTCGAGAAGGCGGCCCCATTCGGCGCGTTCGGCAATGGCGGAGTGCGCGGCGAGGATGCCGGCCGCCGCGAGGGCGATTTGCAGGTGTCTTTTCATGTGCGGTATTATACAACATCTCGTCCTCCGCCGCAAGCGCCCGTTTGGCGGGCGTTTGACATCCACCCCCGTCATTTGATATCATTCGCGGCAGATGTTGGGTAAAGACAATGGCGGCAGGTGCAAACTGCATCAAGGAGGAACGACAATGGAACTCAAGGGATCAAAGACGGAACAGAACCTGATGGCGGCCTTCGCAGGCGAGTCGCAGGCGCGCAACAAGTACGACTACTTCGCCTCCCGCGCGAAGAAGGACGGCTACGAGCAGATCTCGGCGATTTTCTCGGAGACGGCCCTGAACGAGAAGGAGCACGCGAAGATGTGGTTCAAGGAGCTGGGCGGCATCGGCGACACGCCCGCGAACCTTCTCGCGGCGGCGGCAGGCGAGCACGAGGAGTGGACGGAGATGTACAGGCGCTTTTCAGAGGAGGCGAAGGCCGAGGGCTTTGACCGCATCGCCGACCTCTTCGCCAGGGTCGCCGAGATCGAGAGGCACCACGAGGAGCGCTACCGCAAGCTCGCGAAGAACATCGAGACGGGCGAAGTCTGGGTGCGCATCGGGCCGAACCGCTGGCAGTGCCGCAACTGCGGCGCGATAGTGGAAGGCGAGGCCGCGCCTGAAATCTGCCCAGTCTGCGCCCACCCGAAGGCCTACTTCCAGCTCGAGCCGCAGAACTACTGAGGCGGACGGAGAGACGGCAATGCTTCTAGGCAGGCGCGAGTTCCTGAAGTTCTCCGGGCTTGCCGCCGCCATGCCTTTCCTGCCGGCGCGCGGCCTAGAGCCGATAGCGGCGCTGAACGTACGCCGCGTGAAGCTCGCCGTCGGCGAGGAGCGCCCGTTCTCCGTTCTGCACGTCTCAGATTCGCACCTTGCCCGCATAGACAGCCGCGACGGCGACGCCCTCCATGCGTTTGCGAAGGCGCGCTCCCGCATCGGCAGGGAGATGGGCGAATACTATCTTTGCGAGGCCGCGCACTACGCGAAGTCCAGGGGCCTTCGGATGGTCCATACCGGCGACTTCATGGACTTCATGAGCGAGGCGAACCTTGAATACGCGCGGCGCTTCCTCTGCTCCTACGACTTTCTCGCGTGCGTCGGCAACCACGAATACTGGCGCGACGCGGAGCACCCTGAGACCGAGGCGTACAAGGCGCCCCTGATCCCGAAGCTGAAGGAGCCGTGGAACGGCGTCCCCGCCTCGACCCACAGGATGAACGGCGTCAACTTCTTCGTGTTCGACAATTCGTTTCGCACCGTGACGGCGGAGATCGCCGAGGCGTTCGAGAAGACGCTTAAGGAGAAACTGCCCGTGGTGATGGTGTGCCATGTGCCTCTTTGGACGGCGGGGCAGGGCATCGACGCATTCTCCTGCGGCAGCCCGAAGGACCGCGACGCGCTTTCGTGCGAGTTCGTGGAAAGGGCGCGGCGCGAACCGCTCGTGAAGGCCGTCCTCTCCGGCCACCTGCACGGCTTTCACGACTTCGCGTTTTCGCCGCATGCGCGCGAGCTTGTGGCGGGGGCGCTCTTTTCCGGCGACTGCACTGAAATCGAGTTTTCGGGAATTTAGGCGGAAATTATGATATAATACCAAGGCATTTGAAACTTGAACTTAAGGAACACGACGATGGCCGAGAAGAAGGACGCGCAGACCAAGCAGACGAACACCGCGCTTGACGCGGTGATGAACCAGATACGCAAGGAGTTCGGCGAAATGTCGATCATGCGCCTTGGGAGCCGCGAAGTCGAGAACATCCCCGTCATCTCCACGGGCGCGCTCTCGCTCGACCTCGCTCTCGGCGTGGGCGGGCTCCCGCGCGGCAGGGTGGTCGAGTGCTACGGCCAGGAGTCCTCCGGCAAGACGACGCTCGCCCTGCACGTCGTCGCGAACGCGCAGAAGGCAGGCGGCGTCGCCGCGTTCATCGACGCAGAGCACGCGCTCGACCCGCAGTACGCGAAGAAGATCGGCGTCGACCTCGACAACCTCATAGTCGCGCAGCCCAACTCGGGCGAGGAGGCGCTCACGATCTGCGAGCAGCTCGTGAAGTCGGGCGCGCTCGACGTGGTGGTGGTCGATTCCGTCGCCGCGCTCACCCCGCAGGCGGAGATCGACGGCAACATGGGCGACAGCCACATGGGCCTCCAGGCGCGCCTCATGTCGCAGGCGATGCGCAAGCTCACTTCGGTGATCGCGCAGACGAAGACGCTCCTCATCTTCACGAACCAGGTGCGCGAGAAGATAGGCGTAATGTTCGGGAACCCCGAGACGACGCCAGGCGGCAAGGCCTTGAAGTTCTACGCCTCGGTGCGCCTGCAGGTGCAGAGAATCGGCGCCATCAAGAACACGGCCGGCCAGGTCGTCGGCAACAGGACGCGCGTCAAGGTGGTGAAGAACAAGGTCGCGCCGCCCTTTACCGAAGCCGAGTTCGACATCCTCTACACGTGCGGCATCTCCTACGAGGGCTCCGTCCTCGACGCGGCGCTTGCGCGCGGCATAGTGGAGAAGCGCGGCAGCTGGCTCGTCTTCGGCGACGACAACCTCGCGCAGGGCTCGCTCGGCACGATCGAGTACCTTAAGGCCAATCCCGACGTGACGGCGAAGATCGTGGAGCTCGTGAAGTCCGCGCCCGCCGCCGCGCAAACCCCCGCCAAGAAGAGGTAAGGCCATGCTCTCGCTAATAGCGGCCGTCGCCATCGGCACCTGCGACCTCGGAAAGATCTTCGCGGAAAAGCAGGCATGGGAGGAGAGCGCCGTCGACTTCACGGTCGACAACGCCAAGTACGGCTTCGAGTTCGCCTCGCAGAAGCGCGACATCGTGAACTGCCTCAGGCGCGGCACATGCACATGGCACGGCATCGACGTCTGGGAGGCTCGCATCTACTACGGGCCGGGGGGGGCGCGGCGCGTCGAGATGAGCCTATACAACCGGGGCGACGACAAGACGGGCGAGCCGCTTGGCGACGCCGACCTCCAGAAGTTCCTCGCCTCGATCGCCTCGAAGGTCGAGCCGCGCGGGAAGATCGGCAACCCGGCCTGCCAGAAGCTGCCCGACGAGGGCTACAGCTATACGAAGAAGTGGGACAAGGTCGATCCGACGGTCGAGCTCACTTGGGGCGTGAACAACCCGAAGAAGAAGGAGCGCGTCGCGCAGTTCGTGCGCGTGACGCTTTGCCCGAAGGACGACAAGCAGCGCCTGAAGCGCGCGGCAAAGCCGATGTCCACGGGCGCCCTCAAGGCGAAGTTCAAGGCGAACGTCACGAAGAACAACGAGGGCGACGTCTGGATACAGAACGTGCCGATGGTCGACCAGGGGCAGAAGGGCTACTGCGCGGCGGCCGTGGGCGAGCGCGTGATGCGCTACTTCGGCCACGAGATAGACGAGCACGAGATCGCGCAGATCGCGGGCACCGAGGCGAAGGGCGGGACGTCGGTCGACAAGATGGTCGATACCGTCAAGCTCATGGCCTCGAAAAAGCACCTCGGCTACGAGGACGTGGTGAGGATGAGCGGGACGGTCGGCGACATAGAGAAGGAAGTCGCGATGTACAACAAGGCCGCCAAGGCCGAGAAGGCCCGCGAGATCGACATGGGGACGTTCACGAAGGGCTGCATGATAGACGTCGGCGGGATAAGGGCGGCGATGAAGCCGAAGATCCTGAAGAAGATGCGCGTCAAGGACTCCCGCTACAAGAAGTTCCTCTCGACCGTGAAGACGCAGATCGACCAGGGCGTGCCGATCCTCTGGGGGGTCACGCTCGGGATGTTCCCCGAGCCCGGCATTCCGCAGTCGGCAGGCGGCCACATGCGCCTCATAATAGGGTACAACCAGAAGACTAGCGAAATCCTCTTCACCGACACGTGGGGCGCAGGGCACGAATTGAAGCGCATGCCCGAGGACTGGGCGTTTGCGATCACGCACGACGCGTTCTTCCTGCGGCCGCTGTAGATCACGTGGACTGGCGGATATTCCATAGGGAGCGGACGGCCTCGACCAACCTCGACGCGCGGGAAGGGCGGCACGGCGACGTGTTCACCGCCGGCTGGCAGAGCGCGGGCCGCGGGAGGCTCGACCACAGGTGGCTTTCGCCGCC
>JAEEHL010000103.1 GCA_016280825.1 Verrucomicrobiota bacterium
CGGCTGACGGGGGCGCCGGTCTGTCTTTACGGGATCGACCTCGCGCGGATCAAGATGTTTTAGTGTATAATTTAAGGAAACAAGGAGAGCCTACGAGATGGTGATTCGAACACCCATATCGACAACAGGAGATGACACATGACCTCGCATGCCATCGCATTCGCCTCTGTACTCTGTCTGATCTGCGCAGCCCGTGGAGATGCCGTCAGTTTCATCGATTTGTCGGGACTGGACTCCGCGAAGGCCATTGCCGGCACGACGGCGGCCGGCACGCCCTCGGCCTATAACAGCAGTCGCGAGGCGATCCGCGCGTTCGACGGGAGCGGGATTTCTTCGGACGGTACGTGCGGCACGACGGCGGACAATACGATGTTCATGCTCTCGGCGAACAACACAGGATCGTTCCCCTGGTACATACAGGTCGACCTTGGCGCAACGCAACGCATCGACGCCGTGCGGCTTTACAACTTCAATTTTAGTGCAAATGACACAGCGGGAAAGCCCTGCACCATTCGCGGCGTGCGAGAGTTCAAGCTTTATGTTTCGACGCAAGGGACATGGCAGACCTCGGCGGACGGCATCCAGCAGAACTACACGCTTGTGCTTTCCAATCAGTTCGCGCAGGCATCGGGCACGGCGAGCTACACGGGCGAGTACTTCACGGTGGCGAGCCCCGTGAATGCGCGTTTCGTTGCGCTTGTCGCGCTGGACGACTGGGACGACAGCAAGAGCAACCTCAACTACAACGGCATTTCCGAGATACAGCTTTTCTCGGGTGGCGATCCTCTCCCCGATCCGGGGCAGGACGATCCGCCAGTTCCCCCGGCCGGCGAACCGCAGTTTTCGGTGTGCTGCGTGGGCGATTCCATCACCGAAGGAATGACCCAGAACGCCACCTTGCAGCGGTGGACCTACCGGCTCTACCTTCCCGACGCGCTTGCGGCGCTTGGCTACACGAACGTCGCGTGGAAGGGCTCGCACGTGTCGTCCTATTCGGGTTCGGCGCTTCCGAGCGAGGGTTGGAGCGGGCAGAATGCCGCGCAAGTTGCGGCGAAGTACATTGCCAACGCCGAGGGCGATCGCGCGGACTTCCTCTTGCTCCACTCCGGTCACAACTACGACGCGTCGGACGCGGCGAACGTTCCGTCCGTCGTCGCCGCGGTCACGAACGCGCATGCGCAGATCATCGCCGCGGCGCGCGCGAAGAATCCGAAAGTCGTAGTTCTCGAGGCGAAGGTCATCACGAGCGGGAAGCTTCCGAAGTACCAGTACATCCCCACTCTCAACGAGGCGATCGGCGTGCTGGCATCCCGTCTCAATACGGTGGATTCGCCGGTCGTCGTTGTTGACATGGCGGATGGATGGGACTACGAGACATATTGCATCAGCGACATGGTCCATCCCAACGAGACGGGCGCGCGCCTGATGGCGGAGCGCTGGGCGGCCGCAATCCGCGCCGCGATCGAGTCGGGACCCGCCAGCGTTCTCATAGAGGCGGAGTCGTTCGACGAGAAGGGCGAATGGGTTGTCGATCCGCAGTTCGTCGACGTCATGGGCTCGCCGTATCTTCTGGCACACGGAAGGGGCGTGCCTGTAGCGAACGCGACGACGAGGGTGCGCCTTGGAGCAACTGGTCCTGTCCGCGCCTGGGTGAGGACGCGAGACTGGACGCCCGACTATGACGGCGAGAAGCCGGGGCGCTTCGCCATTGCGATCGACGGCACGGAGTTCCCCAACGAGCTGGGCGTTGCGCCGCCCGACTGGGGATGGGTCGACGCGGGCGTTGTGAATCTGGAGAAGGGTTTCCACGCGGTTTCCCTTGTCGACCGCACCGGTTTCGAGGGCCGTTGCGACGCCGTCTATCTGACATCCGACACTTCGGCCGCCGCGCCGCCGAACGAAGCCGCGGCCTTAGCTGCGTGGCGCGCGGAGAAGCGCGGCGAATCCGCCGCGCCGGAGGACGTCGTCGAGGCGGATTTCGTTGTCGTGGGCGGTGGCATCGCGGGAACGTGCGCGGCGGTCGCGGCGGCGGACGCCGGGATGTCCGTTGCGCTCGTGCAGGACCGTCCCATGCTCGGCGGAAACGCGAGCGACGAAGTGCGCGTCAGGACGGAGAAAGAAGGCGACGAATACCACTGGATCGTCAATGCCGTGAAGAACAAGTCGGAGAACGCGAAGGACAAGAAGACGGACGACGCGAACCGGCTTGCGTATGTCCAGGGCAAAGGCGTCGCCACTCACCTTGGCTGGCGCGCGTACGGCATTGTGACGAATGCGCAGAGGAAGATCGTCGCCGTCGATGCGCGCCATGTCGAGACGGGCGCACGGCGCAGGTTCGTCGCGCCGCTCTACTGCGATGCGACGGGCGACGGATGGCTCGGCTACTGGGCGGGCGCGGCGTTCATGCTCGGGCGCGAGGCGAAGACGGAATTCGGCGAGCCGACGCACGGGCAGGATGTCGCCGACACGAGCACGATGGGCAACAGTCTTCTTTGGACGACGAAGACCGGTTCGCAGCCCTACGAGTTCCCGTCCGTTCCGTGGGCGACGAAGGTGAGCGGC